>NZ_QNFZ01000975.1 GCF_003313395.1 Nonomuraea lactucae | reverse complement strand
GCTCCGCGGGGTGCGCTCGCGGGTGCCCCCGGCCGTGCCGCTGCGCGCCACCGTGGTCGGCGACGGCCCGGCCCGCGGCTCGATGGAGCGCTATCTGGCCAGGCACGGCATGGCGGACTGGGTCTCGCTGCCCGGCCGCCACACCCGCGAGCAGATCGCCAAGGTGCTGGAGTCGGCCGACGTGTTCGTGGCGCCCGCGCCGCGCGAGTCGTTCGGCATCGCCGCCCTGGAGGCCCGCGCCGCCGGGCTCCCCGTCGTCGCGCGGGCGCAGAGCGGGGTGGCCGACTTCGTCAGGCACGGCACCGAGGGGCTGCTCGGCCGCGACCTCGGCGACCTGGTCGGGGCCGTGGCCCGCCTGTCCACGGACGCGGCGCTGCGCGCTCGTATCACCGCCCACAACCGCGTCACGCCACCGGCCGCGGGCTCGTGGCCGGCCGTGCTCGAAGGCTTCGACCGCGCCTACGCCGAGGCGGTCCGTACGGGGGCGGCCCGCCGGAACCCGTAGCGGGCGCGCTCCGTCACGGGCGGTGCAGCACAACGTACCCGTCGCGCTCGAAGACCTTCGTGTACCCCTCCTGGAGCAGCCTGCCGACCTGGGCCGCCTGCTCCTCGGCCGAGCCGAACGGGAACTCCCAGCGCGCCGTGTCGGCCACCACCCACGGCGCGCCGCGCGATCGCCCGGTCCACAGCAGCACCGTGGCGCGTGAGGTCAGGGCGGGACCGGTCGAGTTCGCCGCCTCGACGGTGACGCCGGACGGCACCCTGGCCACGGCCTCGCGGGCGGCGGCGATCTTGACCGCGTCGCCCTTGTAGAAGCCCGGATGGTAGAGCTGGTCCAGGGCGAACTTCGGGACGAGCGTCAGGGCGACGGCGCACACGGCCGCCGACCAGGCCAGCCTGAGCGAGCGGTCGTCGGACCGCCCGATCCGGCGCAGCAGCCTGGCCAGCCCGTCCACGCCCGCGCACAGCAGGATCACCACCGTGAAGGCGCTGTACTGGAAGTCCGCCTGCCACCAAAGCGGGCGGTCCGACAGCATGCGTTCGAGCACGTGCGGCAGCGCCACGATGGACAGCGGCGACAGCAGGCACAGCAGCAGGGTCGGCCACACCAGCAGGAACAGCGTGTCGACCTTGGCCTCCTCGCTGAACGGCAGCAGCAGCGCGGCGACAGGGTCGCGCAGCAGCGCCAGGATCGCGCTGGGGACGTCGGGACCGAGGTGGCCGTAGGCCCAGAAGTCGTTCGAGTCGCCGCCGAGCAAGGGGATGAGCGCGCCGCGTGTGATCAGCGCGCCGCCGAGGCCCACCGCGGCGCAGCACACGCCGCGGAACCGGTCGCCGATGACGAAGAGGTAGAGCCCGAACCCGATCACCATCAGCCCCATGTCCTCCTTGACCAGGAGGAGCCCGAACATCGCCAGGAAGGCCGGTAAGGGGCGGTCCGCGTGGTAGCGCTCGATCATGACGGCGGTGAACAGCGGGACGAACATCACCTCGTGCACGTCGAACGCGACGGCCTGCGCCACCGGCCAGGAGAGGGCGTAGGCGACGGCGACGAGGTAGGCCGGCCCGGCGCCGAGCGTCCGGCGGGTGAACAGCCAGATGAACGGTATCGCCGCCGCGAACAGCAGCGCCTGCGCGACGACCAGCGATTCCGGGCCGTCGTGGATCCAGTAGAACGGCGCCAGCAGCGCGTACGCGGGTGAGAAGTGGTCGGCGAGCTGGACGTAGTCGAGTCCCCGGTCGTGGAAGCTCCCGACCACCGGCACGTACGGCGGGCGGAACCGCGCGTAGTTGCGCACGGCCTGGTCGAAGATGACCAGGTCGAAGACGGAGGCGCGGAACGTGGCCAGCTTGACCAGCCCGAGCACGGAGTAGGCGGCGGCGGCGAGGAGCGCGATGAGTCCAACGCGGAGCCGGTGGCCGCGGAGGTGGGGTTTCCAGCGCGAGGTGGTGGTGGCGGTCGTCCCGGACTCGCCCGCCAGCGTGTCGCCCGTCACGGGCCACAAGAGTAGACCGATTTCTCCGCAATCCCGGAACCGTCGAGGTCGGCGCCCCGGAACGGGAACCGGCCGCCGCGCCGCGCTGCCCCCCGCAGGCGACGCGACGGCCGGAGAGCGATCAGGAGCAGGCGCTCTGGATCTTGGTGACGAAGCCCTGCATCTTCTGCATCGAGTCCATCGTCGCGCTCGGGTTGCTGGCGTCCACCTTGATGCCGTCGAGCCCGCTGGCCAGGTCGTTGAGCGCGGCGGCGAGCTCGCCGTCGTAGTCGGCGGCCAGGCTCTTGACCTTGGCGGCGGCCTCGTCGCCGGCGCTCTCCAGGGCCTTGGGGTCAGTCGCGGCCTTGGTCACCGAGCCGTTGAACTCGGTCATGATCTTGCTGACCTCGGTGGCGACCTTGTTGCAGTCGACCGCGTTGCCGAGCGCGCCACAGGCGGTGGTGAGGCCGGCAAGGGAGAGCGTCGCGATCGTCATGGCAATGCGACGGCGCGGGGGTGTCATGGTCAATGCCCTTCGTTCGTCTGAAGATGAAGGGACATTATGGACGCGCTCTTGAGCGCCACTTGCACAACACTAACAACTTCTTTATACGTATTTATCCAGGCGTCAGCCGCCGAACCAGCGCCTGCGCGGGTGCCGGATGGACAGTCGGCCGTACGTGCTCTCGCCGCTCACCACGAGGTAGAGCGAGCCGGGACGGGGCCTTCCGGGCACGCCGGCGAGCGACGTCGAGCCCCACTCGGAGCGGAACCGGTCGGCGTTCGCCGCCCCGCCCTCGGGCAGCACGATCGTGGCGGAGCCGTACTTCAGGTCCAGCTCCACCTCGACGACCGGATGGGCGACGGCCGCCTGGGAGAAGTCGAGCTCGACGCTGCCGTACTTGGAGACGACCCGCAGCCGCCGCGGGACCGCCCAGTCGCCGGAGCGCTTCACGTGGCCGCTCTTCGACTCCAGCACGACGACGTCGTCCGCCTGCGGCTGCGTCGCCGGCAGGTCGGAGACCAGCCCCAGCAGATCGCCGTACGTCCTGGCGGTGAGAGCGAGCTCCAGCCGGTCCTCCAGCTCGAGCCGGGTGAGACGCCCTTCGGTGAACGCGTCCTGCAGCCGCCGCGCGGCGCGGTCGCGGTCCTCGTCGGAGACGCGCATCTGCAATTCCGACATGTCCCGAGCATAGGGTCGCCCGGCTCAGAAGGGGAGACGGCGGCCCGGAGGGATGGGCGGATCGAGGGAACGGCTTGCCTTGAAGGCCTCAAGGGAGGGTACCTTGAGTCTGATGCTGGCGGATCCGTTCGTGCACCCGGCGCTCTTCTACAGGGGTGACCGGGAATACGCCACTGCCACCACGGCCTTCGTCCGCGAGGGGCTCGCGTCGGACGAGCCCGTCGCCGTCGCCGTTCCCTCGGCCAATCTGAAGCTGATCGAGTCGGAGCTGGGCGTCGACGCGGTCCGGGTCCAGCTGCTCGACATGGAGGAGGCGGGCCGCAACCCCGGCCGCATCATCCCCGCCGTGCTGCGCGCCTTCGCCGACCGCCATCCCGGTGAGCACGTGCGGATCATCGGCGAGCCGATCTGGCCCGGCCGCACCGCCACCGAATACCCCGCCTGCGCCCAGCACGAGGCCCTGATCAACTTCGCGTTCGCCGGGCGGCGCGTCACGATCCTCTGTCCGTACGACGCCGACCGGCTCGACCCGGCCGTCCTCGACGAGGCGGCGCTGACACATCCCGTGATCCGCGACGGGCGGGGCGAGCGGCCCAGCGACGCCTACGCCCCCCAGCAGGTGGTCCGCGCGCACAACCTGCCACTCGGCGAGCCCGGCGAGTTCCACTCGGTCCGCTTCGACCGCGCCAACCTGGCCGCGGCCCGCACGCTGGCCGCCGCGCGCGCCGCCGAGCTGGGCCTCGACGGGCCCAGGCTCGACGACATCCGCCTGGTGGTCGCCGAGCTCGGCGCCAACAGCCTCGACCACGGCGGCGGCGCCGGCTTCCTCAGGGTCTGGACCGAGGGCGACCGGCTCGTCTGCGAGGTGAGCGACACGGGCCACATCACCGACCAGCTGGCGGGACGAGAGCCTGTCGATCCGCGCATCGCGGGCTCGCGCGGGCTGCTCATCGTCAACCTGCTGAGCGACCTCGTCCGGGTGCACACGCGCGAGGGCGGCACCACCGTGCGCGCCTACTTCGACCTCCCCGCCCGCTGACCCCCGTCGCGAGGCCGGCTTCCGCGACCGGGTGTCACAACTCGACGCTCGACATGTCCGGGTACCTCTCGCCGCGCACCGCGCCGGCCGGCACGGCCCGCTCCAGCTCGGCGAGCAGCTCCGCGCTCAGCGTGACCGAGGCGGCGGCGACGTTCTCCTCCAGGTACTTCAGCCGCTTGGTGCCCGGGATGGGCACCACGTCGTCGCCCTGGGCGAGCAGCCACGCCAGCGAGAGCTGGGCGGCGGTGAGCCCGGCCGACTCCGCGATCCTGCGGACCTCGGCGGCCAGCGCGGCGTTGTGCTCGGCGTTCTCGCCCTGGTTGCGCGGCGCGAACTTGCGGAAGTCGTCGTCGGGCAGCTCGTCGGCCGGCGGCAGGGTGCCGGTCAGCAGGCCGCGGCTGATCGGAGAGTAGGCGACCAGCGCGGTGCCGACCTCGCGGGCGGCCGGCCGGATCTCGGCCTCCAGGCCCCTGGTGAACAGCGAGTACTCGCTCTGCAGTGCGGCGATCGGGTGGACGGCCGCCGCCCGGCGCAGTGTTTCGGCGCTCACCTCCGACAGGCCGAGGTACGCGACCTTGCCCTGCCGCACCAGCTCCACCATCGCGCCGACCGACTCCTCGATCGGGACGGCGGGATTGCGGCGGTGCATGTAGTAGAGGTCGATGCGGTCGACGCCGAGACGCCGGAGCGAGGCGTCGCAGGCGGCGCGGATGTACTCGGGGCTGTTCTCGATCGTCCGGACGGCTCCCTCCCGCCTGACGCCGAACTTGGTGGCGAGGACGACCTCCTCGCGCCGGTCCTTGATGGCCTGGCCGACAAGCTTCTCGTTGTGCCCCATGCCGTACATGTCGGCCGTGTCGAGGAAGTTGACGCCGAGGTCGAGGGCGCGGTGGATGACGGCGATCGACTCCTTCTCGTCGCCCGTGCCGTAGAACTCGGACATCCCCATGCATCCCAGGCCGAGCGCGGAGACCTCCGGGCCTCCCTTTCCGAGAGTGCGCGTGTTCATGAGACTCCCTTGTACATCTCGATCTTGTAGTCCAGGGCCGTCAGGTCCTGGGAGAGCTCGGCGATCCTGGCCAGGACGCGCTCGCGGTGCCGCTCCAGCATCGCCCGCCGCTCTCCGGCCGTGTGGGCTCCCGCGCGGCTCAACTCGGCGTAGCGGCACATGTCGGCGATGGGCATGCCGGTGGTGCGCAGCTTGGTCAGGAACGCCAGCCACTGGAGATCCCGCTCCGCGTAGTCGCGGTGCCCGGAGCTGTTGCGCCCGACCGAGTGGATCAGCCCTATGCGCTCGTAGTAACGCAGCGTGTGAGCGCTCAGGCCCGACCGCTGCGCGGCCTCCTGGATCGTCATGCGTCCAGGCTGCCGCTTGGAGTGCACTCCAGGTCAAATCACGGCCCGTGGTGCATCCCGCCGTACCCACCCTGAGGGGGCGCGCACTACCCGGGGATGACTTTCCCCAGGCCATCCGGGCGGTCCCAGGGGTGCTACGACCAAGGTATTAGGGGGCCGCTCAGGGCTTCTTCGGGCCGATCTCCGATACTCCGCGAGGCCGCGTTCCCCGAGCTTGGGAGCATGAAGGCTCTACTCGTGAGCGGACTCGCGGCCATCACCGCCGGGACCGGCGCCATGCTCGCCCTGCACGCGCAGGCCGGGCTCGACCCCCTGCACACTGTGATCAGCGAGTACGCCTTTCACTCGACCGGCTGGCTGCTGCCCACCTCCCTCACGCTGTTCGCGGTCGGGGGCGTGCTGACCGCCGAGGCACTGCGCAGGGCGGGAGCCGGCCGCTGGGTGGTCGCGCTCCTGATCGCCTGGGCGGTCAGCATGTTCCTGATCGGGGCTTTTCCCACCGACCGGCCGGGAGTGCCGCTGTCGCTCTCCGGAGGCATCCACCGGTACGCCGCTTTCGCGGCCTTCCTGGCGATGCCCGTCGCGGGCATGCTGCTGGCCAGGACCCAGGCCCGGTACGCCGGGGCGGTGCGGACGCTGAGCGCGATCGCCCTCGGCGCCCTGCTGCTCGTCGTGATCCCGTACGTGGTGCGGATGCTCGGCATCCCGCTGGGCGACGACGACATCCCCGCCGGGCTGACCCAGAGGATCGTGGTGACCACCGAGCTGGGAGTGCTGGCGCTGGCCGGGTTGTCGCTGTTCAGGCCCTCGGCTCAGCGCTCCCAGGGCGGGGTCTCGCCCGTCTTGGCGTAGTTGCGCTCGGCCGGCGGCCTGCCCCCCTGCAATGCGTGAAACGGGCACGCGTTGGTAGAGGGAGGGCGACTGCTCACTCCTGGGAAGTGGGGAAGATGACCGTATTGATCGCTTATGACGGTTCGGATGACGCCAAGGCCGCGATCGCCTTCGCGGGCACGCTGTTGAAGGGGCGGCGGGCCGTCGTGCTGACCGTGTGGGAGCGCGCGGTGCTGGCCCCCGCGGGCCTCATGATGGCAGTCGGCCACTCGCCCGCGGAGGACGAGGCGATCTCCCGTGCGATGGCCGAACTGGCCGCCGAGGGCGCCGAACTCGCGGAACAGGCGGGGCTGGACGCCACGCCACGGGTCGAGCTCGATCCCATCGCCGTGTGGTCGTCGATCATGGACGTCGCGGAGGAGATCGACGCGACGTTGATCGTGACGGGCACGCGCGGGCGGGGCGAGCTCACGTCATTGCTGGTCGGCAGCACGGCCAACCGGGTGCTCCATCACGCCTCCAGGCCCGTGCTCGTGGTGCCCGTTCCGAAGCCCGCACCGGGTGCCCGCGACGCGTGATCGCGCACGTGTCGGAAGCCTCCGGCCCGGTCGTTGACCGGAGGCTGGGCAGGGCCTACGTTTGCGCGCACAGACCGCATGGTATGTACGCCTGGCTCGGGGGTCCGTGGGACCCGGCTCGGGCATGACGTCCGGAACGGAAGCGCAGACCGCCCGGCATGGAGGCCGCGATGCCCGTCAACACCGTCCGAGGCCCCGTAGACCCCGATGATCTCGGCCAGACGCTGATGCACGAGCACGTCTTCGTCCTGTCACCCGAACACGTGGACAGCTACGGCACGGGCAGGTGGTGGGACGAGGAGTTCAGGGTCGCGGACGCGATCGGCAAGCTCAACGCGGTCGCGGCCAAGGGCGTGCGGACCATCGTCGACCCGACGGTGTGGGGCCTCGGCAGGTACATCCCACGCATCCAGCGCATCGCCGCCGAGGTGCCGGACCTGCACATCATCGTGGCCACCGGCATTTACAGCTTCGAGGAACTCCCGCACCAGTACGAACACCGAGGGCCCGGCCTGCTCCTGGACATGCCGGACCCGATGGTCGACGACTTCGTGCGCGACCTCACCGAGGGCATCGCCGACACCGGGGTCAAGGCGGCGTTCCTCAAGTGCGTGGTCGAGGAGAAAGGGCTGACTCCCGGCGTCGAGCGCATCTGCCGCGCCGTCGCACAGGCACACCTGCGCACGGGCGCGCCGATCACCGTCCACACGAACTCGTTCGCGCAGACCGGGCCCATCGCGCTCGACCTGTTCGCCAAGGAGGGCGTCGACCTGACCAAGGTCGTCGTCGGCCACGCCGGCGACACCAACGACGTCGACTACCTGATGCGGCTGGCCGACACCGGAGCCACGCTGGGCATGGACCGCTTCGGGCTGGACGTCTACAACCCCACCGCGCAGCGGGTGGCCACCGTCGCGGACCTGTGTGGGCGCGGATACGCCGACCGGATGGTGCTCAGCCACGACGCCGCCTGCTTCATGGACTACTTCGGCGGCGCCTGGGACGAGGCCCGCGACACCATGGCTCCCAACTGGCGTTACGATCACATTCACGATGACGTGATCAGCGCTCTGCTCGGGTCCGGTGTGACCCAAGAACAGATCGAGCAGATGCTGGTGTTCAACCCGAGAAGCTACTTTGCGTAAAGTAGTGGCATCGGTAGAGCAATTCGGGTAGGTGGAGTTGGGTGACTTCGGAGCAGGCCTTGTCGATCAGCTTGGGGCTCCAGGGCCCCTGTGTCATCGCGAGGCTGACGGGGGAGTTCGACTTCGCGTCCGCCGCGGAGGTGCGTGACCGCGTCACCAAAGCGCTTGACCTCACCCAGCCGCCGCTGCTGGTCATCGACATGCAGGCCGTCAACGTCTGTGACTCCTCGGGGCTGTCCGTGCTGGTCTACCTCCACAAGGCCGTCACGGCGTCCGGCGGGCGGCTGCTGCTGGCCGGGCTGAACGGCAGGTGCAAGCACCTGTTCGCGATCACCGCCCTCGACAAGTTCTTCGACATCCGCAGCACAGCCGAGCTGGCCATCGCCGAGCTCAACGACGCAGGGAATTCACCCCCGTTTACCGGGTAGCTGCCATGGCATGCGGGCCGACGAACCCGACCTCCTGGGCACGTACCTGGAGCAGATCGGCGCCACCCCCTTGCTCTCCGCAGCCGACGAGGTGGAGCTCGCCAGGCGGATCGAGGCTGGGCTGTACGCCGACCACCTGATCGAGCACGGCGCGGTCACGCCCGGGCTGGAGGACGTCAGCCGCGATGGGCGGCGCGCCAAGGACGTGCTGATCCGGTCCAACCTGCGCCTGGTGGTGTCAGCCGCCTGCCGCTACACCCACCGCGGGCTCCCCATTCTGGACCTCATCCAGGAAGGCAACCTGGGCCTGATCAGAGCGGTCGAGAAGTTCGACTACAAGCGCGGCTACAAGTTCTCCACCTACGGGATGTGGTGGATCCGCCAGGCGATCGAACGCGGCATCCACGACAAGAGCCGCACCGTACGGCTGCCCACGCACGTCGCGGAGGCGCTGGCGCGGCTGACCAGGATCGAGCGGCAGCTCGCCGCCGACCTCGGACGCGATCCAGGGGACAGCGAGCTCGCCGAGGCCGCCGGCAGCACGCCCGCCAAGGTGACCATGCTGCGCCGCCTCGGCCTCGAAACCATCAGCCTGGACGTCCCGCTCGGCGACTACGGCGAGGGCAACATCGGCGACCTGATCGCCGACGAGGACGGTCCCCAGGTGCAGGAGCTCATGGAACGCCGCGCGCTGAGCGCGGAGCTGCGCCTGGTGGTCACCTCACTGCCGCCCCGCGAGGCCTTCGTCATCACCCGCAGGTACGGGCTGGGCGGCCTGCGCACCTGGACCTACGGCGAGATCGCCGAGCGCATGGGGCTGACCAGGGAACGGATCAGGCAACTGGAGAAGCAGGCGCTGAAACGGCTCCGCCAGGGCAGCCCACTGATGGCGTGGGCCTCATGACGCCTCGGGGCCTCAGGCAGTGATCATCAGAGCCAGGCCGATGAGCACCACGATCGGCACCACCCAGACCACGGCCTCGGCAGCGAACTCCTTGTACATCGCGTAGATCTCCCTCGTCACACCCTTGGGGGCGGCGTACACGTCACAGCGCAGCATAGCCGCCTCCCCACCATGCCCGCCCCACCCCGCCCACCACGAGCGGGGGCACCACCGGGACAGCCGCTCCGCCGCCCCTCTCCACGGCGCGACACGACCAGCCGAGTAGCCAAGCAGCCGAGTAGTCAGGCGGCGCCTGGGGTCACCCCCCAGCATCACCACCGTTCCCGCCCCCGTTCCCGCCCTCGTTCCCGCCCTCTGCGCGCAGTCGGCTCAGCGCGATGCGCTTGCCCAGCCCGGCGAGCGACTCGTCGGCCATCAGCGGGGCCAGCCGCGGCGCGTCCATGTCCACCCGCTCCAGCACCTCGGCATGGCCGCCGCTGAACCGGCTCCAAGCCCGGACCACGTCCGGCATGGCCGCGATCGCCTCGTCCGACAGGATGGCCTCCCGGGGCAGCCAGGAGGTGAGGAACTGGGACACCCGCGCAGGACTCCACCAGAGCGGACGATCGCCCACGAACTCCACCAGCTTCTCGAACGCCTCCCGCGCCCCGGCCAGGCCGGGCAGTTCTCGGAAACGGGCGACGGTGTCGTCCGGCGCAGGCCGTACAGGATGGGGAACGACACGGGCCCGCGCCAGCGCGAGGGGGCGCACGGCGGGCAGGGTGTCGGCGACCACCGCGCCCATCACCCGCCGGGTCAGCTCGAACGCGTCCAGCACCCGCCCCGCGACCACGCCCGGATCGGCAGGCACGAGGTTCAGATCGTCGAGGAACTTCACCTCCTCGACCAGCGCGTCGACCGCCAGACCCCCGTTGACCTGGTCGATGCCGACCACGAGGATGTGCGGCTCCTTGCCGTTGCGGTATCGGAATCGCAGGGCGGCGAGCGTCTGCTGGCCGTACGGGTCGGCCCTGCCGTACCAAGCACCCTCGCACGTGACCTGCCCCAAGCGCCCCACCCACCCGGGAAGCGCCTCCACGGCCTCGCGCCCGGCCGCCGCGAACGGCCCCGCGGCCCCCGTGACGGACGTATCCGACACTTCCAGCCCATCATCCTCGCTGAGAACCGCGGTGTCCACGGCCGCCAGAGCGGCAAGCGTGAGCCGCGCCTCCGCGGTGCCGGCCCCGACCAACTCCCGGACAAACCCGCCCACATCGCCCGCCTCCAGCCCGGAGACGAGCCTGGCGGCCCACAGCTCGGTGCGCAAGGGTGAACGCCACCTGAGCAGGTCGCGGGCCTGCGTGATCGCCGAGTTGAACGCTGAAGTGCTCACCCTCCGACCGTATCGCCCGCCACGCCCCCCTCACGGCGCACAGCATTCCGCCAGAAGCGCACCCCGCCACCAGGCTGCCCACGCCCCCGGGCGCACCACCACCCCCACTACTCGGACCACAACACCGATCACACGAACAACCGCACACCCGCCGCCCCTTGGGCTGTCGTCAAGCCGCCCCCCGGACGCTCCCGCAACCATGAAGGACCCGGCACTCCACGCCCGCCGCCCCCGCGAACCCGCCGACTGCTCGGACCCGTTTCTCACACAACCGCCGCCCCGTGGCCACCCAACATGCCGACCACGCAAGGCCGACCACGCAAGGCCGACCACGCAAGGCCGACCACGCAAGGCCGACCACGCAAGGCCGACCACGCAAGGCCGGCGCCACGGACCGACCAGCTGCAGCCTCGATCACGCTGGCCCGCCCCTCGATATCTCGGCCTCTCGACGGCCCGCCCGCAGGGCCCGGGCACCTCGCGGTGGGCCGGGTCGGGTCAGCGGCCGGTGTCTGGGCCGGCGAGGCCGGCCTTGCGGAGGGCTTCGGCCATGGCACCCGTGGGTGCGGGCCGGTCCTGGCGCTGGCCCCCGCCCCGGCCACCGTCTCCT
>NZ_QNFZ01000976.1 GCF_003313395.1 Nonomuraea lactucae | reverse complement strand
CGTACGCCCCGCTCCGGCGTCCCCGCGCCGCGCTGCGGCCTGGGGGCCGGTCACGGCGCGGGCGCCTCGCGGGGCATCGCCGTAGGCAGACCGCACCGTGCCCAACCAACTCGCCGACCGTCGGCGCCCCGCCGCCAGGCACGACGAACCGACAACGCCCTTCCGCCGAGGAGCCTTACTCCTCAACTCCGTTCGTATCGTTCTGCCGTCTGAGAGCGCGGATATAGCCCCATCGCCATATGAACACCACTCCGATCAGCCAGAAGAAGGTGAGCACGAGAGGGCGCGCCGTAAGGTACGCCGCCGTGATCCTTTCGGGCCCTTCGGTGATGTAGTCGACGGCTAGCTCCACCAGGAAGAAGATCACGATGTAAGCAGTCCACTTGAGCAGGACACTACGTGACTCTTTACTCCAGGCTTTCGGACGAATCGCCATACCCTTCGCCCCTTCGCCGTGGCCAAGTCGAGCATTCGATCTATACGGCTTCAACCTAACGCCTCCGGCGGGGGTGCTCCAGCTCCGGGATGATCGTCTCGCTGGGTGCCCAGGCCGTGAGTGGCTGAGGTGGAAGCCTGATCATCCCGCCCGCCATCGACCCGGAACAAGCCGAGCAGACCAGGGCCACGGGGACAAGGTCGTTCCTCCAGTTGGGGGCTCCACCCTGTCCCCGTGGCCCTGGCCCGCTTCCCCTTCGGGCGGGTCGACAGCAGACGGGAGGATCAGGCGGGCAGCGTGCGCGCGTCGCGCAGGAAACACCAGGTCGCGGGCTGATCGTCGTGCCATTAGCGTGCCATTAAGGGCGGTAACGAGGGGTCAACCACGGTCACTCACGACCGGCCTCAGTTGCAGGTCATTGCCCCTACAAGCCAAGATCCCTGCAATTCCCAAGCTGACAGCGCGGGTTCGATTCCCGTCACCCGCTCCACAAGAAAAGGCCCTCTCCTATGGGCGCTTCGCGCTCAACAGCTCAGGCAGCGTCTAGTGGGGGCGCGGCCCCCACACCCCGCTCAACTGCATCGCCTTCGTCGGTGGGGCGCTTCGCGCCGATCAAGCTCAGACTGTGTCTATTGGGGCTCCCGCCCCAAACCCCAAGTCGAAGGGCTACCGCCCCTCGAACTCCCCGACCGCTTGGCCATTTGGGGTGACTACCTCGTTGCCCCGAGTCGAATCTGAAACCCTGGGACGTCGACGTGAGCGGGGCCGGAAAATGGTCGGCGCGTCTATCCAGGTTTGGGAGTTCACTGCCACCGCGTTCACGCCCAAAGATCATCAAGTTTTGCCGGCCAGCACCGCACGACGGGTAGCTCTGGCCCAGGTCACCCTCATCGGCTCGGCAGGGCGTAGCCGCACTTCACGAGATTGAGGGCGGGCAAGCGGCTAAGCTCGAAGGCGTGCGCATGCGTCCAGTTGATCAGCGGCCGGGACGCTTTCAGCCGGAGGTGGCAACGTGACAGCTGAGCCGTACGAGCCGGTCATCCCGAGGACTCCTGACCAGATCGTCGAGTCGCTGAACGGTGATCGGAGTCCTCGTAATATTCGCGCGTGCCTGCCTCCTGCCGACCGCGGTCACTTCGACAAGGACTACCGGCAGGCTATGGCCAAGGCCACCGAGGAACTAGACCTCTCACCGGTTAATGATCTGTTGGCTCATTGGCGGCACATGGCCAGGATGAAAGCGACTGGCGAGTACGAAGAGGTTTTGGAGCAAGCCGCTCGAATGCAAGAGCAGATAGAGAGCGGCGAGTACGTCAGAGGTCGGCCGCTACGTGAGGTCTTGGCCGAGCGGGCTGCTGAGCTCGGTGTGAAGCTGGACCTGTAGATGTACACAGTCGGCCAGAGCAAGCAGGTAGATGAGCAGATCGCAGCCCTACCGGCCGAGGCACTCGCACCGTTCCTCGAGGCGACCGTATTCCTGCAGGTTGCCCCTTGGAACGGCAGCCCATTCGTGAGGGAACGGCCCGACGCCCCCATGAGGACTCACACCTTCGGCGAAGGTGGAGCGGGGATGATCACATACCTGATCATCGAGTACCGCCGTGTGGTAGAGCTCGTCCAAGTGGTCTGGCATGACTGACCGCGCTTAGAAACAACGAGGGGCGCCTCACCAATCAAGGCCACAGCGGTCCAGTTTGAGGCGTGCCCGTTGCGTGCCCGCTCGTAGAGCGATCGACGGGCAGTCGCGGGGACTCACGGTCACTCGACTGGCATCTGCCCAGTGTCAATCCCCTGAGAACGTGGAGACGGTTCTATGCCACAGCGGTCCTCAGCAGGGCCGATGAGGTGTGTCTCTTCTCGATCATGTGAGGTTCGAATGTGATGGGCGGCAGCCCCTCATTGGCGCTGTGCCGCCGGCTGGTGTTGTAGAAGTCAGCAATCCAGGTGGCGATCTTCAGGCGTGCCTCGGTCGTGCGTGGTGCAGACTGGCCAGACCTGCCAGATCATCTCCATGATCACTTCTTGGGTGGCGTCGGCGACCGCCGCGAGCGCCCATCGAGCGCTGCCTCCCACGGCGGGCCGTATGCCGTTGCCCTGATAACCGCCGCGGAACTCCACCCGGGCCTGACCGCTCTCGTCCCAGTCAGGGATGGCCAAGCGGAGTGATCCGGTGATTCCTGCGCTGCGAACGTCGCGCTCCACGATCTTGAGCGCCTGCTCCAAGGCCGCCCACAGACTGGGTTCTAGGGCGAAACTGGGCTCGAAGCCGGTGTCGCGGAGCAGGCACTTACCGAGCCGGGTCACATCGGCCGCAGTCAGCTGGGCGGTGTGGCGTTCCAGGAGTTCCTGTGTCGCGGCGGTGCTCACTCCCCGTTCCTCCAGCAAGCAGGCCCGCTCGACGACGGGTTCGGCGTCAAGGTCGCCAGTGCGCAGAGCCGCGTATATGCGACACCTGAACTCGTCGACGGCCTGCTGGGCTTGCTCGTAGGAGTGCATGCCGCGGTGTTTTCCTGCCGCGGGAACATCCGGGTGCCGGTCAGTACGTCCTGTCACCGGTCAGCGGTTGGCCTTGATGGCGACGCTGACGAGCGACAGCAGGAGCTCGACGTCGTGGAAGCCGTCGACCTGGACCGTGACCCACTCCCGGTCGGCCGACGCGCTCACCTGCTCGCACGACGCCAGCACCGAGCCCCAACGGTTGATCACAGGGCAGGTGAGTTTGAGCTGGGCGGATCTCCCATCGGTCATCCGGAGGATCTCGGTTGTGCCGCTGTGGAAGCGCGCCCCCCGCCTGGATCGGGCCAGCCGCAGGTCCGGCCACGTCTGGAGTTCGGCGACTGCCCTCATCACACCCGGGGTCGCCGGCATGCTCGCCCTCCATGGCAAATTGGCCACTCCATTATGTTCCCGCCTGGTTCGCCGCACCGATAGGTGCCGTTCCCTAACCGTGACCTTCCGTGGACGGTCTTCGAGTTCCCGTTCGCCCCGCCCGGCTACCCGGCCAGGCTGGACGGCCGGGGGCCATGCGGGGACTACCTGCATGGCCCCCAGGCCTGCTTCCGGAGGGGCGGGCACGTGGACCCGGCAGCAACGGTTCGACCCGCGATTGCCGGAGCCTGCCGCTCCTGTAGGTTCCTGGTCTAGCTCACTTGATCAAGTGTGAAGAAGGCCCGGGGGAAAGGGGCAGCGAGCGTGGCATCTGATCTGACACACGAACACCGAACGCACAAACTCCGCATCGACAACGAGGACGAGGCCGTGAAGCTGCCGGCCCGCGAGCACGCCGGCTCTCGGGCGTGAACGCGGGCTGGCCTGAAGAAGGGGCCCTGCCGATCTCGCCAGCGGGTGAGGAGAGCGATTTGGACTGGCGTCCGCTCGGAAACATGGTCGCGCGGGTCGTCGGCCGGGACGAGGATCCGGAGGTGATCGTGCTGGGCCTGGCCGAGTACGAGGACGGCACCGGGAAGGCCCTCATCTTCATGATCGCCCCGGCGGAAGAAGACGACCAGGAGGCGGACACGTACTGCGTGGTGAGGGAGGATCAGAGGGGCACCACGTATGGCGGGGTGACTGGCTGTGAGCTCGCTCCAGGGCGGCTGACGCTCCGCTTCACCGAGGAGGCGGCGAAGGAGCTGGGCGTGGAGCGGGTTCTGGGGATTGAGCTCCAGGTCGACGACGACAGCGTCGAACTGCTCCGGAGCAGTCTGCGGGAGATCGTCGGGCTGCCGGTGGGAAGGGGGCCCGGCTGAGGGTCAGGGGAGCAGGCGGTGTGGGAGCTCGAACCAGACGGCCTTGCCGGCCGGCGTGGGCACGCTGCCCCAGCAGCAGGCCAGTTCGTCGATGAGGCTTCCAAGCCCTCGTTCGGGCTCCTCGGCGTAGTCCCGTACGGGCGGGGGTACGGGGGCGGCGGCGTCTTCCACTTCGCAGCGGACCGTGCCGTCGATGCACCACAGGCTCAGGCGGATGGGACCGGTCGCGTGGTGCAGCGCGTGCGTCACCAGTTCGGTGACGAGCAGTTCGGCGACCTCGCTGTGGTGGGCGGCCCGCCAGTCGGCCAGTTGGGCGCGGGTCAGCCGCCGGGCTCTGCCGGCTGAGGAGGGCTTGGGCGAGAGCGGCCAGGAAGCCATCTCCGCCCCTGGCTCACGGAGCGTGCGGGTGGTCACTTCGGCGACCTGGGAGGCGATGGCCATCAACTTCGCCCACGCGCGCGTCCAGCTGTTCGTTGAGGCGGCCGCGGCGATGCGCTGTCGTCTCATGCCGCCGGCCTGTAGTCACACCGGTGGGCGGGGACGCTGCGTCCGTCGGGAAGCAGTTCGCCCGTGTCCTCGAAGACCACCACGCCGTTGCAGAGCAGTCCCCAGCCCTGCTCGGGGTGGAAGGCCACCAGGCGTGCCGCGTCATGGTCAGGCGAGTACGCGGACGGGCATGCCGGTTGATGCTGACACATGGCTGGGATCCTTTTGACGTACCGGATTGCCATCGAGTGTGGACATACCGGTTCCTCCTCGGCGCCAGCACGGCGTCGAGCCGCGTGGCGTCATCACCGAACCGGTCACAATGGTGTTCATTGAGGGTTACCTCCTGAACGATCTCTTGCCGGGAAGAACGTGCCAGATGTTGTGCAGTTGGCCGGCGGCAAGGGCCGGTTCCGCCCTCGCGGCTGCCGCGCCCCTGATCGACGGGCCGTGACACTCCTTGGGGTGGCGGGTGCCATGGCGCCGGTCCTGACTCTCGCGCTCACTCGGGGTTCCGACTGGAGACGGCTCTGGAGCTGGGGCCTTTCCCCACCATAGGTCCGGCCAAACGGTTGCGCAATCGATTGGGCATATTCATTACCAAACCTCCCGAACCGGACAATACGCCCAGGCCGTCACGGCGTCCGGGAAAGCCGCCCACAGCGGGCGGTCGGGACACCTGGCACGTGTCCGTGGGAGGGCGGTGGGCAACATTTGCGCAATCGGTTGCTATAGTCACAGCGTGGGGTTCGCGCTGTGGTGACGATGGCCGACGTCGCTCGGATCGCCGGAGTCTCGGTGACCACCGTGTCGCATGTGATCAACGGCACCCGGAAGGTCAATCCGGAGACCGAGCAGGCGGTTCGCTCGGCGTTGGAGGCCACCGGCTACACCAACGACGTGATCGCCCGGTCGTTGCGCACCGGCACGACACGGACGATCGGCCTCGCGATGTCCGCGATCTCCAACCCCTACTTCGCCGATGTGGTCCACGCGGTGGAGCAGCGCGCCACGGAGGCGGGATACACGCTGCTCCTGGTGGACACCCATGACACGGCGCAGCAGGAGCTCATCGCCGTCCAGCAGCTGACGGGGCGGCGGGTCGACGCCGTGATCATCGCGCCTTCGGCGCACCCGGAGCCGGCGCTGGCCTACCTGCGCGCACGCAAGACGGCGACCGTGCTCATCGACCGGTTCTTCGACGCCGAGCTGGATCAGGTGGGGGCGGACAACGCGGCGCCCACGGCGTTGCTGGTGGAGCATCTGCACCAGATCGGACATCAGCGGATCGGCTTGATCGCCGGCCTGACGGGACTGGCCACGAGCGAGGAGCGAATGACCGGCTACCGGGAGGGGCTGCGCCGGTGCGGGCTGCGCTACAACGACGCGCTCGTGGCCGAGGGGGGTTCGGCGAAGGAACCGGCGCAGGAGGCGGTGAAGGCGTTGATGACGTCCCGGCGCCCGCCGACGGGGCTGGTGGTGGCCAACAACCAGATGACCATCGGGGCGATGCGCGGGCTGCGCGAACTCGGCGTGAAGGTTCCCGACGACCTCGCGCTGGTGGCCTTCGACGACTTCGAGTGGGCAGACCTGTTCCACCCGCGGCTGACCACGATCGCGCAGCCCACGCAGGCGATCGGCGAGATGGCGGTGAACATGTTGCTGTCGCGGCTGCGCTCACCGGGCGAGCCGGCGCGGAAGGTCCGGCTGGGGGCCACGCTCGTGCACCGTGACTCGTGCGGATGCCCCCCGGACGCTCCGGGCTGAATCGCCGCCGATTGCGTAAACGATTGCGCAATGGATTGTGTGCGCGTAAGTTTTCCGTTAATAGCGTCGTTGCAGTTGAGGCCTTTCGGGCAACGCGACATGCGCCGCGCAATGGGCAACGCGACCGCGCAATGGGCAACGCGACATGCGCCGCGCAATGGAAGGAAGACCACCGTGACTCTGGACGCGCTCATGAGGCGCGCCGAAGCCCTGGCCGCGTCGAGCGATCGGCGCATTCTCGGCATCGTCGGCGCACCCGGCGCGGGCAAGTCCTCACTCGCGGCAGCCATCGTCGAACACCTCGCTCCCCGCGCCTGTCACGTTCCGATGGACGGCTTCCACCTGGCGAACGCCGAACTCGACCGGCTCGGCAGACGCGGGCGCAAGGGCGCGCCCGACACCTTCGACGTGGCGGGGTACGTCGACCTGCTCGGCCGGCTGCGAGCCGCGCACGAGGAGGTCGTGTACGCGCCGGAGTTCCGCCGCGAGATCGAGGAGCCCGTCGACCGCGCCATCGCCATCCCCCGCGATGTGCCGCTGGTGGTCACCGAGGGCAACTACCTGCTGCTCGATGAGGGGCCGTGGGCGGCCGTCCGACCCCTGCTGGACGAGGTCTGGTACATCGAGACCAGCGAGAGCGACCGCGTCGAACTCCTGGTGCAACGGCACATCGCCCACGGCAAGGATCTCGCCGCCGCGCGGGCCTGGGCGCTGGGCAGCGACCAGCGCAACGCGGAGACCGTGGCCGCCACCCGCCACCGCGCGGATCTGATCACCTCAGTCGACCCGGGGGTCTTCCCATAGTCCCCCCGAGGGAGTCCGAAGTCTCCCCGCAAGGGAGTCCGCGGCGGCCCTTCTTCATACCGGCAGGGGCCGGGCGCCCCATGGCTGGGACCAGTCGTACTCGACGGTCTCCTCGCCCGCTCGCCACCGGCGTGGCGCCGTCGTGGTGAGCCAGTCGAGAGGTTCGACACCGCCCTGCTGCCCGCCGTCCAGGGCCAGCCGTACGGCTCTCGACAGGTCGGCGTCGGCCTGATCGGTGCGCGCCGCGGGGTCGACGGAGACGAAGAGGGCGGTGCCGGAGCGGGCGACCAGGTCGAGGAACTGGCGGTTCAGCCCCCACTCCGTCTGCGGCGTGCACGGCACGCAGTCGGCGTCGACCGCGAAGAAGCGGCCGTGCTGGGGAAGGCGGAAGGCCAGCGTGTTGACCCCCATGCGCCGGGTGCGCTCCCACTCGCGGCCCGAGGTGTCGTCCCCGGTGCGCTGCGCCCGCACCAGCCCGGCGGCCAGATGCCCGATGGTGTTGCAGCCGAGGACCAGCGCGTCCCCAGCCGCGTCGGCGATGGTCTCGTACAGGGCGAGAAGGATCTCGGCGCTGGTGCGGCCACGGTCGGCCAGGGACCAGCCGGGCCGGGCGAGCGTCGCGGGGGCGTCGGTGGCGAAGACGTCGAACACGTCGTACGTGGTGAAGTCATGTTTGATCAGCTCGTACCCCCACTTCCTGAACCGCGCGACGTCCTCGGCCACGGTCGCCAGTGCCTCGGGGAGGGAGGCGTCGAGCGCGTGCCCGATCCGGCGGACGGCGTCTCGCCTGGTCGCGCCGGTGGGAGCGGGGGCCAGCAGCGGCCGGAACCACAGGCCCGGGCGGGCGCCCACGGCGCGGATCTGCTCGGCGATGCCCGCCATGTCGTCGAAGACGCCGGGCAGCCCCCGGTCCCAGGGGCCGCAGTGCTCTGTCCAGCCGTCGTCGATGACGCAGTAGGGGCGCACCGGGTGCCCGTCGGCGTACTCCACGATCGTGCGGGCGTCGCGCAGGACCGCTTCCGGCCCGAAGCCCTTGCCGTACGCGTAGTACCAGTTGTTGCAGCCGACGAGGGGGCCTGACGGGAGCGTGGCGTCCGGGCTGAGAGCGCCGCACAGCTCACCGAGTGCCTGGAAAGGTGGCGCGTCGGTGTCGAGAGCGACGACGGTGGCGGCTTCCAGTTCCCTTTCTCCGGGCAGGACGGGCAGGCCCCCGCTACGGACGTCGAGCCACAGGCTGACGCCGTCCTCGTCCACGGTCCACGAGCACATCGCGCGAGGGCGGGTGCGCACCCCCATCCCGCTGGTGCGGTCGCCTCCGGGATCGGTGGCGAGCCAGTACCACGGCAAGGTCCGCTCGGGCTGGAGATGGCGCCATTGCAGCTCGCCGTACGAGCGTTCCCACGCGTCGCCCAGCACCAGCGAGCCAGGGGCGACGGGACGCCGCCAGCGCAGGACGACACGGGAGAGCCCTTCGCGGCCGGCTCGGGCGCGGACGCGCAGGCCGTCGGGAGCGAGGTCGCAGGTGACGAGGGCTCCACGCACCTCCCAGCTGCCCTCGCCCGAGGGCCGCGCCCTCTGGGGGGCGGTGTCGTCGGTCATCACGTGGACGGAGTCGGGAAGGGCGGGAGGGCAGGTCGGCACAGTTCTGCTCCGGGGTACGCGGGGGTTCGGGTCCGACAACGTTGTCAGCGAGACCCTAAACGGCCGGGCGACCCGCCTGTCAAGGAGCGGCCACGCCGTCACCGGTGGCCGCGTGCGGCAACCCCAGGCGGCATCTCCCAGATCTTCTCGGGGTTCCTCGGCGGGCAGGCGCTGCAGGTGCAGGCTTTCTGGTACCACTTCGCGATCATGTTCGAGGCGCTGTTAATCCTCACCACACGCTGCTGATCAAGAGCGGACGCCACAAGTGGGCGTGGGTGACGGGGGTGCCACTCGCCTGGGACGTCGCGGTGGAGCGCAGGATGATGGCCGGGGCCTCGTCCGGAGCGCCGCCGTCCGGAGTCTCCTCTCCCGGCGGCGGCTGAGGGGTCCCCGGCCGACGCTCAGCAGCCGAGGTCGCTCAGGCCCGGGTGGTCGTCGGGACGGCGTCCCGGCGTCCAGTGGAACCTGCGGTCCCGCTCGCCGATGGGCAGGTCGTTGATGCAGGCCAGCCGCCTGCGCATGAGGCCGTGCGCGTCGAACTCCCAGTTCTCGTTGCCGAAGGAGCGGAACCAGTTGCCGGAGTCGTCGTGCCACTCGTAGGCGAAGCGGACGGCGATCCGGTTGCCGCCGAAGGCCCAGAGCTCCTTGATCAGCCGGTAGTCCAGCTCCCTGGCCCATTTGCGGGTGAGGAACGCCACGATCTCGTCGCGGCCCTGGACGAACTCGGCGCGGTTCCGCCAGGAGGAGTCCGGCGTGTAGGCCAGGGCGACCCGTGCCGGGTCGCGGGAGTTCCAGCCGTCCTCCGCGAGGCGGACCTTCTCGACGGCGGACTCCTGGGTGAACGGGGGCGTGATCATGGCAGTCCTCTGCTTTCTTTCCTTCCGTTGAGAGAACGTTCGTTCTCTACTCTGGCGCCAAGAGACTACGAGAACGAACGTTCTCGGCGCAAGCCGGGCAGATATTACGGACCCGAGAGGGAACAGGAAGGTACTAAAGGCACAAATCGGGGCATTTCTCCTGGATGCCGACGAGCACCCTGGGTGTCGAGGAGGAGTTCCACGTCGTCGACATCCGGACTCGGCATCTGGTGTCGCGAGCGGGGCTCCTGCTGGACATGCTGCCCCAGGAGTGCTTCACCGAGGAGCTGCAGCGCTCGACGCTCGAGGCCAACAGCAGGCCGTTCCCGCGGCTGGAGGACCTGGCCCGCGACCTGAGCGCGATGCGCGCGACGGTGATCGGCAGGGCTGAGCAGCTCGGGCTGGGCGTCGTGGCGGCCGGGAGCGTACCGCTGGCGGACCTCGAGCAGATGAAGATCTCCTCAGAGCCCCGCTACGAGCAGATGCTCGACGACTACCAGTTGCTCACCCGCGAACAGCTCATCTGCGGCACCCACGTCCACGCCGAGCTCCCCGACCGGGACCTGGCCGTCGCGGTCGCGCACCGCCTGGCGCCCTGGGTGCCGCCGCTGCTGGCGCTCAGCGCCAGCTCGCCGTTCTGGCTGGGGGCCGACTCCGGCTACGCCAGCTACCGCACGATGGTGTGGCAGCGCTGGCCCACGGCCGGGCCGATGGCGAGGTACGAGTCCGCCGCCGAGTACGAGCGGATGATCGCGGCGCTCATCCAGTCGGGCGTGATCAGCGAT
Organism: Nonomuraea lactucae; assembly: GCF_003313395.1. Classification (GTDB taxonomy): domain Bacteria; phylum Actinomycetota; class Actinomycetes; order Streptosporangiales; family Streptosporangiaceae; genus Nonomuraea; species Nonomuraea lactucae. The sequence continues at coordinate 876 of NZ_QNFZ01000976.1, read as the reverse complement.
CCTGGGATGATCTACTTCGACATCCGGCCGTCCGCGCACCTTCCCACCGTGGAGCTGCGGATCTGCGACGCGTGCCCGCGCGTTGACGACGTCGTGCTCGTCGCCGGGCTGTTCAGAGCGCTGGTCGCCAGGGAACTGGAGCACGTACGGCTGGAGTCCGCGGGCCGCGCCCCCGTCCGCGAGGTGCAACTGGAGGCGGTGCGGGCCGCGACTTGGCAGGCGGCGAGGTCGGGACTGGAGGGGCGGCTCGTCGACCCGGTCGAGGGCGTGCCCCAGGAGGCGGGCGAGATCGTCGGGGCGCTGGTGGAGGGCCTGCGGCCGCAACTGGAGGAGTCCGGGGACTGGGTGCTGGTCTCCGGCCTCGCGCGCGACGCGCTGGGCAGGGGCAGCTCGGCCGAGCGGCAGCGCCGGGCGTACACGCGCAGAGGTTGCCTGAGCGACGTGGTCGACATGCTGCTCGCCGAGACGCGGGCGGGCGGCTGGGACGCCGGGCCCTGAGGATCCCGGGCGGCTGGACGCCGGGCCCTGAGGATCCCAGGGGGCGGCTACCGGCCCCACATCCCGATGCGCACGTCCACTCCCGGTGAGGCGTGCACGACCGGGTCGTGGCCGGGGAGTGGCAGCCCCGCCGCCTGCACGAGGTCCTGCTCCAGCGCGGTCACCCTGCCGTGGTGCAGGGGCCAGGGAACGTGCTCGACCTCGGCGGTGGCCGGCCGGCCCGCGACCAGGGTGAAGAGCCGGTAGCGGTCGGTCAGGAAGCTCGCCAGCTCGTCGCGTTCGTGCCCCGACAGCTCCGCGCCCACCTCCACCTGCGCGTCGCCCCGCGCGCCCGGCGGACCGGGCCGGCGGCGCGCGCACCGGTACCGCCAGCGCGGG
>NZ_QNFZ01000974.1 GCF_003313395.1 Nonomuraea lactucae | reverse complement strand
GGCCCGCCCTGTCGCACCACCGCCGGTGCCGGCCCGCCCTGTCGCACCGGCGTCGGTCGCGGCCCGCTCCGCGCCCCCCGCCGTGCCATCGGCGGGTGAGGGCTTCGCGGCGCGTTCGTCTGTGTCGGTGGTGGGTGGGGGTGTTCCCGTGCGTCCTTCTGAGCGGGCGGCGGGTCAGGGCATTCCCGGGCGTTCGCCTGTGCCGCCGGTGAGTGGGGGATCTCCCGTGGGTGCGTCTGTGCCGTCCATGGGGGAGGGCGTTCCCCCACGGTCAGCTGAGCCGCCGGTTGACGAGGGGTTCTCCGGGCCTTCCGGCGGGCCGTCGCCGGAGTGGGGTGGGCGCGGGCGTCCGCACGGCGGGCCGCGCGTCGTGGCGCTGGGAGGCGGGCACGGCCTGTACGCCTCGCTGTCCGCGCTGCGGTCCGTGACCGACGCGCTCACGGCCGTCGTCACCGTCGCCGACGACGGCGGGTCGAGCGGCAGGTTAAGGCGTGAACTCGGCGTGCTGCCCCCCGGCGACCTGCGGATGGCGCTGGCCGCGCTCTGCGGCGACGACGAGTGGGGCAGCACCTGGAGCGAAGTCGTCCAGCACCGCTTCCGCAGCGAGGGCGACCTGCACGGGCACACCGTCGGCAACCTGCTGATCGTGGCGCTGTGGGAGCTGCTCGGCGATCCCGTGGCGGGGCTCGACTGGGTCGGGCGGCTGCTCGGGGCGCAGGGGCGGGTGCTGCCGATGGCGTCCGTGCCGCTCGACATCGTCGCCGAGGTGGACCTCGACGGCGTCATCTCGACCGTGCGCGGGCAGGTGGCGTGCGCGCTGACACCTGGACGCGTGCAGGCGATCTCCCTGGTGCCGGAGGATCCTCCCGCGCGGCCCGAGGCGGTCGAGGCGGTGCTCGAGGCCGACTGGGTGGTGTTCGGGCCGGGATCGTGGTTCACCAGCGTGCTGCCGCACCTCAAGGTGCCCGCGCTGGCCAGGGCCCTGCACGAGACCAGTGCGAGGCGGCTCGTCACGCTCAACCTCGCCCCGCAGGCCGGTGAGACCGACGACTTCTCACCCCAGCAGCATCTGGAGGTGCTCAGGCAGCACGCGCCCGATCTGCCGGTGGACGTCGTCCTCGCCGACACAGGCGTGGTCGACGACCTCGCCCCGCTGGAGAAGGCGGCCGCCGCGCTCGGCGGGCGGGCCGTCCTGGCCGACGTGGCCGCCGCCGACGGCTCTCCCCGCCACGACCCACGACGTCTTGCCTCCGTCCTGGACGAGATTTTCCTCCAGAAGCGTTGATCCTGGTCGGCGTGGCGCAAAGGTGCGAGAGACTGCTGGGAGCCGGTCTGAATGGGGGAGGACTAACGCTTATGGCGATGACGGGTGTGGTCAAGGACGAGCTGAGCCGACTGCCGGTGCTGAAGCCGTGCTGCCGCAAGGCCGAGGTCTCGACGCTGCTGCGCTTCGCCAGCGGCCTGCACCTGGTGGGCGGCCGCATCGTGATCGAGGCGGAGCTCGACACCAACGCCACCGCGCGGCGGCTGATCAAGGACATCGGCGAGGTGTTCGGCCACAAGGCCGAAGTCCTCGTCCTCGCGCCCGCCGGGCTGCGCAAGGGATCGCGCTACGTCGTGCGCGTCTACCGCGACGGTGAGGCGCTCGCCCGGCAGACGGGCCTGATCGACAACCACGGGCGGCCGGTGCGCGGCCTGCCCCGCCAGGTGGTCGCGGGAGCCTCCTGCGACGCCGAGGCGGCCTGGCGGGGGGCGTTCCTCGCCCACGGGTCGCTGACCGAGCCGGGCAGGTCGATGTCCCTGGAGGTCACCTGCCCAGGGCCCGAGGCCGCGCTGGCGCTGGTGGGCTCCGCCCGGCGGCTCAAGATCCACGCCAAGGCGCGCGAGGTGCGCGGCGTCGACCGGGTCGTGGTCCGCGACGGCGACGCGATCAGCGCGCTGCTGACCCGGCTGGGAGCCCACGACAGCGTGCTGGCCTGGGAGGAGCGGCGGATGCGCCGCGAGGTCCGTGCCACCGCCAACAGGCTGGCCAACTTCGACGACGCGAACCTGCGGCGCTCCGCGCGCGCCGCGGTGGCGGCCGGAGCGCGGGTGCAGCGGGCGCTGGAGATCCTCGGAGACGAGGCTCCGGACCACCTGGTGGTGGCCGGGCGGCTGCGGGTCGAGCACAAGCAGGCGTCGCTGGAGGAACTGGGCCAGATCGCCGACCCGCCGCTGACCAAGGACGCCATCGCAGGGCGGATCCGGCGGCTGCTGGCCATGGCCGACAAGCGCGCCTCCGACCTGGGCATCCCCAACACCGAGGCCAACCTCACGGTCGACATGCTCGCCCCCTGAGGGGCATGGGCCACGGTGTGCACGGGGGAGCGGCGTGCGGGGCGGGCGGTCAGTCCTGGCCCGGCTCCCTGGGAGCGAAGGGGTTGACCGTGGCGCCCGTGGTGGCCGGCTTGGCGGGCTGGACCGGCTCGAAGGGGGCGCGATACTCCTGCTCATGCTCCTTCTCCTGGTCCTGCTCCGGCTCGGGTTCCGGCCGGTCCCCCTTCCGGTGGGCCGCCCGGACCGGCCTCGCCCGGCGCTGCCGCAGGGCCCGCACCAACGGCAGGACGAAGGCGGGCAGAGCCGCGACACCGCCCATGAGCCAGATCCACCAGGAGAGCGTGAGCATCTCCCTGACACGCAACGCGGCATTCGTCAGGATCTCGAGGAACATCCCCACTGTCTCGACCGGGGATCCGTGGCTGATCCACGAGGCCGTGTGGAAGGCGACCGTGCCCAAGCCGACGGCGGCGCAGGCGTACAGGGCCGCGAACAGGGGCAGCAGCAGGCTGCGCGGCCTGACGGCCCGCACGGCGAAGCCGACGATCAGGCCCGCCGCTAGGCTGACGGCGATCGGCAGCACGAGGCCGTCCCCCAGCCAGCGCACGTCGAACGGCGGACGGCTCCCGAAGAACAGCGCCGCCGCGTACGCCGCAGCGGTCAGCGGGGTCGCGATCAAGCCCACGACCAGGCCGGACAGCAGGCCGGACCTTCGTTGTGACATCTCAGCCCCCAGAGAATGCCCGTACTTACTCCAATGAGTCGGGCACTTTACTCGAACCACACAAATCGCGCCTGTCAAATGGTGATACGTGGGCGGGGGTTGAAGTGGTCTAAACCAATTTGGGTCCGATAAGGTTGGGGGCTGAGGTTCCAACCGCCATCATCCGAGGAGATCGGTTCCCGTGAGCATCCGCGTAGGCGTCAACGGCTTCGGCCGTATCGGTCGTAACTTCTGGCGTGCGGTCGCCGCCAGCGGCAAGGACATCGAGATCGTGGCGGTCAACGACCTGACCGACAACGCGACGCTCGCCCACCTGCTGAAGTACGACAGCATCCTGGGCCGCCTGCCCTACGAGGTGAAGGCGACGAGCGAGGAGATCACCGTCGACGGCAAGGCGATCAAGGTCTTCGAGGAGCGTGACCCCGCCAAGCTGCCGTGGGGCGACCTGGGCGTCGACGTGGTGGTCGAGTCGACCGGCCTGTTCACCGACGCCAACAAGGCCAAGGTGCACGCCGACAACGGCGCCAAGAAGGTCATCATCTCGGCCCCGGCCAAGAACGAGGACGTCACCATCGTCATGGGCGTCAACCACGACACCTACGACCCGGCGCAGCACACGATCATCTCCAACGCGTCCTGCACCACCAACTGCCTGGCCCCGATGGCCAAGGTCATCCACGACACCTTCACCATCGAGAAGGGTCTGATGACCACCATCCACGCCTACACCCAGGACCAGAACCTCCAGGACGGTCCGCACAAGGACCTGCGCCGCGCCCGCGCCGCCGCGCTCAACGTCGTGCCCACCTCCACCGGCGCCGCCAAGGCCATCGGCCTGGTGCTGCCCGAGCTCAAGGGCAAGCTCGACGGGTTCGCGATGCGCGTGCCGATCCCCACCGGCTCGGCCACCGACCTCACGGTCGACGTCGGCCGCGAGGTCACGGTCGAGGAGGTCAACGCCGCCGTCAAGGCCGCCGCCGAGGGCCCGCTCAAGGGCATCCTCACCTACACCGAGGACGAGATCGTCTCCTCCGACATCGTCACCGACCCGGCCTCCTGCGTCTTCGACGCGGGCCTGACCAAGGTCATCGGCAACCAGGTCAAGGTCGTCGGCTGGTACGACAACGAGTGGGGCTACTCCAACCGTCTCGCCGACCTCATCGAGCTGGTGGGCGCGGACCTCTGATGCCGATGCGCACGTTCGACGATCTCGACGTGAAGGGGCGGCGCGTGCTCGTGCGCGCCGACCTCAACGTCCCCCTCGACGGGGAGACGATCACCGATGACGGCCGCATCCGCGCCTCGGTGCCCACGATCAGGACGCTGGCCGACCGGGGGGCGAAGGTCGTCGTCTGCGCCCATCTGGGCCGCCCCAAGGGGCAGGTCAAGCCCGAGTTCTCGCTGAAGCCGGTGGCCGTGCGCCTGAGCGAGCTGCTCGGCCGGGACGTGGCGTTCGCCACCGACGTGGTCGGCGACAGCGCGAGCGCCACGGTCGGCGGGCTCCGGGACGGCGAGGTCGCCCTGCTGGAGAACCTCCGGTTCGAGCCGGGCGAGGAGTCCAAGGACGACGCGCTGCGCGGCGGGTTCGCCGCCCGGCTGGCCGCGCTCGCCGACCTGTACGTGGGCGACGGCTTCGGCGCGGTGCACCGCAAGCACGCCAGCGTCTACGACGTGCCCAAGCTGCTGCCGCACGCGGCGGGCAAGCTGATCGTGGCCGAGGTCGAGGTGCTCAAGAGGCTCACCGAGGCCACCGAGCGGCCCTACGTGGTGGTGCTCGGCGGCGCCAAGGTCTCCGACAAGCTTGGCGTCATCGCCAACCTGCTCACCAAGGTCGACAGGCTGCTCATCGGCGGCGGCATGGCCTACACCTTCCTCAAGGCCCAGGGCCACGAGGTCGGCGGGTCGCTGCTGCAGGAAGACCAGCTCGACGAGGTGCGCGGCTTCCTCAACGAGGCGGCCAAACGGGGCGTCGACCTGGTGCTGCCGGTCGACGTGCTGGCCGCGACCCACTTCGCCAAGGACGCGCCCCACGACGTGGTCGACGCCACCGCGATCCCGGCCGACAGGCAGGGGCTCGACATCGGCCCCCGCACCCGGGAGCTGTTCGCGGGCAAGGTGGCCGACGCCCGCACCATCTTCTGGAACGGCCCCATGGGCGTGTTCGAGTTCGACGCCTTCGCGGGCGGCACCAAGGCGGTGGCCGAGGCGCTGATCGCGTCCGGCGCGTTCACCGTGGTCGGCGGCGGCGACTCGGCCGCCGCCGTGCGCAGGCTCGGCCTGCCCGAAGATGGCTTCTCCCACATTTCCACCGGTGGCGGGGCGAGCCTCGAGTATCTCGAGGGCAAGACCCTGCCCGGCCTTGCCGCCCTTGAGGAGTGACGTAGTGAGAAAGCCGCTCATCGCCGGCAACTGGAAGATGAACCTCAACCACCTCGAGGCCATCGCGCTGGTCCAGAAGCTGGCCTTCGCGCTCACCGACAAGGACTTCGACAAGGTCGAGGTCGCGGTGCTGCCGCCCTACACCGACCTGCGCAGCGTGCAGACGCTCGTCGACGGCGACAAGCTGCGCATCGTGTACGGCGCGCAGGACCTGTCCCAGCACGACGCCGGCGCCTACACGGGTGAGATCTCCGGCGCGATGCTGGCCAAGCTGGGGTGCACCTACACGGTGATCGGCCACTCCGAGCGGCGCGAGCACCACCGCGAGGACGACGACCTGGTCAACGCCAAGGTCCACGCCGCCTACCGCCACTCGCTCACGCCGATCCTGTGCGTCGGCGAGGGGCTGCCGGTGCGTCAGGCCGGCGGCCACGTGGCGCACAGCGTGGCCCAGCTCGAGGCCGCGCTGCGCAAGATCACGGCCGAGCAGGCGAAGTCCATCGTGGTGGCCTACGAGCCGGTGTGGGCGATCGGCACCGGTGAGGTGGCCACCCCGGAGGACGCCCAGGAGGTCTGCGCGGCGTTGCGGGAGCGACTCGCGGAGCTGTACGACCACGAAGTGGCCTCCGGGGTCCGTATCCTTTACGGTGGCTCGGTCAAGTCAGGCAACATCGCGGGGATCATGGCTCAACCCGATGTCGACGGCGCGCTCGTGGGCGGTGCCAGCATCGACGCCGGCGAGTACGTCAAGATCTGCCGGTTTTCCGATATGCCGGGCTAACTGAGCGGTTCGGGGGGTGCGACTTGACAGCAGGCCGTACCCTCAAGAGGCAAGATTGAATCGTCACGTGTCACAGAGCATTGAAGGAACAGGCATACCGTGGAAATCGGAATCTCCATCGCCCTCATCCTGGCGAGCCTTCTCATGATCCTGCTCGTCCTGCTCCACAAGGGCAAGGGCGGCGGTCTGTCCGACATGTTCGGCGGCGGTTTCTCGTCGAGCTTCGGCGGCTCGTCCGTGGTGGAGCGCAACCTCGACAGGTTGACGGTGATCACGGGCGTGATCTGGTTCGTCTGCATCGTCGCTCTCGGCCTGCTGCTCAGGCCCTGAGCGGGTCGGCGCGCGTGACAGTGATTCTCCCCCCGTGTCTCGCGGGGCGATCGAGCGAGGAGTTCATCCGTGGGTAGTGGCAACGCGATCCGTGGCAGCCGTGTCGGCGCCGGCCCGATGGGGGAGGCCGAGCGCGGCGAGGCAGCTCCGAGAGTGCGGGTCTCGTTCTGGTGCGCCAACATGCACGAGACGCGCCCCAGTTTCGCCAGCGACGCGGCGGTCCCGGAGATGTGGGACTGCCCCCGATGCGGCCTCCCGGCCGGCCAGGACGAGCAGGCGCCGCCTGCCCCGCCCAAGAACGAGCCGTACAAGACGCACCTCGCGTACGTGAAGGAGCGCAGGAGCGACAAGGACGGCAAGGCGATCCTGGAGGAGGCGCTCGAGCGCCTGCGCAACACCAAGTCCCCCTGGTAGGACACGAACGCGCGGCACCGACCGCACCGGAAGGGCCCCGCTGTCGTGCCGGGGCCCTTCCGCGTACCCGGCACCGGTCCGTGAGCAGGTCCACCGACCGCTGCTCTGGGGCAGGCGCTCAGCGCAGGGTGCGGAGGAACGCTCGGAGATCCGCGGCGGGTTCTGCGGGCTCCGCGGGCTCGGCGGGTTCCGGGGGTCGGGAAGGCGGCCTGAGCTACGAGCCCGCCCGCTGGTACACCGGCTCGCCGTCCACGAACGTCATGCGCACCCGCGTCGTCCAGATCTCCCCCTGGGGCAGCGCGAACGGGTCGCGGTCGAGCACCACCAGGTCAGCCGGGCGGCCCTCCTCCACGACGCCGGCCGGCGAGCGGTTGATCCACGCCGAGCCCGCCGTGTAGGCGGTCAGCGCGTTCGCCAGGTCGATGCGCTGGCCGGGCAGGAACGGTGTCCGCGCGGTCGGGTAGCCGGCGTGGACCGAGCCGCCCGGTTCGGTCCGGTTGACCGCCACGTGAACGCCCTGCAGCGGGTCGGCGCTCGACACCGGCCAGTCGCTGCCCGCGCAGAACCGCGTGCCGTGCGCGAGCAGGTCGGCGAACGGATACTGCCACGACGACCTCGGCTCCCCCAGGTAGGGCAGGGTCAGCTCGTCCATCTGCGCGTGATGGGTGGCCCAGAGGGGCTGCAGGTTGGCCGTCACGCCGAGCTCGGCGAACCGCGGCACGTCCGACGGTTCGATGATCTGCAGGTGCGCGATGTGGTGGCGGTTGGCCGGGTCGGTGCCCGCCAGGCTGTCGAGCGCCTCGCGGACCGCCCGCTCGCCGATCGCGTGGAAGTGGACCTGGAAGCCGAGCCGGTCCAGCTCCGCCACGTACTCCTTCAGCTTGGCCGGATCCACGTATGACAGGCCCGTGCCACCGCACAGGCAGTAGGGCTCCAGCGTGGCGGCGGTGAAGTTCTCGGTGATGCCGTCCTGCATGATCTTGACCGAGGTGGCCGCGAACCGGTCGAGCCCCTCGGCGCAGGCGCGCCGCTCGACGAGCTCCCCGATCTGTTCGAGCCCGCGCGTGCGGTCCCACCAGAGCGCGCCCACCACGCGCGCCCGCAGCCTGCCGGAGCCGGCCGCGGACAGGTACGTGGGCAACTGGTCGTCCGAGCCCGCGTACGAGCCGACGATGGCGTCCTGCCAGCCGGTGACGCCCAGCGAGAACAGGTGGCGCTCGGCGTCGGCCAGCGCCGCGTCCAGGTCGGCCGCCGTCGGGCGTGGGGTGAGCAGGCCGACCAGGTCCATCGCGCCCTCGTGCAGCACGCCGCTGGGGGTGCCGTCCGGGTCGCGCTCGATGCGGCCGTCGATCGGGTCCGGGGTGTCGCGGGAGATCCCGGCGAGCTCCAGGGCGCGGGTGTTGACCCAGGCCGCATGGTGGTCACGCTGGATCAGGTAGGCGGGCCTGTCGAGGAAGTCGAGCCGGGACCGGTGGGGGAGACCGCCGGGGAACGCCGACATGTCCCACCCGCCGCCATCGATCCACCCCTTATCCCGATTTTTCATGGCATAGTCGGCGATCTTCTGGAGGTACGCGTCGAGGCCGTAGATCTCCGACAGGTCGCACTTGGCGCGCTCCAGCCCTGCCTGCACCGGATGGATGTGCGCGTCGGTGAACCCCGGCACCAGCAGCCCGCCGTCCAGGTCCACGGTCTCGTGGGCGCCCGCGAGCCGTACCAGCTCCCGCTCGGCGCCCACGGCGGAGATCACCCCGTCGCGGACCAGGACGGCCTCCGCGAAGGCGCCCCTGGCGGTGAAGGCGCGTCCGCCGCGGAAGAGGATGTTCATGGGGTCTCCTGTTCGCAGTGAGGGCGCCGCCCGCGCGGTGCCGCGGGCCGGACCCAAGAAGTGGTCAAATCGGCAATAGCGGATTATGGCCGGACATCTGGCTACATGAAACGCGACGTTAGCGGAGGCGTAACAGCTCCCCGGCATCATCGTTGACATGGGATTCTTGCGCATCCGCACCACGGTGGACGAGCGTCCGGGACGGCTCGCCTCTCTCGCAGCGGCGCTGGCCGCGAGGGGTGGCAACATCCTGGGCCTGAGTGTCCAGACCGACGCCGACGGGACGGTGGACGAGTTCGTCGCCGACATCCCCGCCGGCCCCGAGACCGTGCGGGAGGCCCTTGAGGCGGCAGGCGGCCGCCGGGTCCAGGTGGTGCAGGCCACCGCGCACGAACTGACCGATGAGCCGACCCGCGCCCTGCTGCTGGCCTCCCGGCTGCGCATGATGCCGTGGCGGCTGCCGGAGCTGCTGGCAGAGCTGCTGCGCGCGGACGACGCCCGATGGATCTATGGTGAAGCGGTGAGCGACCTTCCCGACCCCACCCAACTCGTCGTGCCCGTCGCGCCCCGGCGCGCCGTGCGGCTGCGCCGCGCGGAGCTGCCGTTCACGCTGACGGAGGCGGCTCGTGCGGCCTCGTTCGCCAGGCTCGCGCAGCCGCCGGCCGACCAGGTGAGCGGCGAGCGCACGGTCAAACTCGCCGGCGGAGTGGAGGTCTGCGTGCGCCCGCTCACCACGATCTACCGCGAGGCCGTCCGCGATCTGCATGACAGGTGCTCACCCGAGGCCCGCAGGTTCCGCTACTTCACCTCGATGCCGGCGCTGCCGCCGCGCATGTTCGACCGGCTCTGCGACCGCAGCCGGGGCTACTCGCTGGTGGCGGGCCACGACGGCCAGGTGGTGGCGATGGCCAACCTGATGTTCACTCCCGATCCGGGCATCGCCGAGATGGCCTTCCTGGTCGAAGACCGCTGGCAGGGGCGCGGTCTGGGTTCGGCGCTGGCCAGGATGCTGGTCAGGGCGGCGCGCGACCTCGGGTACGCCGAGGTGAAGGCGACCATGCTGTCCGACAACGCCCGTATGCGGCGGCTGCTGATGTCGCTGGGCGCCACGCTCGGCTACACCGAGGATCCGGGCGTGGTCGAGGGCCGGCTGCCGGTCGGCTCGCTCACGTCGGCCTGAGACCTCACCGGAAGGGCTCGCCGGCCTTGTGACGTCGCCAAGAGGGGCGTCGGCAAGCGGGTCGTCGGCAGGAGGGGCGGCGCCAAGAGGGTCAAGGTCAGCCCGAAGCGCTCCCGGAGGCCTCGCCGGATGACTCCTCGCCGGAGTCCTTCGGAGGGGCCTCACCCGGCGCCTCAGCGGTCGCCTCACCCGGTGCTTCACCGGAGAGGGTCGTCCGACCGGTGGCGTGGTCGCGGGCGTCGGCCGGTCCGGACGGCCGGCCGATGCCGAGGTGGCGCTCGATGCGCTCCAGGCTCTGCTGGATCTGGGCCAGCCGCTCGACCAGCGACGGACCGCCCCGGTAGGAGGAGGTGTCGAGCGGGCCCTCCTTTGGCCTGCGCCCGATGTGCTCCAGCACGCTGCGCCGTACGGCTTCCAGGTCGGCGCCCGCGTCGAGCAGCGCGGTCACGGCGAGCCCCTCGCCGCTCCTGACCAGCCCCAGCAGGATGTGCTCGGTGCCGATGTGCTTGTGCTGCAGTTGCAGGGCCTCGCGCAGGGAGAGCTCGAACACCTTCTTGGCGCGCGGCGTGAACGGGATGTGACCGCCCGGCGCCTGACTGCCGCGGCCCACCGCGCGCTCCACGAACACCCGTACCCCCGCCAGCTCCACGCCCAGGTCGCCGAGCGTGCGCGTGGCGATGTCGTCGCCCTCGTGGAGCAGCCCGAGGAGGATGTGCTCGGTGCCGATGTAGTTGTGGCTCATCATCCGCGCCTCCTCCTGGGCGAGGACGACGACCCTGCGTGCGCGGTCGGTGAAGCGCTCGAACACGGGCGAGCCTCCGTTCGCGTTCCTGCTCCCAGCTCCCACTATGCGCTACGAACCCGCCCCCGCGGGGTATCTCACAAGTGTGGATCTTGACGAGGTGGCCGACCGGCTCTACTCGCTGCCGCCGCCCGAGTTCACCGCCGCGCGGGAGGCCGAGGCCCGCGCGGCCAAGGAGGCCGGCGACGTACGCCTCGCCCGCGAGATCGCCGGCCTGCGCAAGCCGACGGTCTCGGCGTGGGCGGTGAACCGGGCCGCCCGCGAGCACCCGGGCGAGCTGGGCGAGCTGCTGGACCTCGGGGACGAGCTGCGCCGGGCGTGGGAGTCGCAGGACGCCGGCGCGCTGGCCGAGCTGACCAGGCGGCGCGGCGAGGTGTCCGGCCGGGTGGGCAGGCTCGTGAAAGAGGGGGCCGGCCTGTCGCCCTCGTCCGCCGCCGAGGTGGACCAGACGCTCGACGCCGCCGTGGTGGACTCCGGCGCCGCCGATCAGGTGCGCGAGGGCCGCCTGGTCAAGCCGCTCAGCTACAGCGGGTTCGCGCCCGCCCCGGTACCGCGCGGCAGGCCCGCGGCCCGGCGGAAGCCCACGGCCGAGGACGAGGCGGAGGGGGCCACCCGGGTCGGCGCCAGGCGGGAGGGCGAGGCG
>NZ_QNFZ01000973.1 GCF_003313395.1 Nonomuraea lactucae | reverse complement strand
GTCGCGGGCCGCGCCGAGGGGCTCGCGGCCGACGACCGCGCCGTCGCGCACCAGCTCGCGCAGCAGCGGGACCCCGCCCTCCGGCGCCTCGCGGGAGGTGGTGATCAGCTCGGTCTCGGCGTGACCCGTCTCGTCGAACAGGCGGTAGGCGTCCTTGCGCCCGCCGCGCGACGGCTTGCCCACCGAACGCTTGGCGACCGGCTCCAGCCTGCCCGCCGCCGTCTCGCGGGCCACCAGCTTGTAGACCAGCGCGGCCGTCGGCACCCCGGACCCGGTCACCAGTGAGGTGCCCACCCCGTAGCCGTCCACCGGGGCGGCGGCCAGCGCGGCGATGGCGTACTCGTCGAGGTCGGAGGTCACCAGGATGCGGGTGTCGAACGCGCCGAGGGCGTCGAGCTGCTCGCGCACCTCCTGCGCGGCCGCCGCCAGGTCGCCCGAGTCGATGCGGACCGCTCCGAGCTTTGGCCCGGCCAGCTCGACCGCCGTGCGGACCGCCGCCGGCACGTCGTAGGTGTCGACCAGCAGCGTGGTCGCGGCGCCGAGTGAGGCGATCTGGGCCTCGAACGCCGCGTGCTCGGAGTCGTGCAGCAGCGTGAAGGCGTGGGCGGCGGTGCCCGCGGTGGGGATGCCGTACGTACGGCCGGCCATGAGGTTGGACGTGGAGGCGAAGCCGGCGATGTAGGCGGCGCGGGCGGCGGCGACCGCGGCGCGCTCGTGGGTGCGGCGCGAGCCCATCTCGATGATGGGACGGCTGCCCGCGGCGTTGCGCATCCGGGACGCGGCCGAGGCGATGGCACAGTCATGGTTCAGGACGGACAGGACGAGGGTCTCGAGCAGCACGGCCTCGGCGAACGTGCCCTCCACCACCATGATCGGTGAGGCGGGGAAGTAGACGTCGCCCTCCCCGTAGCCGTACACGTTTCCGGAAAATCGGTAATCTGCGAGAAAGGCGAGGGTGGACTCGTCGACCACGTGCCCGTCCCGCAGGAAGGCGAGTTCCTCGTCACCGAAACGGAAGTGTTCGATCTCGTCAAGGACACGCCCCGTGCCGGCGACGACCCCGTAACGCCTGCCACCTGGCAGGTGCCGGGCGAACACCTCGAAAACGGCGCGTCTGCCGGCGGCGCCACTCCGCAGAGCCGCCTGCAACATCGTCAGCTCATAGTGATCAGTGAGCAACGCGGTGCTCATGGTCATTGTCACGAGTCGAAGACTACGGCGGAGGTAGGGCAGGATGGTGGATGTGGGTAGCACCGCTCCAATCGCCGTCGAGCGTCCGTCAACGGACGTCCGGCCCGATCTGCCATGGGTGACGATCGTCTGGAACGACCCGGTCAACCTCATGTCCTACGTGACCTATGTGTTCCAGACCGTCTTCGGCTACACCCGTGAGAAGGCGGAGAAGCTGATGCTGGACGTCCACCACAAGGGCAAGGCCGTGGTGTCCAGCGGCACCCGCGAAGAGATGGAGCGCGACGTGCAGATCCTTCACTCCTACGGCCTGTGGGCGACGCTCCAGCCCGACTCGGTCAAGTGAGGCGGGTGCGGGTGAGCTCGGGGTTCAGGACCAAGGACGGCGGCGGGGCCGTCGTGGAGTTCGAGGCGGCGGAGGTGGCGATCCTCCGCTCGCTCGTCACGCAGGTACTCGGCCTCGTGGAGCCGGGTGAGACCAGCGACGACCCGCTTGAGCGCGCCCTGGGCATCGGCGCGAGCCGGGTCCCGTCCGATCCGGTGCTCGCCCGCCTGTTCCCCTCGGCGTACGAGGACGCGGAGGACGCGGCGGAGTTCCGCCGCTACACCGAGGCGACGCTGCGCGAGGGCAAGCGCGCCGACGCGCGCACCATGCTCGACACCGCCCGGCCGGGGCGCACCGAGCTCACGGCCGAGCAGGCCCAGGCGTGGCTGCGCTCGCTCAACGACGTACGGCTGGCGCTCGGCACCAAGCTGGAGGTGACCGAGGAGATCCACGAGGAGATCGCCACGATGGCGGAGGACGACCCCCGCTACCCGGCCTACGTCACCTACGACTGGCTGACCTACCTCCAGGACACACTGGTACGGGCGCTCTGGTAGCTTCCGGGCCATGCTGACGATCCCACAGGAACTCGTGGACAAGATCGTTGCCCATGCCCGGGCCGATCATCCCGATGAGGCGTGCGGCGTGATCGCGGGGCGGGACGGCGTGCCCGAGCGGTTCGTCCCGATGGCGAACGCCGAGCGCTCGCCCACGTTCTACCGCTTCGACTCGATGGAGCAGCTTCGCGTCTGGCGCGAGATGGACGACCGCGACGAGGAGCCGGTCGTGATCTACCATTCGCACACGGCGACCGAGGCCTACCCGTCGCGCACCGACATCTCGTACGCCTCGGAGCCGAACGCCCACTACGTCCTCGTGTCCACCCGCGACGAGGACGAGGTGGAGTTCCGCTCCTACCGGATCCTCGACGGGGTGGTCACCGAGGAAGAGGTAAGGTTTGTTCCATGATGGTCCGGGCTGTGCAGAGCTGCCTCTTCGCGCATACTCCGGCTGTCGTCGTCTACGACTGTAGGTGAGCTGGAATCCGCATCCGGCCGTCGGCGTTGGTGCCGATGGGACGACGACCTGACCTGAGGAGATTTGACCGCGATGGCCATCGAGGTTCGCATTCCGACCATCCTGCGCAACTACACCGGCGGCGCGAAGGCCGTCGCCGCTGAGGGGGCCACCCTCGACGAGCTGATCAGCAACCTGGAGTCCGCGCATCCCGGCATCAAGGAGCGCCTGGTCGACCAGGGCAGCCTGCGCCGCTTCGTGAACGTCTACCTGAACGACGAGGACGTCCGCTTCCTCGGCGGCCTCGGCACCCCCGTGTCCGACGGTGACACGGTGACCGTTCTCCCCGCTGTCGCCGGCGGGTGACATGCGCTTCGAATCGCTGATCGACTCGGTCGGCCGCACGCCGCTCGTCGGCCTTTCGCGGCTGTCGCCCTCTCCCGACGTGCGGATCTGGGCCAAGCTGGAGGACCGCAACCCCACCGGTTCGATCAAGGACCGGCCGGCGCTCTGGATGGTCGAGCAGGCCGAGAAGGACGGCCTGCTCACGCCGGGGTGCACGATCCTCGAGCCGACCAGCGGCAACACCGGCATCTCGCTGGCCATGTCGGCCCGGCTCAAGGGCTACCACCTGATCTGCGTGATGCCGGAGAACACCTCCGAGGAGCGCCGCCAGCTGCTGCGCATGTGGGGCGCCGAGATCATCTCCTCGCCGGCGGCCGGTGGGTCCAACGAGGCGGTCCGGGTGGCCAAGGAGCTGGCCGAGCGCAACCCGTCCTGGGTGATGCTCTACCAGTACGGCAACCCGGCCAACTGGCGCTCCCACTACGAGACGACCGGGCCGGAGATCCTCGACGACCTGCCCACCGTGACCCATTTCGTCGCCGGCCTCGGCACGACGGGCACGCTGATGGGGGTCGGCCGGTTCCTGCGCGAGCGGGTGCCCGGCGTCCAGATCGTGGCCGCCGAGCCGCGCTACGGAGAGCTGGTCTACGGCCTGCGCAACGTCGACGAGGGCTTCATCCCCGAGCTCTACGACGAGTCGGTGCTGACCACCCGCTTCTCGGTCGGCTCCGCCGACGCGCTGCGCCGCACCCGCGAACTGCTGGCGTCCGAGGGCGTCTTCGCCGGGGTCTCCACGGGCGCCGCGCTGCATGCCGCGCTGGGCGTGGCCCGCAAGGCCGCCAAGGCGGGCGAGCGGGCCGACATCGTGTTCGTGGTCGCCGACGGCGGCTGGAAATACCTGTCGACCGGCGCCTACGAGGGCACCCTCGAAGAGGCCGAGCAGCGCCTCGAAGGCCAGCTCTGGGCGTAGTCCCCGCCCACGTCCCCCGCCCACGTCCCCCGCGCACGTCTCCGAGCACGCCGATGGGCGGCCGGCGAGTGGCCGGCCGCCCGTCGCGTGCCCGCCGGCTAGTTGAACAGCACCCGGAGCGAGAACGTGGCCTCGTCGGGCGTCTGCTTGCCGCTGAGGCCCACGGCGCGCAGCATCTGGGCGTTGGCCTTCTCCTCGCCCTGCATGTTCTTCAGGTAGTGCTGCTCCACCTTGTCCAGGTCGACGAAGACGGCGAACGTCGCCTCACCGGCGTCCGGGACGGCGGTCGTGAAGGTCTCGCTGTCGCCCAGCGTGCCCTCCTCGGCGAGCTTCTTGGCGTAGTCCTGGGTGGTGGCCACGGTGAACGTGCCCTCACCGGCGACCGTGGCGATCTGCGGAGCGGGCTGGCCGCCGGCGGTCATCGCCTGCTTGACCTTGTCCACCACGGCCTGGGCCTTGGCCGGGTCGGTCACGATGCGCACGCCGCCCTTGATCTGGTCGCCGTCCAGGCCCTCGCTGTCCACCGCGACGGTCAGGTTCTTGCCCAGGATCGTGGTCAGGTCGTCGGGGAGCTGCAGCCCGTACTGCTGCCTGGCCTGGTCGATGAACTGCTTGAACTGCGCCCCGCCGGGGTTCGCGCCGATCGACTGCTCGATCTCGGCCCACTTCTTGGCGACGACCTGGTCCAGGCCCGAGATGGAGAGCGCGCCGGCGGTGGTGGCGGGCAGCTTGGACAGGTCGGCCTTCTGCAGGTCGCCCTCGATGAGGTTCTCGGCTCCCCGTACGGTGCCGGCCAGCTCGACGTACGCGCTGTCGAAGCGGAGCGCGCCGGCGAACCGGGCGTTCTTGATCTGGTCCAGCGCCTTGGCCTGCTCGGCGGGGATCTCCTGGCTGGCCAGCTTGGCTAGCTCGCCCAGGTGCGCCCAGTAGGACAGCACACCCTGCTCGCCGACGGCGTCCAGGTCGTCGCCGAAGTCGGCGCGCGTGGCGAGGCTGCCCTCCTCGGCGGCGTACTTGTCGGCCTGCGCCTGCTCGGCCGTGAGGAGCGCGTAGTCGTCACGGAAGGCGATGCCGTACTTGTTGTCGCCCATCATCTTGGCGATGCCCGCCTTGGCCTGGGCCTCGTCCTTGACCTGGACGGCCACCGCGAAGCCGGGCTCCTTGCCGCCCGCCGGCGGCAGCAGGGCGAGGCCGATCCGGCTGCCCAGCCAGGGGTCCACGTCCTTGGCGAAGTCCACCTTGGCCAGGTCGCCGCCGCTGCCCTTCTTGATCGCGTTGAACAGCGCCTCGCGCGGGTCCTCGCCGCTGAAGGAGTCCTTGGTGGCCGTGAACTTCCGGGCCAGCTGGAACAGCGCCACCTTCTGGTTGGCGGCCGGGTCGAGGTCGAGACGGAAGTAGGCGATGGCGTTGGCCGGCAGCACCTCGTGCGGCTGCGTGCCGCCGCCACCGAGCGCGCCCACCGCCCACACGGCGCCACCGCCGAGCACCACCACGGCGAGCGCGGCGGCCAGGGCGACGATCCAGCCCCTGCGGCCCTTCCTGGCGGGCTCGCCGGGGCCGCCCAGAACCTCGGGACCCTGCTGCTGCCAACCCGCCTGCCCATACTGGTCCTGCTGCCCGTACGCGGGCTGCCCGTAGCCGGGCTGCTGCCCGTACGCGGACTGCTGGCCGTACCCGGGCTGCGCGTACCCGGACTGCTGGCCGTACTGGTCCTGCTGTCCGTAGCCGGGCTGCCCGTAGGGCTGCTGACCATAGGACTGCTGGCCGAAAGACTGCTGCCCGTGTCCCTGCTGCTCGTAGCCGGGCTGCTGGCCGAAGCTCTGCTGCTGACCGTACGGCTGCTGCCCGTACGCGGGCTGCTCGTACGTGGGCTGCTGGCCGTAGCCGCCCTGACCCTGGCCCTGGTAGGGCTGCTGCGGCGGGTACGGCTGGCCCTGGGACAGCGGTGTGGTCGGCGGGTTGGCGGGCTCCTGCTCGTGGCTCCAGCGATACGCCGTGGTCCGGTCGGGATCCTGGCCATGAGGGGGATTGTTAGCAGACATCACTCAACTCACAAAGTGGACTTTTGACCACAGCGAAGGTAGCTGATGTTGCTAGATGGGCGCTTGCAATGCACTGAAGTCGCTTATGACCTCCTTATTCGCCCCATTTCCCCAGGTAGGCGACAGAGGGCCGTGATGCCGTAGAGTTGTGGGCCTACTAGAACAAAATTCGGGACGCAAGGCGGAGCAGATGACCAAGTTCGACGAGGCCACGCAGGCGATCCGGATCGACGAGACCGCCTACGACGTCTGCCTCGATCCCGGATACGCGATCGGCGGCCCCCTGAACGGCGGCTACCTGATGGCGGTGATCCTGCGGGCGGCGGTGGACGCCTCGCCGTTCGAGCACCCGGTGAGCACGACCGCGCAGTTCCTCAAGGCGCCCGCCCCGGGACCGGCGCGGGTCGAGGTCGAGCGGCTCAAGGCGGGCAGGACCGTGGCTTTCATGCGGGCAAGGCTCGTCCAGGGCGGCGTGACCCAGATCGAGTGCCTGATCACCACGGCCACGCTCGCCGACGTGTCCCCCGCGTATGCCGAAGAACCCGGATATGTCATGCCGCGCCCCGAGGATTGCCTGAAGCTGCCCGACCCCAAGCCCGAGTCAGGCATGACGCTCAACGCCCAGATGGAGCTCCTGTTCGACCCGCCCACGGTCGGCTGGCTGCGGGGCGCGCCCACGGGCCGGCCCGAGTCGCGCGCCTACTTCCGGATGGCCGAGCCCCAGGACCCCGACCCGTACGTGCTCGCGCTCGCCGTCGACGCGCTGCCGCCCGTGGTGTTCTCCGCCGGGGCCAGGGGCTGGGCGCCCACCGTCGACCTGACCTGGCACCTGCGCGCGCTGCCCGCCCCCGGCCTGCTCACCCTGATCGGCAGCGGGCGCCTCGTCTCCGACGGCTGGTTCGACGAGGAGATCGAGGTGCGCGACTCCCGGGGACGGCTCGTCGCCCAGTCGCGCCAGCTGGCACGGGTGGGACGGGGGTGACACGCCTGCGCACTGTGAGCATTCTTACGCAGTGCGCACTCCGCAGGTCGCCTACCCTCTGAAGGGTGCCGGAAGCCAGCATCGGGATCTTCGACAGCGGGGTGGGTGGCCTGACGGTCGCCAGGGCCATCATCGACCAGCTGCCCCACGAGTCCGTCACCTACGTGGCCGACACGGCCCGCCAGCCGTACGGGCCGAAGCGGATAGCCGAGGTCCGCTCGTACGCGTTGCAGGTGATGGACCACCTCGTCGAGCACGACGTCAAGATGCTCGTGATCGCGTGCAACAGCGCCAGTGCCGCCGTGCTGCGCGACGCGCGCGAACGCTACGACGTGCCGGTCGTCGAGGTGATCCAGCCCGCCACCCGGCGCGCGGTGCGCGCCACCCGCACGGGCAGGGTCGGCGTGATCGCCACCCGGGCCACCATCGAGTCGATGGCCTACCATGACGCCTTCACCGCCGCTCCCGACGTGCAGCTCACCAGCGTGGCCGCCCCGCGCCTGGTCGAGTACGTCGAACGCGGCGAGACGGCGAGCGACGAGCTCATCGACGTGGTGCGCGACTACCTGCGCCCCATCGGCGACGCCGGGTGCGACACGCTCATCCTCGGCTGCACCCACTACCCGCTGCTCACCGGCGCGATCGCCTACGTCGCCGGTGACGGGGTCACGCTGGTCTCCAGCGCCGATGAGACGGCCAAGGACGTCTATCGGATCCTGCACGACCGTGACCTGGCGGCGGGAAGCGACGCCACCCCCCGGCACCGCTTCCGCGCCACCGGCGACTCCGCACTTTTCGCCCGGCTCGGGCGGCGCTTCCTGGGCCCGGAGATCGACGCGGTCGAAGTGACACCAGTGGGGGGTACTACCTCTAACGGAGGCCCACATGAAGGTGACCATAATCGGCTGCTCGGGTAGCTTCCCGGGTCCGGACAGCCCCGCGTCCTGCTATCTGCTCGAAGCGGAGGGCTTCAGGCTGCTGCTCGACTTCGGCGCGGGCTCGCTCGGGCCTCTCCAGCGGCACATCGGCCTCTACGACGTAGATGCCATCTGCCTGTCCCACCTCCACGCCGACCACTGCCTGGACATGTGCGGCTATCACGTCGCGCGCACGTACGGGCCCGACGCGCCCTACCCGCGCGTGCCCGTCTACGCCCCGGCCGACGCGCCGCGCCGGCTGGCCGCCGCCTACGGCATGCCCGAGGAGCCGGGCATGGAGACCGCCTTCGAGTTCGAGCGGCTGCAGCCCGACACGTTCGGCGTCGGACCGTTCATGGTGACGGCCGGGCTGGTCAACCACCCGGTCGAGGCCTACGGCTTCCGCGTCTCGTACGGCGGGCGGAGCGTCGCCTACTCCGGCGACACCGGCGAGTCGGCGGAGCTGGTGAAGCTGGCCGAGGACGCCGACCTGCTGCTCTGCGAGGCGTCGTTCATCGACAGGCCCGGCCTGCCCGCCGACCTGCACATGTCGGGACGGCAGGCGGCCGAACACGCGGCCCAGGCCCGCGTCGGCAGGCTGGTGCTCACCCACCTCGTGCCCTGGCACGACAAGGCCAGGGTCCTGGACGACGCCTCCCGCGGCGGCTACGGCGGGCCGATCGAGCTGGCGCGCAGCGGCGCCGTCTACCACCTCGCCTGACCCCGCCGGCGGCCGGCCCGGGCGGCGCCCTACGAGCCGGTCCGCACCTGTGTGAAGTCGCGCAGCCGCGGCAGCGGCGAGAACAGCAGGGGCACGAACGAGATCAACCGGCCGGCCATGAACACCCATAACGCCTGCCGCACCCCGATCTGCTGGGCCACGAGCCCCCCGAGCAGCGCGCCGACCGGCATCGTGCTCCACACCACGAACCTGACCGTGGCGTTGATCCTGCCCAGCATGTGCTCCGGGGCGACCGTCTGCCGGTAGGTGAGCTGCCCCACGTTGTAGAGGATCGCGCCCCACGACAGCGCGATCGAGGTGATGGTGAAGAACGACACCCGCCAGTCGGCCTGCGTCATCGGCAGCAACAGGCCGAAGGGTGACGTCACGGCGAGCGCCAGCCAGGTCACCCGCGCGGTGCCGTACCTCTTGAACAGCCACCCGCCCGACAGGCCGCCGAGCAGCCCGCCGACCGCGCCCGACATGAGCAGCACCCCGATCAGCCCCGGCGGGAGCTTGACCTCCTCTGCCAGGAAGAGCACCGACAGGCCGATCACGGCGCTGAGGCAGAGGTTGGTGCCGGTGGTCGTGAGGATGATCGGGCGCAGCACCCTGTCGTGCCAGACGAACGCGAGCCCCTCGCGGATGCCGGACCACATGCCGGTGCGCTCCTCCGCGGGAGGCGCCTGCCGGTCGGGCGTCCTGATCGAACGCAGGAACAGCGCGGACGTGAGGGAGGTCAGGGCCGTGACCAGCACTGTCAGCGGGGCGCCGAGCAACTGCACCAGCACGCCGCCCAGGCTCGGCCCGGCCAGCGCGCCGCTCGACCGCACGAACTCCAGCTTGGAGTTGCCGCTGCTCAGATGCTCCTTGGTGACCAGTTCGGGCAGGTAGGTCTGGTCGGCCACGTCGTTGAAGACCTGGGCCGTGCCGACCAGCAGCGCCACCGCGAACATCATCCCGATCGACAGCAGCCCCAGCTGGTGCGCCAGCGGAAGACTCGCCAGCAGCGCGCACCTGGCCAGGTCGGCGGCCATCATGACCCGCCGCTTGCGCAGCCGGTCGACCCACACGCCCGCGGGGAGCCCGACCGCCAGGAACGCCGCGCTCTGCAGCGCGGAAAGTGCCCCGACCTCCAGCGCGCCCGCCTGCAGCACCAGCACGGCGACCAGCGGAAGCGCCACCCTTGAGATGTTGATCCCGATCTCGTTGGCGACGTGCGAGCCGAGGAAGCGGAGGAAGTCAGGGCTCCGTAACACCCCCGTTGTCATTGCGTAAGGATCCATGTGATGGACACTCTCGGTCAAGAGTGTGTCGGCACAGAGATAGGGTGATCTGCATGTCTCGACAGGATGGCCGCGCGCCGGACCAGCTCCGCCCCGTCACCATCACCAGGGGCTGGCTGGCCCACGCCGAGGGGTCGGTGCTGGTGGAGTTCGGCGGCACCAAGGTGCTGTGCGCGGCCTCGGTCCAGGACAGCGTGCCGCGCTGGCGCAGGGGCAGCGGCCAGGGCTGGGTCACCGCCGAGTACGCGATGCTGCCCCGCGCCACCAACACGCGCAACGACCGCGAGTCCGTCCGTGGCAAGATCGGCGGTCGCACCCACGAGATCTCCCGCCTGATCGGCCGTTCGCTGCGGGCGTGCGTCGACTACAAGGCGCTCGGGGAAAACTCCGTCCTGCTCGACTGCGACGTCCTGCAGGCCGACGGCGGCACCAGGACCGCCGCGATCACCGGCGCCTACGTGGCCCTCGCCGACGCGGTCGCCTGGATGCGCGAGCGCAGGATGTGCCCCGGCGACCCGCTCGTCGGCTCGGTGTCGGCCGTCTCGGTGGGGGTGGTGGGCTCGGTGCCGATGCTCGACCTCTGCTACAGCGAGGACGTGACCGCCGAGACCGACATGAACGTCGTGATGACCGGCACGGGCAGCTTCGTCGAGGTGCAGGGCACCGCCGAGGGCGCCCCGTTCGACCGCGACACGCTCGACCGGCTCCTCGACCTGGCCGTGGCCGGGTGCGAGGAGCTCACGCTGATCCAGGAAGAGGCGCTGGGTCGATGAAGATCGTGCTGGCCACCCGCAACCCCGGCAAGATCGCAGAGCTGCGCCGCATCCTGGCGGGGTTCGACATCGTGGGGCTGGAGGAGTTCCCATCGATCGGCGAGGTGGCCGAGACCGGGGTCACGTTCGAGGAGAACGCCCTGCTCAAGGCGCACGCCGTCGCGCAGGGCTCCGGGCTGCCCGCGGTGGCCGACGACTCGGGCCTGTGCGTGGACGTGCTGAACGGCATGCCCGGGGTGTTCTCGGCCCGCTGGTCCGGCCGCCACGGTGACGACCGGGCCAACCTCGATCTGCTGCTGGCGCAGGTCTCCGACGTGCCCGCCGACCGGCTGACCGCCCACTTCGCCTGCGTGGCGGCGCTGGCGCTGCCCTCGGGGCAGGCGCGCGTGGTCGACGGCACCCTGCGGGGCCGCCTGATCGCCACTCCTCGGGGCGCGAACGGGTTCGGATACGACCCGATCTTCGTACCTGAGGGGGAGACGCGCACCACGGCGGAGATGCCGGCGGAGGAGAAGGACTCGATCAGCCACCGGGGCCGCGCCTTCCGCGCCCTCGCCCCCATCGTCCGCGACCTCCTGTCATCCGCCTGACCCGGCCGTAGCGGCCCGACGGCGGCCGGTCCCGCCGCCGCGGCTGCGCACCGAGGGGCGGTCCGTAACCGGGGCGTAAGAATCCGGCCCCCGGGGTGGGCGTAGCGTCGGTGCCGTGCAGAAGTATGACGTGGTGCCCGCCTGGGCAGGGGCGCTCGCGGGCGTGGCGGCCGGGGCCGTGGCGCTCGGCGTGGCCCAGCTGTCCGCCGCGCTCGTGGGGCCGGAGGCG
>NZ_QNFZ01000971.1 GCF_003313395.1 Nonomuraea lactucae | reverse complement strand
GGCAGCTCGGCGACGGCGGCGCGACGGGTCAGCGGCGGCGGGTCAGCGGCGGCGGTTGCGGCGGCGGAGCAGCACGACGGCCGCACCGATCACCAGCACGGCCCCCACCCCGATCAGCACCGGCGCCAGGTTGGGCGGCCCTTCGTCCCACAGCTGGTCGGCGTCGCCCTCCTGCCGGGCCGGCCGCGACGTCATCCCCAGCGCGTCGCCCACGGACCCCACGAGGTGCCCGGCCCTGGTCCTCACGTCGGCCACCGTGCGCTCGGCGACCCGCTTGGGGCTCACCCGGTCGGCGATGGCGTCGACCGTCCGCGCCAGCTCCGCGCGCGTTCGCGCGATCCGCCGCTCCAGCTCGTCGGGATCGGTGTCAGCCATGGCTCTCCTCTCGACCACGCTCGCGGTCGTCCTCGCTCCGCGCCCGGAACGAGCACGCCCCCTCCGGCCGTGATCAGTCTGTCAGGTCGGCACGCCGTACGGCACAGCGGGCGGGCCGGTAGGTTTTGCACGACGCACACTGGAGGACCCATGACCGAGACCAAGCTCGCGCCCGGCGACGCCGCGCCCGAGTTCACGCTACCCACAGCCGACGGCGGCACCGTCTCTCTCGACGACTACCGCGGCAAGCGGGTGATCCTCTATTTCTACCCCGGCGCGATGACGGCGGGCTGCACCAAGCAGGCGTGCGACTTCCGCGACAACCTCGGCCAGTTGACGGCCGAGGGATTCGTCGTGCTCGGCGTGTCAAAGGACAAGACGGACAAGCTCGTCAAGTTCGCCGAGCGCGACGCCCTGACGTTCCCGCTGCTGTCCGACCCCGACCTCGACGTCCACAAGGCCTACGGCGCGTATGGCACCAAGAAGCTCTACGGCAAGGAGGTCGTGGGCGTGATTCGCTCGACCTTCGTCATCGACGCCGACGGGAAGATCGAGCGGGCGCTCTACAACGTGAAGGCCACGGGCCACGTGGCCGGCCTGAAGAAGAAGCTCGGCCTCGCCTGACCCGGTCCGCGTTTTGGAAAGGCACCGCCGCCCGCGGGCCGACGGAAAAAAGGGCCCGCGGGATCCTCGGCGCCACATGGGAAAGCCGGGGTGCTCCACGCCTGCGCAGCCTGTAGGATTGAGGGCACGTGGCAGAGAAAGCCGTCAATCGACAATGTGCGCACTCTTTGCCCGAATTGCCTTTTCCAGTCCGAAAACCGGGCCGTTCAGGAAAGGCGAAAAAGGGGTCGTAGCCCAATGGCAGAGGCGCAGTCTTTAGGTGGCTGTTAGTGTGGGTTCGAATCCCACCGGCCCTACCTGGTTCTCTCTCGATGAGCCTGCACGGCTGAGGCCGGTGCCCGTATCACGGGCACCGGCCGGTCCAGCCTCCACCAACCGGTCCGGGTGGGGGTCAGCCGGTCAGGGTGGGGCCGGGGGTTGGGCTCAGGCTCTTCGACGGCCTCGGGCCGGGCGTCTCGAGCGGCATCTCCTGATGGCAGAAGGTCTCGCCCTGGACCTTGCGGCAGCCCGGGGCGCCGGGGCTCGGGTCGGCGGGCCCGCCGGGGTCGCGCTCCAGGTTGGGCTCGCGGTCCAGCTCGGGCGGGCGGTCCCACTCCGGGTCACGGTCCCACCGGGGCGAGTCCCAGGTGGCGCTCTGGTCGGGCCTGTCGGCGGGACCACTGGCCATCGCCACGGTGAGGCCGCCCACCAGGCCGCCGACCATCAGGCCGATCAGGCCCGCGGCGATGACCTGGGCCTGCTTCTGGCGCATGAAGTCACGGAACCCGCCCGACTTCGGCGGCTCCCAGGGGGCTGTCGGCGGCGCCTGGGCCATCAGGGTGCCTCCTGCGGGATAGCGCGGCAACGCGTCGGGACCGGTGCCGGCCGGGCCACCGCCCCCGGCATGGGGGCCGGGTCCGGCATGGCCTGGACCGGCATAGGGGCCGGGCCCGGCATGGGAGCCGGACGCGGCGGCGAAGTGCGGCGTGGTGGCCGCGGCGGGGCCGGACGGCGCGCCGGCCGGCGGAAGGAACGAGGCCTCCCGCCCGGTCGGAGGGACCTCCCCTGGCCCGCCCTGAAGGTGCGACTGCTCGCCGGTCACGGTGGGGCCGTCTCCCGGAGGAGAGGCCCGCTCCGGCGGTCCCGCCTCACGCGTTAACTCGGAGGTGTCTGCCTGGGCCGCATCGCGAGATGTCTCCGGGGTCTCCCCAGGGGACGGGTCGCGCGGCGCTTCCTCTTCGCCGCGCGACCCGGCGTCGCGATCATGATCCGCCATCACGATCTCCCTTTACTCGCCCCCCAGTGGGCGCTCCCTATGTAAATAGGATGCCCAACGCTTGGTAAAGCCCGCGTAAGACTCGGATGGGACTCAAGTCGTACAGCGACATCCCCCTGAAGGCGGACAAAGCTCCGGCTGGCCCTACATATCGTGATGATGTGTTCGGCAGGTTACATGCGTGGTCAAGTCGCCACACCAAGCTGAGCGAGGCCCTGCGGGTGGCGCCGCTCGCCGGGCTGTCGCTCTTCGGCGCCTGGCCGTACTCGACTGGCGAGCCGGTCGGCACCGGGACCCCGCTCGACCTGACCGGCTACCTCGCCGTCTCCACGGCGGTGCTGGCGCCGCTGCCGTGGCAGCGGCGGTGGCCGCTCGCGGCGTTCACAGGCGTGGCGCTGGTCAGCTTCGGCCAGTGGCTGCTGGGGATCGACCCGGTGGCGGCCAACCTCGCGGTGCTGATGGCGCTCTGGTCGGTCGCCTACAGCCACCCGTTCTGGTGGGCGCTCGCGGCGGCGCTGGTGGCCGAGCTGGGGGTGTTCCTGGTGCTGGTGCGCTGGGGGCAGGTCTCGTTCAGCATGTTCTTCAGCGGCTCGATCTTCGTCGTCACGGCCTGGCTCGCCGGCCTGTACGCGGGCACGCGCCGGCGCTACCTGGAGAGCCTGGAGGAGCGGGCCGAACGCGCCGAACGCGAGCGCGACCAGCAGGCCAGGATGGCCGCCACGGCCGAGCGCACCCGCATCGCCAGGGAGCTGCACGACGTGGTCGCGCACAACGTCAGCGTGATCGTCGTCCAGGCCGACGGCGCCGGCTACGCCATCGACAGCGACCCCGAGCAGGCGCGCCTGGCCGTGCGGAACATCTCCAGGACAGGCCGCGAGGCACTCGCCGAGATGCGCAGGCTGGTCGGGGTGCTGCGCGAGGCCGAGGCGGACACCACCGACTACACGCCGCAGCCGGGCCTGGCACAGCTTGAGGAACTGGTGCGCGGCGCGGGCGTGCCGGCGCGGCTGCGGGTGAGCGGCGTGCCGTCCGAGCTGCCCGAGGGGCAGCAGCTCGCCGTCTACCGCATCGTTCAGGAGGCCCTCACGAACGCGCTCAAGCACGGCGGGCCGGGCGTCCAGGCGCTGGTCGAGCTGCTGTACGGCGGGACGGAGCTGACGGTCCGGGTGACCGACGACGGCCGCGGGGCGGCTGCGCCGCACAGCCCCGGCGGCCACGGCCTGGTCGGGATGCGGGAGCGGGTCGGCATGTACGGCGGGGCGGTGTCGGCGGAGCCGCGGCCGGGCGGCGGGTTCGAGGTGCTGGCCAGGCTGCCGGTGCCCGCGAGGAGAGCCGCGTAGTGGCCGGAGGCGAGGTGCTGTGATCCGGGTGATGCTGGTCGACGACCAGGAGCTGCTGCGGGCCGGGTTCCGGATGGTGCTGGGAGCCCAGCCCGACATCAAGGTGGTGGCCGAGGCCGGCGACGGCGCGCAGGCGCTGGAGGTCCTGCGCGGCACCGAGGTGGACGTGGTGCTCATGGACGTGCGCATGCCCAGGATGGACGGCGTCGAGGCGACCAGCCGGATCGACGGCCCGAAGGTGCTGATCCTGACCACGTTCGACCTGGACGAGTACGCGTTCGCCGCGGTCAAGGCGGGCGCGTCGGGCTTCCTGCTGAAGGACGTGCCGCCGGGTGACCTGGTGAGCGCGATCAGGGCGGTGCACGCCGGCGACGCCGTCGTGGCGCCGAGGACGCTGCGGCGGATGCTCGACAGGTTCGCCGCGAACCTGCCCACCCGGGAGCTGCCCGACGTGGCGGAGCTGACCCCGCGAGAGCGGGAGGTGCTGCTGATGGTGGCGCGCGGACTGTCCAACCTGGAGATCGCCGCCGCCCTGAAGGTGGCCGAGGGCACGGTGAAGACGCACCTGGGCAGGGTGCTGGCGAAGCTGGGGCTGCGCGACCGGGCACAGGCCGTGGTGTTCGCGTACGAGGCGGGACTGATCGTGCCGTCACATCGGCCGAAAGTCTGACGCCCGTCATCCGTTGGCCTACCCGAAGTCCCTCCTCAGGGCCCATGAGCACCGCGGAGCCCGCCCCTAGCGTGGTTCGCGTTCATCAGCGCATCCACCAGCGCATCCATCAGCGCATCCGAAGGAGCGAACGTGACCCTCACCGAGACGCGGCGCCATGCCCCTCCCGCCGTCGTGGCCAGGGGCCTGACCAAGGTGTACGGCCAGGGCGACGCCCGGGTACACGCCCTGCGAGGAGTGGACGTGGCCTTCGCGACCGGCGCCTTCACCGCGATCATGGGGCCGTCCGGGTCGGGCAAGTCCACCCTGATGCACTGCCTGGCCGGGCTCGACACCGCCACCTCCGGCACCGTGCACATCGGTGACGTGGAGCTGACGGGGCTGGGCGACCGGCGGCTGACGCTGCTGCGCCGGGAGCGGATCGGCTTCGTCTTCCAGGCGTTCAACCTGCTGCCGACGCTGACCGCCGAGCAGAACATCCGCCTGCCGCTGGAGATCGCCGGCAGGCGGGCGGACCAGGTGCTGTTCGACCGGGTCATCCGGACGGTCGGACTGCGGGACCGGCTGGGCCACCGGCCCACCGAGCTGTCCGGCGGGCAGCAGCAGCGCGTGGCCGTGGCCAGGGCGCTCATCAGCAAGCCCCAGGTGATCTTCGCGGACGAGCCGACGGGCAACCTCGACTCGCGCAGCGGCGCGGAGGTGCTGTCGTTCCTGCGCTCGTCGGTGCGCGAACTGGGGCAGACCATCGTCATGGTCACGCACGACCCGATGGCCGCCTCGTACGCGGACCGGGTGGTGTTCCTGCACGACGGCGAGCTGGTCACCGAGCTCGACGCGCCCACGCCGCAGTCGGTGCTCGACACGCTGATGCGGCTGGAGGGCTGAGGTGCTCAAGACGGCTGTCGCGGGGCTGCGGGCGCACCGGCTGCGGCTGCTGCTCACCTCCCTGGCGATCACACTCGGCGTGGGCTTCATCGCGGGCACGTTCGTGCTGACCGACACCCTCAAGGCCGGGTTCTCCCAGCGCATCACGGCCGAGGCGGACAAGGTGGCCGTTGCCGTACTGCCCAGGGAACGGGACCCCGCGCGGCCGGGAGAGCAGGCCCCCGTGCTGTCGGCGAGCCTGCTGGAACGGCTGCGCGCCCTGCCCGGCGTCACCGACGCGCGGGGCCTGGTGCGTGGCCAGGCGCCGCTGCTCGGCAAGGACGGCAAGGCGGCCGGGGACATGGCGACGTCGGGCATCTCCGTCGCCTCCGGCCCGCTGAACCGCACCACGATCGTCAGCGGCACCGGCCCCGGCTCCGACGACGGGGCGGCCGTGCTCGACGAGAACACCGCCAAGACCCACGGCTTCCAGGTCGGCGACACGATCACCGTCCTCGACCAGGAGAAGCGCGCGCACCAGTTCAAGCTCGTCGGCCTGCTCGACCCCGGCGTCGACCAGGAGCTCGCATACACCGGCGCGGTCGGCTTCACCACGGCCACCGCGCAGCGGATGACCGGCGAGAAGGGCTTCCGCGAGATCGACGTCGCCGGGGCCGACCCCGCCCGGCTCAAGCGGGCCGTGGCGGCGGCAGCGGACCCGGGCGCCGAGGTCGTGACCGGCGCGGAGCTCGCCGGGCGCCTCGCCCGCCAGGCCGGGGTGGAGACGGAGGCGCTGACCGTCGGGCTGCTCATGTTCGGCCTGGTGGCCATGATGGTGGCCGCGCTGGTCATCTACAACACGTTCAACATCCTCGTCGCGCAGCGCACCCGCGAGATGGCGCTGCTGCGCTGCATCGGCGCGACGCGCGGGCAGGTGTTCGGCTCGATCCTGATCGAGTCGGCGGTGGTCGGGGTGGTCTCGTCCGTGCTGGGCCTGCTCACCGGGTACGGGCTCGGCGCGGTCACGATGGCGGTCCTGAGGGCGTACGACGCGCCGCTGCCGACCGGCGCGAGCGTGACGCTGTCGCCGGCGACGATCGTGATCGGCCTGACCGTCGGCCTGGTGGTCACCGTGGGCGCGGCGCTGCTGCCGGCCCGGACGGCCACGCGGGTCGCGCCGGTGGCGGCGCTGCGCGCGCAGGCAGAGGAGCAGACGTTCCGCACCGGTCTGCTGCGGGCGCTCCTCGCCGCCGCCTTCCTGCTGGCCGGACTCGGTGCGGCGGGTGTGGGCGCGCTGGTGATGGATCCGGGGCAGGCGTCGCTCTTCGTCGTCATGGCCGGTGGGGCGGTGACCTTCCTGGGCGTGCTGATCCTGGGGCCGGTGCTGGTGAGGCCGCTCAGCGCGCTGGTGGGCTGGGTGCCGCGCAAGCTGTTCGGCGTGCCGGGGCGGCTGGCTGTGGACAACTCGGGCCGCAACCCCAGGCGGGCCGCCACCACGACCGTCGCGCTGACCATCGGGGTGACGTTGATGACGCTGATCTCGGTGGTCACGGCGTCGACCCGGGTGACGGTGGCCGCCAAACTGGACGAGCAGTTTCCCGTCGACTACCTGCTGGCCACCCAGGACCGCGACTCCAGCATCCCCCGTTCCGTAGGCGAGTCGCTGCGGAAGCGGCCGGAGCTGGCCAAGGTGGTGCAGATCCGCGACACCACGGCCACGTCCGGCGACACGCCGGTCCTGGTGGGCACGTTCGCCGGGCCCTTGGAGCCGGACGTCACGGCGGGCTCCGCGCGCGCCCTCGCCGCCGGGCAGGTCGCGGTGGCCGCCAGCGTGGCAGCGGACCTGGGCGTGCGGGTCGGCGACTCCCTGCCGGTGAGGACCAAGCGGGCGGGCACGGTCTCGCTCAAGGTCGTGGCCCTGCTGGGCGACGAGTCGCCGCTGCCGTCGCTCACCGTGGCCGAGCCGGAGTTCGACCGCTACTTCGGCAAGCTGCCGGACTCCCAGGTGCTTGTCAACATCAAGGACGGCGTGCCCGCCGGGCAGGCCCGCAAGGTGGTGGACGCGGCCACCGCGGCCTATCCGACGCTCAAGGTGGCGAGCTCCACCGAGGTTCGGGGCGAGTTCGACGAGACGCTCGACATGGTCCTGATGATCATCACGGGGCTGCTCGGCCTGGCGATCCTCATCTCGCTCCTGGGCATCGCCAACACGCTCTCGCTGTCGGTGCACGAGCGCACCAGGGAATCGGCGCTGCTGCGGGCGCTCGGGCTGACCAGGCCGCAGCTACGGCGGATGCTGTCGGTCGAGGCCCTGGTGCTCGGGCTGATCGGCGCGCTGGTCGGCGTGGCGCTCGGCGGGGTGTTCGGCTGGGCGGCGGTACGCGCCATGATCGACGGGGCCAGCTTCTCGGTGCCCGGCGGGCAGATCGCGCTGTTCGTGGCGCTGTCGGGGCTGGCGGGCGTGCTGGCCGCGGTGCTTCCGGCGCGCCGGGCCGCCCGAGCCTCCATCGTCGGCTCCCTCGCCGCAACCTGACGCTGCCGGGAGGCCCGAGCCGGACGCCCCCGCTCCTGGGGCCCGTACGAGCGCTCAGCGGGGGGTGCGGCCCGGCCATAGCTCCGCGACCGACTCAGGGTCGAGGAGCGGGCGGCACACGACCTCGCCCGAGACCCGGTCGATCACGATGCAGCCTCCGCCGACAGTGCCCGGCAGCGAGGCCGGGTCGTCCGGCTCGGGCTCGCGCACCCAGGCCACGTACCCCTGGTTGAACCGGTGGATCCCCACGACCACCGGGTCGTTCACCGGCCGCACACCGTTGAAGTACTCCTCCGCCACGGCCCTGGCCTGGTCGAGGTTCATCGGGGCTGCCCCTGCCTGTCGATGACGATGCAGAACACGCCGGTCACGGTCGTGTAGGGAGGCTCGACCGCCATGTGCCCGCGCTGGGCGTCGATCCAGATCACCTCGCCACCGGAGTTGACGGCGTTCCACGCGTGGGCGCCGCCGCCCGGCCAGCGCACCAGGATGACGGCGGCGGCGCCGTGCCCGGCGTCGATCAGCCGCCGCGCCAGCATGGGGTAGGCGTGCCGCCCATGGCCCGCGTACTGGAACCGCTGCCCGATCCACCGCTCGATCCGCGCGGTGCCGCCCGCCTCGCCGGTGAGCAGCGGCCTGCCGATCCGGTCGTGCTCCGGGTGCCTGGGCGCGGCGGCGGCGGGCTCGCCGTACCAGGTGGACAGCACGGCCAGCGCGCAGTCGGCGGCGTTGGCGGCTCGGAACGGGTCGTCCGCCGGTCCCCCGCCGTTGATCAGCCTCACCCAGGTGCCGCGCGGGTCGGGGAACCGGGTGCCGTTCGGCACCGCGAGGGCCAGGTCGTGCTCGACCTGCCGGTCCGGCCGCGCCAGCCCGCCCGGCACGCCGTACGGCCTGGACTGGGAGAGCCGCGGCGGGCGGTGCGGCCGATCGAACCAGGTCTCCCCCGTCCCCGTCCCATCTGGCGGACCGGCCTCGAAGCCGCCGCGCACCCCCACAGTCCCACCCGCCGGAACCGCCTCGTACCCACGCGACCCCATCGAGCCACCCAACAGGCCCGCCTCGTACCCATGGGACCCCATCGAGCCACCCAACGGACCCGCCTCGGATCCACGCGGCTCCGTGAGCGCGCCCGGCGGGCCCGCCTCGAAGCGGGCCGACGCCTGAAGGCCGGCCGGCACCTCAGAGCCGAAAGCCGCCTCAGAGCCGAACGACGTCTCCGGCCCGAACGGCGCCTCCGGACCGAACGGCGCCGCCGGACCGAACGGCGCCTCCGGACCGAACGGCGCCGAACCCGCGAACCCGTGCGGGCCCATCGGCCCGCGCAGTGCCGACGTCTCGGAAGCGCGTGGCACCGCCGAAGGGGGCGGCAGGGGCGTCTCCGGACCGAACGGCGGCGTCAGGGTGGGCCCAGACGGCGGAGTCGACGCAGGCGGCGGGCTTGCCTGGGAGGGCCAGGTTGTCGCAGCCGTCAGGGTCGGCCCAAACGGCGGCGTGGACGCAGACGGCGGGGTCGCCTGGGGCGGCGAGGTTGCCGCAGGCGTCAGGGTGGCCTCACGTGGAGGGATGGCCTCACCTGGGCGGCTGGCCTCACGTGGAGGGGTGACAGCCTCACGTGGCGGGGCGTCCTCAGGCGGCCACGTCACCTCGCGTGGCGACGTCACTTCACGTGGCGACATCACTTCACGTGGCGGAGTCGGCGGCAAGGAGCCGAGGGCCGGGGCCGGGCGGGGTCCGGCCGGGGCAGGTCCGGGCGGGGCGGGTTCGGCGGCGCGCTCGTAGTCGCGCCACCGCACCCCGTCGCCGACCACAGGGTTGTAGTCGTCCCCGGGAAGGGCCCACCGGAAGCCGGGCTTGCGGTCGCGGAACACGTCCTGCCTCCTGTCGTGCTTGACGACCGATCGTAGGGCCGCCACCGCCCGCCGGGAGGGCGAGTCGGCAAGTTTCGCGGCACGAACTACCCGTCGTACCAGCACAAACATGGAGAACCCCACCAGAGCCGCCCCCGGCCTCAGCGGTCAGGTGACGTCCACCGTGACGCTGTGCCAGCCGGTCGCGCCGTCCGGGGCGGTAGGCGCCTGCTGCTCCGGCTGGGTGCGGCCGGCGGCGTCGGTGGCCCGGACCTCGATCGTGTGGCGGCCCGGGGTGGCGTTCCAGTCGAGCGCCCACTGCCGCCACGTGTCCGGCCCCGGCACCTGGGCGAGCCGTGCCTGCCGCCACTCGCCCCGGTCTACGCGGACCTCCACGGCGTCGATGCCGGTGTGCTGCGCCCAGGCGACTCCGGCGATCGCGGTCGGTCCGGCCGGGAGCGAGGCGCCCGATCTGGGCACGTCGATGCGCGACTGCGTCTTGATCGGCGCCTTGGCGGCCCAGCCGCGCGGCGTCCAGTACGCCTCGTCCCGGTCGAACCTCGTCACCTTCACGTCAACCACCCACTTGGTGGCCGAGACGTACCCGTACAGGCCGGGCACCACCTGGCGCACCGGGAAGCCGTGGTCGACCGGGAGCACCTCGCCGTTCATCGCGACGGCGAACAGCGCGTCACGCCCGTCCATGATCACGTCCACCGGGGTCCCGCAGGTGAACCCGTCGTCGGAGGTGGACAGCAGCATGTCGGCTCCCGGCTGGAGCCCGGCCTCGCGCAGCACGTCGGCCATGCGCACGCCGAGCCAGCGGGCGTTGCCCGCGTACGGGCCGCCGACCTCGTTCGACACGCAGGTCAGCGTCACGTCGGCCTCGGTGAGCGGTCTCTTGAGCAGGTCGGCGTACGTGAGCTCGATCGGCCGGTCCACCATGCCGTGAACGCGCAGCCGCCACGCCGCGGGATCGACCTGGGGGACGATGAGGGCGGTGTCCACCCTGTAGAAGTCACGATTTTTCGTGACGAAGGGGGATAGGCCGTTGATGCCGAGATCCACACCGGCGGGCAGCGGCTTGGCCGGTGTGGCGGGAGCGGGCAGGGCCAGCCCTCCCCTGGCCGCGTCCACCGCCTGCCGCCCGGACAGCATCCGCCCGAGCACGGCGGCGCCCCCCGCGACCACCACGCCACCGGCCACCCCGGTCAGCAGCCGCCGCCGATCGAACGCGCGCAGATCCTCCCCGGCCCGCATCACCACCGGCCGCTCCACCCCGCCCGGCTCCTCCTCGGCGGGTACGGGCTGGGGCCGTGTCCCTGCCGCGCGCCGGATCAGCCACGCCAGCGTCCAGGCCCCGGCGAGCGCTCCCACGATGGCCGGCAGGGCGTCGAGAGGCTCCGCGCCCGGCCGGGTGAGCACGGCGGCCACCCCCACGGCACCCAGCAGGGCCGGTCCCGCGTACGCGTAGACAGCCCGGCGCCGCGCGAGGACGCCGATCACGGCCGCGAACCCGGTGAGCACCACGAGCACGCCCGCGATCAGGACCGTCTTGTCGTTCTCGCCGAAGGTGGCGATCGCGAAGTCCTTCACGGGCGCCGGCGTCAGGTCGACGGCCGCGTTGCCGACCGCCACGACCGGGGACGCCTCCGGCCCCACGAGCGCGGCGGACAGCTGGGCCACGCCGAGCGCCACGGCCCCGGCCGCCACGCCCGCG
>NZ_QNFZ01000970.1 GCF_003313395.1 Nonomuraea lactucae | reverse complement strand
GACCGGGCGCCCCGCCCACCGGCCCGCCACGACGCGGCGCCGACGGGCCGTGCTGCCCACCAGGAGCGGGCCGCCGACCGTCGGCGGGCGGTGGTGGCTGCTCCCGTCACCGGCCGGGGACGCCGCCCAGCGAGCGCAGGCGCAGACCGAGGTGCTGCTCGAACGGCACGGCGTGGTGACACGGGGGTCCGTCGTGTCCGAACGGCTTCCGGGCGGGTTCGCCCCCGTCTACCAGGTGCTGCGCGCGTACGAGGAGAGCGGGCGGTGCCGCCGGGGCTACTTCGTGGAGGGCCTCGGTGGGGCGCAGTTCGCACTGCCGGGGGCAGTGGACCGGATGCGCGCCATGGCCCCGGCCCTCGGGCGGGGCCCAGGCGCGCCGGGGGTGCCGCCTGGCGCTTTCGGTGCGACGCCTGGCGTGGCCGGGGTGATGCCTGGCGTGGCAGAGGTGACTGCGGGGGTGGCGCGGGAGATGCCTGGCTCAGGTGGCGCAGGTGGTCGTGGGGGAGGCGCGGTGCGCAGGGCTGTCGTGCTGGCCGCGGCGGATCCGGCCAACCCGTACGGGGCCGCGCTGCCGTGGCCTGCCCACCCGGGTGACGTCGGGCACAAGCCGGGCCGGAAGGCGGGGGCGCTCGTGGTGCTCGTCGACGGCTCCCTGGTGCTGTACGTGGAGCGGGGCGGCAGGACGCTCCTGTCGTTCAAAGATGACGAGCGGCTCCGGCCCGCCGTGGACGCGCTGGCGCTGGCCGTGCGAGACGGGGCACTGGGCAAGCTGACGGTCGAGCGCGCCGACGGCGCCTCGATCGTCGAGTCGCCTCTCGCTGCGGCGCTGGAGGAGGCGGGCTTCCACCCGACCCCGCGGGGGCTGCGGTTGCGGGCCTGAGGGCTGCGCCCGCCTCTCGGCGTGGTCGGTTCCCTGGTGCCGCGTGTCTGTGGTCCTTGGGTGGTGGTGGCTGGGCGATCGGCGGGGTGGGTGTGTGGTGATCGGGTGGCGGTCCGTGGTGAGGGGTGGGGGTGCGGTCGGGGTGGCGGTCCGTGGTGAGGGGTGGGTGTGTGGTGATCGGATGGCGGTTCTGTGCTGAGGGGTGCGGTGCGGTGCGGTCGGGGCGGCGTTCGTGCTGAGGGGGGTACGTGGTGGTCGGCCCGACGCGGGGCGGCGGAGGTGGCGTTTGGGGAGTGGTGGCTCAGTCCGGCGGGGCGGGGCGTTCCGGGTGTGTGGGGTGTGTGCAGGGCAATTCCCGTCTAACGGTCGATATCCGGCTGTATGAAGTGGTGGCCACTGATTAGACACGCTTGATAACCCGTTTGCTTGCTCGTGACTTGCTGGACGCATAACCTCGACTGCAGTGAGGGAGTTACTCCGCGCAGCGGATTGCCATACCGGTGCACTACGGACGAACGAGCTTGGGCCATCGAGACGGGCGAGGTGTCGGCCAACCAGGTCGGCGCCCGGTCAGCCCTGGCCCGATATCCGTCGTGGCGACGGCTCCGGCCGGCTTTCCGCGCCTTGCGTGTGACCCCTCCCGCTTTTGAGGCCGCCTGTTTGGGTGTTGACGACGCGAGGAGGGCAGGGCGCACATGGGGCCGCTAGTCGTGGTGCTGTCGGTGGCGGTGCTCCTGCTCACGTTCGGGATGATCGGGGCGCTGCTGATCGTGGTGCGGCGCACGTCCGGCAGCCATCCGCAAGCGTTCAAGGCCAGTCCCGAGCAGGTGCAGGCGGTCAACGAGGAGCTCGAACAGGCCCGCCAGGACGCCGGTGAGATCCGCGGCAAGGCCCATTCGGACGCCGAGGAGATCCTGCGCAGGTCGGAGGCCGCGGCGGAGAGCGCGGCGCAGATGCGGCGCGAGGTCGAGGAGGAGACCCGGACACTGAAGTCCGACCTCAAGGAGCTCCGGGCCGACCTCGAACGCAGGGAGGGCCGGCTGGCCGAGCGCGAGCAGCGGCTGGACGACGAGGCCCGCAGGCAGGCGGAGCGGGAGCGCAAGCTGGCCGAGACCGAGATCGAGCTGGCCGACCGGCGCGCCGAACTCCTGCAGGTGGAGGAGGAGCGGCGGGTCATCCTCGAACGGATCGCCGGGCTCACGGCCGGTCAGGCCAAGGCCGAGCTGGTCAGGGAGATCGAGAACCACGCCAAGCGCGAGGCCGCCCTGATCATCCGGGAGATCGAGGGTCAGGCCCGCAAGGAGGGCGAGAAGCGCGCCACCAAGATCGTGACGCTGGCGGTGCAGCGGCTGGCGGCCGAGCAGACGGCCGAGTCGGTCGTCAGCGTGCTTCACCTGCCGGGTGACGAGATGAAGGGCCGCATCATCGGCCGCGAGGGGCGCAACATCCGGGCGTTCGAGTCGACGACGGGCGTGAACCTGATCATCGACGACACACCGGAAGCGGTGCTGCTGTCCTGTTTCGATCCGGTACGCCGGGAGACGGCCAGGCTGACCCTCGAGAAGCTCGTGCTCGACGGCCGCATCCATCCGCAGCGCATCGAGGAGGCCCACGACCGCAGCCGGGCCGAGGTGCAGGACCTCTGCGCCCGCGCGGGCGAGGACGCGCTGGTGGAGCTGGGCATCACCGACATGCACCCCGAGCTGACCCTGCTGCTGGGCCAGCTCAGATACCGCACCTCGTACGGGCAGAACGTCCTGAAGCACCTCATCGAGTCCGCGCACATCGCCGGCATCATGGCGGCCGAGCTCAAGCTGGACCAGAAGCTGATGAAGCGCTGCGCCCTGCTGCACGACATCGGCAAGGCGCTCACGCACGAGGTCGAGGGCAGCCACGCGCTGATCGGGGCGGAGATCGCGCGCAGGTACGGCGAGCAGGACGACGTGGTGCACGCCATCGAGGCGCACCACAACGAGGTCGAGGTCCGCACGGTCGAAGCGGTGCTCACCCAGGCGGCCGACGCCGTCAGCGGCAGCCGCCCCGGCGCCCGCCGCGAGTCGCTGGAGGCGTACGTCAAGCGGCTGGAGCGGCTGGAGCAGATCGCGCAGTCGTACGACGGCGTCGAGAAGGTCTTCGCCATGCAGGCCGGTCGGGAGATCCGGGTGATGGTCAAGCCCGACGCGATCGACGACATCCAGGCGCAGGTCATCGCCCGCGACGTGGCCAAGCAGGTCGAGGAGGAGCTGACCTACCCGGGGCAGATCCGCATCACCGTGGTCCGGGAGTCGCGCGCCACCGAGTTCGCCCGCTGAGCGCCATCGACTTCGCCCGCAGAGCGCGCGGCCGGGGCCGCCCGGTTGAGCGCGCCTCATGAGAGCGTGCTTCTTGAGAGCGTGCTTCTTGAGAGCGCGCTTCATGAGGAGGATTCCGGGCAGGGGGCCCGCAACCATCCGCATCACCGGGGGGAAGCATGAGCGAGGGCTACGACCAGGTCGCGATCGTGACGGGCGCCGATTCCGGCATCGGCAAGGCCACCGCCGTCGCGCTGGCCGAGCAGGGGTTCGACGTGGGCATCACCTTCCACTCCGACAGCGACGGGGCGGAGGAGACCGCCCGGCTGGTGCGCGACCTCGGCAAGGCGGCCACGGTGCGGCGCCACGACCTGACCGATCCCGAGCGGGCCGCCACCGTCGTGGACGACCTGGCCGAGGAGCTGGGCGGCGTGGGCGTGCTGGTCAACAACGCGGGCACCGGCAGCTCCGAGCCGCTGCTCGACGTCGACTACGAACGCTGGCGGTCCGTGATCGCGGTGGACCTCGACGGGGCGTTCCTGTGCGCCCAGCGGGCGGCGCGGCGCATGGTCCACTCGGGCAGGGGTGGCCGCATCGTCAACATCACCAGCGTCCACGAGGAGTATCCGCGGGTGGGGGCAGGGCCGTACTGCGCCGCCAAGGGCGGGTTGCGGATGCTCAGCCGCGTGCTCGCGCTGGAGCTGGCCGAGTTCGGGATCACGGTCAACACCGTGGCGCCCGGTGAGATCGCCACACCGATGACGGGGCAGGACGACGTGCCGCCGCAGACCGGCACCCGGCCCGGCTACCCGATCGCCCGGCCGGGTGACGCCCGCGAGGTCGCCGCGGTGGTGGGCTTCCTGGCCAGTCCGTCGGCGTCGTACGTGACGGGATCGACGGTGTTCGTTGACGGCGGTCTCGGTCTGATGGGCCCCCAGGCGGCCGGCGCGCTCCACTCCGGCGATTGGCGCAAGGGGTAGATGCGCCAACCACGACCGCCATGGCCCAAGGCGAAGGGCGGTCAGCCACCTGCACGGGCCAGGCTGCCGAAAGGATGAGCAGGCGGCGGCGTCAGCCGGTCACTGGTCCAGCCGTCAGCTGAAGATCTGCTGGTAGAAGGCCAGCTCGGCGGCGAGGGCGGTGGCCCGGGTCTCGGTCCGGCGGAACCCGTGCGACTCTCCCTCGAACGCCAGGTAGGTGCACGGGACGCCGCGCTCCGACAGCGCGTCGGCGAACGCGGCCGACTGCTCGGGCGGCACGATGGGGTCGTCGAGCCCCTGCAGCAGCAGCATCGGGCACGAGACCCCGTCGACCAGGGCGAGCGGCTCGCGGCTGGCGTAGAGCATCGGGTCCTCGGGACCGACGAGCCACTCCACGTAGCGCGACTCGAAGTCGTGGGTGTGGGCGTTGAGCGTGGCCAGCGCGCTCACACCGTAGTAGGAGACGCCGCCGGCGAACGCCTCGGAACGGCAGCAGGCCGCCATCACGGTCCAGCCTCCGGCGCTGCCGCCGCGCACCGCGATGCGGGCCGGATCGGCCAGCCCTTCGGCCGCCAGCCACTCGGCCGCCGCGATCGTGTCCTCGACGTCGACGACTCCCCACTGGCCTTTGAGCCGTTCGCGGTAGGCCCTGCCGTAGCCGGTCGAGCCGCCGTAGTCGACGTCGAGCACGCCGATGCCACGCGAGGTGAGCAGCGCCTTCTCCAGGTCGAGCGCCGAGGTGGCGTGCCCGGTCGGGCCGCCGTGCACGAAGATCACGTACGGGGGAGCGCCGGGCGGGACCTCCGAACGGCGCTCCGGCGAAGGCCCCGACGACTGGACGCCCGACCGGGCTTCCGGCCAGGCGTGCGACGGGCTCATGGCGGGGTTGGACGGCGGGTAGAGGCGGGCGTGGACGTGGCGGCCGAACCGGCCGGTCAGCTCCACCCGCCGGGGCGAGGGCAGGTAGGCGATGTCGGGCAGCTCGGCGATGTCGCGCCTGAGCCCCTCCACCCGCCCCGTCACGGTGTCGATCCGGACCACCGAGCGCGGCACCGCCGGGCCGTACCCGACCCCGACCAGCGTCGCGCCGTCGGCGACCAGCGCGGGATCCCAGCCCTCGTAGGGCATGTCGAGGTCGGTCAGCTCTCCCGAATCCGGATCGAGCACCCCCAGCCGCAGGTCGCCGCGCCCGTGCAGCACCGCCAGCCGGCCGTCGCCGAGCACGGTGTACGGCCGGCCGCCCAGTTGCCACAGCGGCCAGGCGAACTCCTCCTCGGCGGGGAAGAGCGCCTGCGACGAGGTGCCGTAGAGGCCGATCTGGTAGAGGTTCCACCAGCCGGACCAGTCGGAGATCAGGTAGAGGTGGCCGTCGTCCTTCCACCGCGGTGCGAGGACGGACTCCGAGGTGCCGCCCTTGACCGTCCAGGAGGCGCCGTCGGCGAGCCGGGTGACGCGCAGCTCGGTGCCGTTCCAGGGCATGCGCGGATGGCTCCAGCTGATGTAGGCCAGGTGCAGCCCGTCGGGGGAGAGCTCGGGGAAGGCGTAGAAGTCGGCGCCCGTGGCGCGCTCGCGCGGCTCGCCGCCCTCCAGCGGGATCGAGACGATGGAGCGCGAGACCTTGCCGTCGTGGTGGCGCTCGCGTACGCACCAGACCTGGTGGTCGCGCACCAGCAGGTCGGCGTAGCGGGAGCCGTCGTCGGCCGGCGTGATCGGACTCGGCTCGTCGGCGAGGGGCGCGAGGAGGTAGAGGCGCTGGTCGGAGAGGTTGACGAAGACGACCTCTCCGCCCGGGGCCACGGTGTAGGGGCGGCCGCCGTACTCGTGGACGCGGGCCCGCGCGCTCCACGGGGCGGCCAGCAGCTCGCGGCGGGCGCCGCCGGCGGCGCGGTGCATGATCGTGGTGCGGCCGCCCTCGTCGGGCCGGTCTTCCGTCCACCACACCTGGCCGTCGAGCGTGGTGGGCCAGCCCAGCCGGAGACCTGAACGGGCGACGTCGGTCGTGGTGATGGGGGATGGCCAGAAGGGCATAGACGAATCCTGCCGGAAGATCGGCGCGAGCGGGGGCGATCACCGGTACTCCGGCGAGCGCCCCCTACCCGTAATTCGCGACGTCAGACCCGCAGGCGTCAGGCGCCGCCCGCGCCGCCTCCGTCCACCGTGGCGATCGCGACCGGCCTGGCCGCCGTCTTGCGGCTGCGGCGGCTGCGCCGCTCCAGCCACGTGGCGAACGCGCTGAGCGCCATGGCCATCGCGATGTAGATGATCCCGATGACGACCGCCGCAGACAGCTTCGTCCCCGGGTACGCCGACGGCAGCGTCTTGAAGCCCATGTTGAGCAGGTCGACGTACACGA
Source organism: Nonomuraea lactucae (assembly GCF_003313395.1). Taxonomy (GTDB): domain Bacteria; phylum Actinomycetota; class Actinomycetes; order Streptosporangiales; family Streptosporangiaceae; genus Nonomuraea; species Nonomuraea lactucae. Next base: position 4,616 of record NZ_QNFZ01000970.1, on the reverse strand, counting down.
TGAAGTAACCCAGCGCCGTGTCCTTGAGCAGGACCACGAGCTGGCTGACCACGGCCGGCATCATCGCGGTGATCGCCTGCGGCAGCAGGATGAGCCGCATCACGCCGCCCTTGCGCAGGCCGATCGCGTACCCGGCCTCCGACTGGCCCTTGGGGATGGCGAGGATGCCCGCCCGCACCACCTCGGCCAGCACCGAGCCGTTGTAGAGCGTCAGCGCCAGGACGATGGCGAACAGCGCGTAGTCGCCGCTGCCGAACACGCTGGGCGCCAGGAACCAGAGGAAGAAGATCAGCAGCAGCAGCGGGATGGCCCGGAACAGCTCGACGATCGCCCCGGCGGGCATCCTGATCCACCGGTGGTCCGACAGCCGGGCGATGCCGAACACCGCGCCGAACAGCAGCGCGAACACCGCGCCCAGCACCGCGGCCCTGATAGTGCCGATCAGGCCGGGAATCAGGTAGCCCTGCCACACCTCGGCGGTGAGGAACGGCTCCCACACCCTGGCGTCGAGCTGGCCCTTCTCCGCCAGCTTCAGCACCGCCCACACGGTGATGGCCAGCAGCACCACCGCGGAGGCCACTGTGAGCAGGTTGTTGCGCAGCCGTCCGCGCCGCCCCGGGGCGTCGAACAGTACGGACGCCGACGTCATCGTGCCACCGCCAATCTCCTCGACAGCCACCCCGTGTACCAGCCGATCGGCAGGACGACCGCCAGGAAGGCGAGCACGATGCCGATGAAGATCGGGATGGAGACGCCGGTCGTGTCGAAGGTCTCCCTCATCACCGCGGCCACGTCCACCGTGTAGCCGGCCGCGGCCACCACCGTGGTGTTCTTGATCATGGCGATCAGCACGCTGCCCAGCGGCGCGATGACGGCCCGGAACGCCTGCGGGAATATGACCAGCCGTACCGACTGGAAGAACGTCAGCCCGATCGCCCGCGCCGCCTCGGCCTGCCCCATCGGCACGGTGTTGACGCCCGCGCGCAGCGCCTCGCACACGAACGCCGCCGTGTAGGCCGACATGCCCAGCACCGCCAGCCAGAACGAGTTGGTCAGCGGCACCTCTGTCGAGAAGATCAGCCCGAGCGTGTCACTGAGCCCGAGGTAGCAGAAGGCCAGCACCAGCGTCAGCGGCGTGTTGCGCAGCACGTTGACGTAGGTCGTGCCCGCCGCGCGCAGCACCGGGGTGGGGGAGACCCGCATGGCCGCCAGGATGGTGCCCACGGCCAGCGAGAAGAACGCGATGAGGACCGAGAGCAGCAGGTTCTTGGTGAACCCGCTGAACAGCTCGGGCCCGTACTCGATTAGTTCGTCCATTGTGCTCCACCAGTGAGAACAGCGGCGGCGGCCGGATCACCGGCCGCCGCGCGCGTGAGGATCAGGCGCAACCCTCGGCCGGTGGCGCGGTCGCGGGGAACTCCATCCCCGTCTTGCCGTACCACTTCTGGAGCAGCTTGGTCGCCGTGCCGTCCTGCCACATCTTGGCGATCGCCTTGTTGACCGCCTCGCAGGTGGCCTTGTCGCCCTTCTTCAGCCCGACGCCGTACTTCTCGTCGGTGAACGGGTCGTTGAGGAGCTTGTACTTGCCCGGCTCCTGGGCGGAGAAACCGGCCAGGATCAGGTTGTCGGTCGTCACGGCGTCGAGGTTGCCGCCGCTCAGCTTCTGGACGCACTCGGAGTAGTTGCTCGCGCCGACCAGCTTGGCGGGCAGGCCCAGCTTGCCGTCCGGCGGCGGGTCGGTGATCCGCTTGTAGGAGTTGGAGCCCTGCGCCTGGCAGATCCTCTTGTCCTTCAGGTCGGTCGCCTTGGCGATGCCCGTGGCGTCCGCGCGCACCATGGTGTCCTGGTGGGCGATGATGTACGGCCCGCCGAAGGTCACCTTCGGCTTGCGGGCCTCGGTGATGGAGTAGGTGGCGAAGATGATGTCCACCGTGCCGTTCTGGAGCAGCGCCTCGCGGTTGGACGAAGGCGACTCCTTCCAGATGATCTTCGGGTCCTTGCCGCCGTTCAGTTCGCGCACGACGTAGCGGGCGACGTCGACGTCGAAGCCCTCGGGGTCGGCGGTGCCCTTCTTCAGACCGATGCTCGGCTGGTCCCACTTCGTGCCGACGACGATCTCGCCGGCGCCTTTGACCTTCTCCAGTGCATTGGGGTAGCTCTCGTTGCCGCCACACGCGGCCAGGCCTGCCGCCATGGCCGCCACCGCGAGCACGGCCCCCGTTCGGCGCATCTGCATTGTCGTTACCTCAATCTTCCTGCGGGCTTCAATGCGTAAGGATCTTCGACAGGAAATCCTTCGCCCGGTCGGTCTGGGCGTTGGTGAAGAACTCGTCGGGTGTGTTCTCCTCGACGACCTGGCCGTCGGCCATGAAGACCACGCGGTTGGCGGCCCTCCTGGCGAACCCCATCTCGTGCGTGACCACCATCATCGTCATCCCGTCACGGGCCAGCCCGATCATCACGTCGAGCACCTCCTGGACCATCTCCGGGTCCAGGGCCGACGTCGGCTCGTCGAACAGGATCATCTTCGGGTCCATGGCCAGGGCCCTGGCGATCGCGACACGCTGCTGCTGCCCGCCGGAGAGCTGGGCGGGGTACTTGTCGGCCTGGGCGGCGATGCCCACCCGCTCCAGCAGCTCCATGGCCCGCTTGTCCGCCGCGTCGCGCGCCTTGCGCCGCACCTTGGTCGGCCCGAGCGTGACGTTCTCCCGGATCGACTTGTGGGCGAAGAGGTTGAACGACTGGAAGACCATGCCGACCTCGGAGCGGAGCCTCGCCAGTGCCCTGCCCTCCTCCGGGAGCGGCTCGCCATCGAAGATGATCGCGCCGTCGTCGATGGTCTCCAGCCGGTTGATGGTCCGGCAGAGCGTCGACTTGCCACCACCCGAAGGGCCGATCACGACGAGCACCTCGCCGCGGGAGACGGTCAGGTTGATGTCCTTCAGGACATGCAGCGCCCCGAAGTATTTGTTGACGTGCTCCAGCTGCACCAGCGGAGCGGCGTCCCCGTTGTCCGTCATGCGTAAAACCTAGGGGTCGTTAGGGCGCTGGTCACTAACCGAGCGGTACCGATCCGATCACATCCGGCCGTCAAGCTGGTCTTTTAATCTCTCGAGGCCGTCGCCGGCCGGACAACGACTACCCTTGAACGTGCCATGACTGTGACCCAGGAGAGCCCCCGCACGTACGAGGTGCGCACGTACGGGTGCCAGATGAACGTGCACGACTCCGAGCGCCTGTCCGGGCTGCTGGAGGAGGCGGGCTACGTGCGCGCGGCCGACGGCGAGAGCGCCGACGTGGTCGTGTTCAACACGTGCGCCGTGCGGGAGAACGCCGACAACCGCCTCTACGGCAACCTCGGCCACCTGCGGCCCGCCAAGGCGGGCAACCCGCGCATGCAGATCGCCGTGGGCGGCTGCCTGGCGCAGAAGGACCAGGGCGAGATCGTCCGCAGGGCGCCGTGGGTCGACGTGGTGTTCGGCACCCACAACATCGGCTCGCTGCCGGTGCTGCTGGAGCGGGCCCGCGTTCAGGGCGAGGCCCAGGTCGAGCTCAAGGAGTCGCTCGAGGTCTTCCCGTCCACGCTGCCCACCAAGCGCGAGTCGCCCTACGCCGCCTGGGTGGCGATCTCGGTCGGCTGCAACAACACGTGCACGTTCTGCATCGTGCCGTCGCTGCGGGGCAAGGAGAAGGACCGGCGGCCCGGCGACGTCCTGGCCGAGGTGCGCGCCCTGGTGGAGCAGGGCGTCCTGGAGGTCACGCTGCTCGGCCAGAACGTCAACACCTACGGCGTCGAGTTCGGCGACCGGCTGGCGTTCGGCAAGCTGCTGCGCGCCTGCGGATCCGTCGAGGGGCTGGAGCGGGTCCGCTTCACCTCACCGCACCCGGCGGCCTTCACCGACGACGTGATCGCGGCCATGGCCGAGACGCCCAACGTGATGCACCAGCTCCACATGCCGCTGCAGTCGGGCTCCGACCGGGTGCTCAAGGCGATGCGCCGCTCCTACCGGGCCGAGCGCTACCTCGGCATCATCGAACGGGTCCGCGCCGCCATGCCCGACGCGGCGATCTCCACCGACATCATCGTCGGCTTCCCGGGTGAGACGGAGGACGACTTCCAGGCGACCCTGGACGTCGTACGGCAGAGCCGGTTCGCCAACGCCTTCACCTTCCAGTATTCGATCCGCCCCGGCACGCCCGCGGCCGTCATGGCCGACCAGATCCCCAAGGAGGTCGTCCAGGAGCGCTACGAGCGCCTGGTCGCCCTGCAGGAGGAGATCTCCTGGGTGGAGAACAAGAAGCAGGTGGGCCGCACGCTGGAGGTGCTGGTCGCCGAGGGCGAGGGCCGCAAGGACGACGCCACCCACCGGCTCTCGGGGCGCGCCCCCGACAACCGCCTGGTGCACTTCGCGGTGGGCGACGAGCGGCCGCGGCCGGGCGACATGGTGACGGTGGAGGTCACCTACGCGGCGCCGCACCACCTGGTGGCCGACGGGGCCCTGCTCGGCCTGCGCCGCACCCGGGCCGGTGACGCCTGGGAGGCCCGCCAGGGCGCGCCCACGGCCAAGGGCGTGCTCCTCGGCATGCCCACGATCGGCCGCCCGGCCACCGACCCG
>NZ_QNFZ01000972.1 GCF_003313395.1 Nonomuraea lactucae | reverse complement strand
CGGCCGCCCGGGCCAGCGCCGCGGCGCCCGCCCGCCCCGCCTCCCCGGCCTCCCCGGCGTCTCCGGGCTCCCCGGCCTTCCCGGGTTCAGGGGTCTCCTGGATCTGCCCGCCGCCCTGCACGTCCTGCTGTCCGGCGCGTTCCCGGCGTTGCTGGAGGCGCTGGGGCGCGTTGTCCCGCCTCGGGCGCGCCCCCTCGCGGCGCGGGGTCGCCCGCTGGTCGAACCGTTCCTGGACGATCGCGCCCTGCGTGACGATCGGCGCGTGCTCGTCGAACGGGTAGCCGGGGTAGAGCTGCTCGACCCGCTCGCGGGGGAGCCTGGTGAGGATGAGCGCGCGGTCGATCTCGTCCTCGAGGTTGGAACGCAGGTCCCAGGCCATGGCCTTGAGCCAGGCGACGGAGTCGAGCGCGGTCCACGGCTCGGGCTTGTAGCCGCCGTTGCGCACCTTGAGCACGGAGTATTCGAGGCTGCGGTCGGAGGCGTTGGGGTTGGCCCTGAGCCAGGCGTTCACGCCCTTGGCGTAGGAGTCGAGGTAGCGGCGGGTGCGCTCGGACAGCTCGGGCAGCTCCTGCTCGGCCACCTTGCGCCAGCCCATGGTCCTGATGGCCTTGTCGCTGTCGAGCGTCGCCTTGCCGAACAGCTCCGACAGCCGCCCGGACGTCACGTGCCGCCGGAAGTCCATCTCCCAGAACCGGTCCTGCGCGTGCACGAACCCCTGCGCCATGAACAGGTCCTCGGCCGTGTCGGCGTAGATTTGCGGAATCCCCGACTTATCCCGATATATCTCCACGTTCCCGGCTAAGCCCGGCAGCCGAAGCGCCCCCTCCACCTGCGGGAACGACTTCCGCACGGTGTAGACGACGACGCCCCCGAGCACCAGCGCGAGCGCGAGGAGCACGGTCAGCACCCGCGCCGCCCAGCGCAGCGGCGACGGCATCCACGCGTAGGGCCTCAACCTCACCGATCCTCCGATCTCCCGCGCCGGACCACAAGTCTGACAGCCCGCGATCACTGCTCCGGCACTCCACACGCCCTTTCCACAACCGGTCACGCAGGGTGCTTGGAGGGATTGGAAGGCGGGTGAGGAGGCCGGACCGGCGTCTCGGCCGACGACCTCAAGGGCGTCTCGGGCCGACGACCTCAGGGGGCGGCGCGGGCCGATCGGCACGGTCCGGTGGTGGGTGGTGGGTCCTGGGGGTGTGGCGAGATCCCCTGGGCAAGGGGGTGGCGTCGTGGTCCCGGTTGAACCACCCAGACGGTCGTGTGAGCGGCGTATCGGCGCCCGGCCATGTGCCGGTCAGCGGCCGTCCTCCTGGAGGCCCTCGGCCACGTGCGGCGGGTGGCGGCCCAGTTGGCCGTGCCGTAACAGAAGGGTGTGATCGGGGCAATGATCACGCGCGGCCGATGTCTGTGGACAGGTCGAGGGCGAGGATCCGGTCCAGGTGCAGGAACGACTCGAACCTGGAGCCCGGCGTCACCGACTCGTCGTGTTCGAGATCACGCAGAAGGGCGAGAGCCGTGGGCGTGTCGAGGTCGTCGTCCAGGGCGGCCTTCACCCGCTGGACGTGGCCGGACGCCATGGGGGCGCTGGGCGACTCCGCCCACCCTGCCACCCGGGCCCGCCATCGCCGCAGCCCGCGGTCGGCGTCCCGCAGGCGGTCCCAGGTGAGGTTCGCCTGGTCGCGGTAGTGGTGCTCCAGGTAGGCCAGCCGTACGGCGAGCGGGTCGAGGCCCGCCTCGACGACCTCGGAGAGCGGCACACCCGGCGCCGCGAGCGCCGGGCCGGTGTGCACCCAGTGCCGGACCACCTGGTGGCCCGCGGCGGCGTCGGACTGGGCGCGCTGGCGCCCGTGGTGGCGCGGGTCGTCGCCGCCGACGAGGATGTCGATGCGTTCCCCGAGGAAGCGCAGTGACAGGGCCGTCCGCTGGACGTGCCGGACGGGCAGGCCGCGGCCCCAGGGGGCGTCCCAGGACGGGTCGCCGTCGCGGGGCTCCCACAGGGGCCAGTCGGCCTGGGAGCGCTCGCGCGGGTCGGGAGCCGCGGCGGCGGCGAAGTAGACCGTGCCGTCCGGCGCCGCGTACGCGTGCCCCCGCTCGACGAGCCTGGCGATGAGCGCGATCACCGCGTCGGCCGTCTCGCCGGCCCGTGGCGCGTGCTCCGGCGGCAGGAGGTTCAGGGCGGCGGCGTCGCGTCCGAAGGCCTCCTCGTGATCCCGCAGGGAGGCGCTCTGGCCCGCCGCGGTGGCGAGGTCGGCGACGTCGCGGCAGGCCAGCACGCGTACGCGCCGGCTCTCCAGGACCCTGCGGATCAGGTCGGACAGCACGTGAGGACGCAGGTCGCCGATGTGGGCGGGCCGGTCGAGGCGGGGGCCGCACGTGTACATCCGCACCGCGCGGGCCGTTGTGACGCCCCCGGTCTCTCCGGCCCTCGTGTCGTGGATCCGCAGCATCCTCAGAGCCTAACCGCGCCCCGTCAGCCGCCAAGGAAGCCGAGGATGTCCCGGTCGCCGCGTTCGCGGAGCCGGGCGAGCACCTCCTCGCGCGCCGCCGTGTCCGGCAGCCCGATGCGGGCGCCGATCAGCCGCAGCCCCTCCGCCTCCGAGCTCACCGGGGCGGTGTAGCCGATCAGGTACAGCGCCCGGTTCAGCGGCGGCATCGCCACGGGCGCGGCCGGCAGGTAGCGCGTCAGCAGCTCACCACCGTCGGACACGGTCAGGAACACGTGGTCGCCCTCGTTCGCCGTGAAGTCGGCCAGTACGTTCCTGATGGACCCCATGGTGGGCTGGTTGTGCCAGCTGATCACCACGTCGCCCGAGGGCGTGGCGGCGGTCAGCTGCCCGCCCGGCGCCATGCCCAGGTAGGCGGCGAACCCCGTGGGCAGCGGCGAGCCCGAGCCGCGCAGGTGCTCGGCGTTGACGTCCACCCGGTGCCACCACCGCCCGTCGCGGCTGCGGAAGCTGCGCCGGGTCTCCGAGACGTCCTTGCGCGGCTGGTACGGCTCCGCCTCACCGGTGGGCGAGGTGCCCGCCACCCTGATCCACCCGCGCTGGGTGCGTTCGAACCCCGGCCCGCCCGAGTAGGCGCGGACCGAGCTCTCGCTCACGTCGTAGCGGGAGGTGAGGTTCGTGACGATGGTGCTGACCGAGGCCTCGCCGCCGGCGCGCTCGATCTCCCTGGCGATCATCTCCCTGATGCCGAGGTACTCGTCGCCGCCCCACCGGGTCAGCCCGTACTTGTTGCGGTCGACCCGGCGGAACCTCTCGTCGGCGGTGAGCTGGTTGCGGATGCCGACGAGGCTGTAGTCCTCGCCGATGCGCTCCTGGATCTCCTCGGGTGTCAGCGGGTGACCCGCCACCGTCAGCACGGCCTCGGCCTTCTCGTTGATGCTGCGCGGCCACGGCACCACGTGCTGGTCGAGCACCCGTAGCTGAGGCACCGACTTGATCCAGCGTTCGGCCACGTCCTCGCGCACGCCGAGCTGGCTGACCATGGCCACGGCCTCGGCGAGCGGCCGGGGGCCGTCGGCGAACAGCTGGCGCGTCTTCTCCCGCAGCTCGTCGGCGCCGCCCGCGATCAGCCAGCCGTCGGTCTGCTCGTAGCCGGTCAGCAGCGTGCGCACGAACCGCCAGGCGGGGATGCCCAGCGTGCGGAGCTCGGTGCGGTGCCAGGGGACGGCCGCCGCGAGGTCGTCGGACGGCACGGCCGAGCCGAGCCTGCCGCGCAGCCACGCCACGTGCGCCACGAGCGAGACCGCCTCGGGCCCGCCCAGCCAGGCGTCGACGTGGTCGCGCAGGTCCCGCTCGATCTGCCTGATCCGCTCCCGCGTCACCGAGAACCGCTGCGCCAGCTCGTCGAGCGTGGCCCGGCGGCCCGCGTAGAGGCGGTCACGGGCGATGGCCCGCTGCCGGTCGTCCAGCGCCGCGAACACGCCGTCGATCAGCTCGGGCAGCGGCCTGTCGGGGCGGGCCGGCCGCACCGGAACGTCGGCGGCGGGCTCCAGCAGCCGCTCGAACACCCCGCCGAACAGCTTCTGCACCACGTCCTTGCCCAGCGTCTCCGGCGTCCGCTCGGCCTCGGCGGGGTCGGAGAAGCGCAGCAGCGGCAGGATGTCACCGAGTAGCAGGTGACCCCAGCAGGCCACGGCGAGATCGGCGAGGTGGCCCGCCACTGTCTGCGTGCCGACGATGGCACACGCGCGGTCGAGCGGGATCGCCTGCCACCATGCCTCTGGCAGCTGGGGCTCTTCCACGACGGACGCGACCTGGCCAGGTGGGGTCCAGCGCATCGGTGGCGTCAGGTCGCTCAGGCTGAGGTTCATTGGAGTCCAACCGGCAATGGGATAGATATCCGCAGTTCAGACTATGTGATCAGAACGACAGAAAGGGGCTTCCTCTTCCTGAATGGGATATGTAAAGCAGTGAGCGTGCCCTCGTACAGGCCACGTACAGCATGCCGCGTTCGCGTTGCAGAGCACGCGCGCGGGCGGCGGGGTCGTCGGGCGTCGGCTCGGGCACGACGCCCTCCGCCACCCCGACGAGGGCGACCCGTTCGAACTCCAGCCCCTTCAGGCTGGGGAACGTCGCCACCCGCACCTCCAGCTCGCCCAGCGCCCGCCGGGCGGCCCGCATGAGCTCCGGCGTCCGGACGCCCACGGCGATCTCGCCGGCGGGCACGCCCTCCTCCAGCCAGGCGCGGACCGTGGCGGCCAGCCCCGCGAGCTCCGCTTCCGCGGAGTCGTACGCGCGGATCAGCGGCCGCTCGCCGTTGCGCGTCGCGCGCAGCCCGTAGAGCCGGGACAGGCCCTTCACCAACCCGTCCACCGGCCCGCCTCCGCGCAGCCGCATGCCGAAGGAGAGCACCTCCTGCGGCAGCCGGTAGGAGACGCGCAGCGTGTGCTGCGCGGCCGGGATGCCCAGCGCGCCGAGCGCCACCCGGGTCTCGGTGACGCGCTGGTGCGGGTCGCCGACGACGAACAGGTCGTCGTGCGCGTGCGGCACCGCCGCGCGCAGCAGCCGCCACTGCGCGGTGCTGATGTCCTGGGCCTCGTCCACGACGATGTGACGGTACGGCTTGCGTCCCGGATCCACGTCGTCGAGAAGGTCTCCCGTCGTCCTCGACAGCAGCCGCAGCGCCTCCTCGGTGAGCTGGGCCAGACTGCGTGCGCCTGGCCCCACCAGCGCGGGGCGGCGGCCCTCCTCGTGGGCCACGATCCGAAGGGCCAGCCGCTCGGCGTTGTCCACCTCGACCCGTTTGCGCACCGCCTCGTCGGGGATGAGCGCGTCCAGCCGGGCGGTCAGGTCCTCGCCGAGGCTCTGCGAGAACGTCACCAGCAGCACCGGACCCTTGCCGTGCACGGCCAGATGGGCGGCCCGGTGCAGGGCCAGGAGCGTCTTGCCGGTGCCCGCGCCGCCGATGACCAGCACGGGCTGTTCGTAGCGGGTGGCGCGGGCCAGCCGGTGCTGCGGCGGATGCAGGAACGTGCACCACTCGGGGGCGGTCACCACGCGCTCCAGCTCCAGCTTGTCGGCCACGAACACCGCCTGGTCCGGGCTGCGGCGCATCGCGGCGTGGAGGTCGTCGGTGTCGATCGGGCCCGGGGGCTCGTCGAAGGCCCGGCAGCCGTCCAGCTCGCGCCATGCCTCGTGCAGGGAGCCGCCTCGGGCCAGCGCCGCGAGCGGCGCGTGCTGGGTGGGCGGCAGCAGCGGTTCGAGCGCCTCCACGTCGGCCTCGGTGGTGATGAGCCGTACGAGCCGTAGCGCTCGCACGTCGATGCCGAGCGCCAGCAGGTCGCCGTCGCAGATCGGGTCGAACAGCCGCGTGCCGCCCGCGGACCGGCGCAGCGCGGGCTCGACGCGCTCCAGGGCCTCGGCGTCCCACTCCTCGACCACGCCGATCACCGGGTTGACTCCGTACCTGAGCCGGCGCGCGCACGACCAGGCCTCCGGGTCGGGCAGCACCGTGCGCAGCCAGTAGACGTCCCGCTGGCGCACCACGACGCCGCGATGGCCGTCGGCCAGGCGCAGCGTGGCGACCCGAGCGTCCCTGGCGCCCCGGACCCGCTCGGGATGTGGCCCTCCCGCCACGTGCAACAGGAAGCGGCGCAGCGCGACCATGGCGTCCCTGCGCACCGGCTGGGCCAGTGCGCTGAGCTCCCGGGGGATCTCGGGGCCGATCGCGAGCCGCGGCACGGCTCAGTCCAAGAGGTCGAGCAGGTCGCGGTCACCGCGCTCGCGGAGCCTGGTGATCAGGTCGGGCAGGACCACCGGGCCGGCCATGCCGATCCTGGTGGCGATCACCCGGGCGGCCTGCTCGCGCGTCCCTCCCGGCGCGGTGTAGCCGACGAGGCGGAGCGCCTTGGTGATCTTCTCGGCGCCCTGCGCGGCCACCGGCAGGTGCCTGGCCCGCAGCACGCCCTCGTCCGAAAGGGTGAGGAACAGGTGGCCGCCCTCCTTCGCTCCGACGTCCACGAGCAGCCGCTCCACGGACTCCAGCACGGGCCTGCCGTGCCAGGTCATGGTGAGCTCTCCCGCCGCGCTCCGGACCGCCCGGCTCTCGCCGGGGGAGAGCCCCAGGTACGCGGCGAACCCCGTGGGCAGCGGGCACTCGCCTCCCGCGAGCTGCTCGGCCGTGACGTCCACCCGCAGCCACCACCGCCCGTCGGGCTGGCGGAAGCAGCGCCGCGTCTGAGAGACGTCCTTGAGCGGCTGGTACGGCTTGCCGGCCCCGTCCTCCGACACCCCGTTCGTCTCCTCCTTCACGGGGACGGCCGGCGCGAACGCCTGGAACCGCGAGCCGGGTGTCGGCCCGTCGGCCTGCGGCAGCGCCGCGAACGGGCTTCCCAGCGAGGGGTGCGCCGCCGCCTGACCCGGCGGCGAGAAGGCCGACGGCGTGGCGGGGGGCGGTAGGTCGGCCGCTCCGCCCCCCTCGCTCTCCCGTGGGGTCATGGTGGCCAGCACGAACTGCCAGGCGGGCACCTCCAGCGCGCGGATCTCCTTGAGGTGCCAGTCGGCCGCCTTGATCAGCCGCTCCTTGGGCGCCGCCGGGCCGATCGTGTGGAGCAGCTCGTCGAGGTGCGCCCGGTACGGGGCCGCCTCGTCGCTGGCCAGCCACCGGTCCAGACGGGCGCGGAGCCGTACCTCGGTCTCGTCGATCTCGGCGGGCGGAACGGCGAAGAGCCTGGCCAGCTGGTCCACGGCGGACGGCTGGTCGGTGAAGACGCGGTTCTGCGCCACGGCCCAGGTCTTGTCGTCGAGCCCGGCGAACGCCGCCTCGATGAGCTCGGGCAGGTCCGGCGAACCGGCCTCGGCGGGCTCGTGATCCTCGGGGGTTCTGTAGTCGGGCGCCTCCTCGACGGGCGCCTCCTCGTCGGCGTCGTCGTCCGCGGCGGGGTCGCCCGCGGCCGGGTCGTCGGCGGGCGCGTTGTCGGCGGGGTCGTTGTCGGCGGCGGCCTCGCCGCTCGCAGGCCCGTCCGCGCCTTCAGCCCCCTCGGCTGCGAGGGCGGCCTCCTCCTGGGAGTTCGCCGCTGCGGGTGGCGCCTCCTCCTGGAGGCTGTCCACTCCGTCGGCCGCCTCAGCCTCCGCGGAGTCCTCACCCTCCAGGGAGTCCTCACCCTCTGGGGACGCCTCACCTTCCGGGATCGCCTCGCCCTCCTGGGGTGCTTCGTCCAGGGATGCCTCGGCGTCGGCGGAGTCGTCATCCTCCTCGGAGGCGTCAAGGGCTGCGGAGACCTCGTCCTCAGGCTCCACGGGCTCCGCAGACTTCGCGGACACAGCGGGCTCCGCAGACTGCACCGGCTGCTCGTCCTGGGCCCCGGCGGGCTCCTCAGCGGGCTCACTCGTCTCCGCCCCGTGCCTGGCCGCCTCGCCCGCCCTGCGGGAGGGAGTGGGCGAGACCCGTACCAGGACCGCGGAGAACAGCGTGCCGAGCACCGCCCGCGCCTGGATGAACGGCTGGTCGAGCAGCTCCCTGCTCGTCAGCGCGAGCAGCCCGGCCCACGACCCCGCCCGGTCGAGCGCGATGGCGATGTGCGGCTCGTCCACCTCGTCGGGGTCCAGGACGTACAGCGCGGGCAGGACGTCGCCCACGGCGGCGGCGGGCCACCGCTCCAGAGCGATCTCCGTGAGCAGCTCACCCAGGCCCTCCGGGCCGATGGCCGCCAGCACGCGGGTGAGGGGGAGGCTGCGCCACCAGGCGTCCGGCAGGTCGGGCTGCCCGGTGAGTAGAGTGATCGTGGACGCGTCGCTCCACCGCAGCGGTGGTACGAGGTCGCTCAGGCAGAAGTTCATCCCGTTCCGTTCACCAGCCCCTCACGCCGCCGTGTCGTCGTAAGGTCATCAACGTGCGTACAGCGGTGCAGCCAATGTCTCGCCGCCCCCGGAACAGACCATAGTCTGGCAAAACTCCCCTACGCATCATGGACTACGCATCAACGCCGGACGGCGGCGAAGCGTAGGCGCACGTAGTCGGCCATCCAGCCGGTCTCCCTGCGCAGCGCGGGCGCGGCCAGCTCGTTGACCCGCTGGAGAAGGGGGGCGACGGTCTCCGGCGGCAGGCCCTCCAGCACGGAGGATGCGAACATCCGCACCCAGTCGGCGGCGCCCCCCGGGCACTCGTCGAGTGGGGTGGGCCGGTCGAAGTATTCGAGCAGCCGCACCACGAAACCCTCGCGTTCGAGGCGGCGGGCGTACTCGGCGGGGGTGGGGAAGTACCACGGCAGGTCGGGCTCGCGCAGGCCGTACTCGCGCCAGGCCGTCAGCATGGCGGCGGTGAGCTCCGCGCAGTTGCCCGCCCCGCCCATCTCGGCCACGAACCGCCCGCCGGGCCGCAGCGCCTCGTGCACGCTGGCGATGACGGCCGCGGGGTCGCGGCTCATCCAGTGGAGGGCGGCGTTGGAGAAGACGGCGTCGTAGGCCATGGCCACGGTGAAGTCGTGGCCGTCGCCGACGATGAAGTCGATGCCCGGGTGCTGCGCCAGCGCCTTCTCGATCATGGCGGGGGAGCCGTCGATGCCGAGCACCTCGGCGCCCCGCGCGGCGAGCTGCGCGGTGAGCACGCCCGTGCCGCAGCCGAGGTCCAGCACGCGCTCGCCCGGCCGTGGGTCGAGCAGGTCCACGAGGGGGGCGCCCTGGGGGGAGACGTAGCCGAAGCTGCCGTCGAGGGCGCGACTGCTCCACCGTTCCAAGCTCGGTGTGTCGTATCGCAAGACGATCAGCTCACATTCGTCAGACATCGGGCCCCCGTGGCCGTGCTGTCCGTTCACTTTAGAGGCTGAGCGTCCCAATGACATACAAAGTCACATTGGTCTCATCCGCCGCTCTTCGACCATTCCCTCTTGAGGTAGGACTTACCCGCGTCCAACTGGGGGATCGTGAGCAGGACGGGCGGGCCGGGAGCCACGGGCAGCTTGGCGGCCTGCTCGGTGTCGAGGGTGCGGCGCATGAGCATGGCCTCGGCGCGGACCGGCCGGGCGAACCCCTTCTGCAGGAGGTTCTGGCCCTCGTCGGAGAAGATGAACTCCTGCCAGAGCCGGGCCGCCGCCGGATGCGGCGCGTCCTTGTTGATCGCCTGGATGTGATAGTCGCCGAGCGGCGCGTCCTTCGGGATGGTCACCTTCCACGCGCCGGGCTGCATGGCGCTGCGGGCCGCGTTGAGGTGGTCCCAGCCCACGATCGTGTTGGCCTTGGCCGGTTCGGTGAGCCGGCCCTGCTGCCTGAGCCTGCCGAACAGCTGCACCCCGCGCTGCGGATCCGGCGCGCCGTTCTGCAGCGAGGCCGCCATCACACCCTCGAAGGCCGCCGCCGAGCGCAGTGGGTCTCCGTCGAGCGCGACGGTGTAGCCGGGCTTGACCAGATCGGTGAAGGTGGCGGGGGCGGTGACGGCGCGCGGGTCGTACCCGATCGACATGTAGCCGCCGTAGGCGGCGTACCAGGCGCCTGACGGGTCCTTGACGTTGTCGGGCAGGTCCAGCCACCCCTGCACCTTGTACGGGGCGAACCTCGCGGCGTTGGCCACGGCCACGTCCAGCGTCAGGTCGAACACGTCCGGTTTGAGCTGTCCCGCGGCCTCGATCTGCCGCGTGCTGCTGGCGCCGGGCTCCAGCTGGTTCACCTTGATGTCGTACTTGTCGGCGAAGGTGTCGATGATCTCGCCGTAGTTGACCCAGTCGCGGGGCAGCGCGATCACGTTGAGCGCGCCCTCGCTCCTGGCGGCCTCGGCGAGCCGTTCCAGGTCGCCGAAGCCCTCCTTCATGGACATCGCCTTGACGTTGACGGGCGGGAGCGGCTTGGCCTCTGTAGTGGACGCGCCGCATCCGGCGCTGACGAGGATGGCTGCCGCAGCGGCACAAATACGTACGGTCACCCAGCGAATACTCGCCGCTACATCCGCCCAGGTCGAGGAGGCGCGGCCGGAACGACCTTGGCGGCGACCAGCGTCTCCGCGAAGATCTCCACGACCGTGCCGTCCTTTTTACGCACCCTCAACACGCCTGACTCCCACGACTCGAGGATCCCGACCGCGTCGCGGAACCCCCCGGGAACCCGTCTGCGCGTGGTTATCCGCGAGCCGACATCGGCCTCGGTGACGG
Organism: Nonomuraea lactucae; assembly: GCF_003313395.1. Taxonomy (GTDB): domain Bacteria; phylum Actinomycetota; class Actinomycetes; order Streptosporangiales; family Streptosporangiaceae; genus Nonomuraea; species Nonomuraea lactucae. The sequence continues at coordinate 532 of NZ_QNFZ01000972.1, read as the reverse complement.
CCACTGTGAGACGTGCGGCCACGAGTTGGCCACCTCCGTTTCGGGCTGCTGGCAAGCACGGCAATACTAGGGACTAGCAAACCGCGGTCAGAGACATGCCATGGTGGCGGAGAAGAAGGAGCTCGAGGTGACCTACGTCATCGCGCAGCCTTGCGTGGACGTCCTGGACAAGGCGTGCATCGAGGAGTGCCCCGTCGACTGCATCTACGAGGGCGAGCGCATGCTTTACATTCACCCCGACGAGTGTGTGGACTGCGGCGCGTGCGAGCCTGTGTGCCCCGTCGAGGCGATTTTCTACGAGGACGACCTTCCCGAGCAGTGGAAGGACTTCTACAAGGCGAACGTCGAATTCTTCGAGGACCTGGGCTCGCCCGGCGGCGCGTCCAAGGTGGGGAAGATCGAGAAGGACCACCCGGTCGTGGCGGTGCTGCCCCCGCAGGGTGAGGACCACTAGCCGCTCCGGCGGGGGTCGCCGAGGGGCCGGCCCCCAGCCGGTGCGCCGCACCGGCTGGGCCGCCGCCTTCGGGTGGCG
>NZ_QNFZ01000969.1 GCF_003313395.1 Nonomuraea lactucae | reverse complement strand
AGGCCCGGGCCGCCACCCGGGCCGCGCTCGTGGGCCGCGCCGTCACTGCAGGGCGGCGGCGCGGCACGGGGCGCATCCTGCCGCCGGTTCTCTGTCACCTCAGGGACCGGCGGCATCCGCGTGTCCGGGGGAGGGGACGGAGGCGGGGACAGTGGGTGGGGACAGTGGGTGGGGACAGTGGGTGGGGACAGTGGGTGGGGACAGTGGTGGGTCAGGGGAGGCGGACGCCGGTGCGGCGGGCGATCTGCGCCTGCAGCCTGGCCATCTGCCAGTGCAGCTCGAGGAGCTGCTCTACCAGCTCGCCTCGGGGAATCTGTGACACGTCTTCGATGGCCAGGTGGTCGATCGCGGCCGAAAGCTCTCCCATCGCGCCCCCACTCCACTCCATCACTACCGGATCGAAACAACGTTCGAATCATATCGGAACAGCCGCCACGATGTCAGGCAATCGCCTCTCGTGTCGCTGTGGTGGTCAACACGGAATGTGCCTCGACACGAAAAACGACCGCCCCGGAGGGCGGCCGATGAAGGCGGGGCTGGTCAGCCCTTGTTGTAGGCGGCGAGGACTTCCTTGGGGTCGCCGTCCATCTTGATCTTGCCCTTGTGCAGCCAGATGACCCGGTTGCAGGTCTCCTCGATGACCCTGAGGTCGTGGGCGACGAGGAACACCGTGCCGGCCTCCTCGCGGATCTGGCGGATGCGCTGCTCGCTCTTCTTGCGGAACTCGCGGTCGCCGGTGGCCAGGGCCTCGTCGATGAGCAGGACGTCGTGGGTCTTGGCCGAGGAGATGGCGAAGCGCAGGCGGGCGCCCATGCCGGAGGAGTAGGTGGACATCGGCAACTGGACGAACTCATCGATGCCGGAGAAGTCGACGATCTCCTGGTATTTCTCCCGGACCTCGGCGGGGGTCATGCCCATGGCGTAGCAGCCGAGAACGATGTTGCGCTCGCCGGTGAGCTCGCGCATGAGCGCGGCGTTGACGCCGAGGAGCGAGGGCTGCCCGTCGGTGTAGACGGCGCCCGCGTGCGGAGGCAGCAGGCCCGCGATGGCGCGCAGCAGAGTCGACTTGCCGGAGCCGTTGCGGCCCACGATGCCGATGGCGTCGCCGTGGTAGGCCACGAAGGAGACGCCCCTGACGGCGTGGACCTCCTTCATCTGGGGCCGGCCCTGGCGCCTGAGTATGCGCGTGAGGGCGTTGACCGCGTTGCCCTTCTCGGCGTCGGAGGCGGCGCCGTAGACGCGGTAGACGATGTGGAGATCGTCGACGACGACGGTCGGGGTGCCCGTGGGGACGTCGAAGGGAGGCTTGCCCGCGGGCGCCACCGGCTGGGGGTGCGCTCCGTCCTTGCCGTCCTTTCCGGGGACGGCGGGCTGCTCGCCCTTCACCAGTGACAGCTCCTCGGTCAGTTCAGCCACGCCCGTACCTCTCCTCGGCACGCCAGAAGTACCAGAAGCCGAAGCCGAGTGCGAACACTGCCCAGAATACGCAGGATATCCACACCGACCCGGGCGGGTTGTGGGCGCTGATGAGGATGTCGCGCATGAACTCGATGTAGGAGGCGGCCGGGTTCGCGTAGTACATCGTGTCGGCGACCCACTGGGGCAGCTTGGCGGTGCCGACGACCTTCTCCTGGATCGAGAAGAAGACACCCGAGGCGTAGAGCCAGGTGCGGGTGATGAACGGCAGCAGCTGGTTGAGGTCGCGCATCGAGGAGCCGAGGCGGGCCATCACCAGCCCGGCGCCGATGTTGAACATCGTCTGCAGCAGCAGCACGAGCGGCATCATCAGCCAGAACAACGTGATCGGCTCTCCGGTGAAGATCACGATGACCAGCAGCACGCCCATGGAGATGGCCAGCTGCTGCAGCTCCTGGATCGTGTAGGCGAGCGGCAGCGAGGCGCGCGGGAAGTGGAGGGCGCGGATGAGTGACAGGTTGCCGGAGATGGACTTGGCGCCCGCGGTGACCGTGCGCTGCGTGTAGGTGAAGACGAACATCCCGATCAGCAGGAACGCGGGATAGTTGTCGATATTGCCCCGGCCCCCGAGGATGAGGCCGAACATCACGTAGTAGATGGCGGCGTTGAGCAGCGGGGTCAGGACCTGCCACAGCTGGCCGAGGGCCGAGTTGGAGTATTTCGAGACGTTGCGTGACGTCGCGTAGGTCAGGATGAAGTGCCGTCGTTCCCATAGCTGGCGCACGTACGCGGGGAACCGCGGCCGTGCGATGGCGCGGCGAAGCCCGTATCTCGCGGCGAGCTTGGCCAGCGGCTCCTGCCCGCTTCGGCCGCCCGCCTGGGCGTCCGCGACAGCGGATTCCGGCTGACTCATGGCTAGGACTCTATTGGATCCGGGTCGTTGGGGTGCCTGTCACGGGGTGGCGCGACAGTCTGTTGGACGGCGTCCTGGAGCGCCCGGTTCCAAGGCGCCGCCAAGACTCGCACAACCGTAGCCCAGCGGCCCGGTGCGTGGCTGGGAAGGGCGCGAGCACGATTCGGCAAGAGGTACTTTTGCTCGACTGTCCACGTCCACTCGTGTGCCCTATGACGGCTATGGGAGCTATGGGCGTTCTGTGGCATATGTCTGTGACGGTGGATAGTCATACGTGTGACCGAACTGCAACGCGCCAGAGACTCGCTGGTGGCAAGTAGTGAGGGATAGTCGCGATCGACTGGCAGGGCGTCGGCTGGCTTGACCACGTCAGCCAAACCCGGGGGCATTACGAGAGCCCCCGTCAGGCTGTTCGCGATCATCCCGGCTCGGCGCTTAAGGCTCACTGTAGAGGGAGGAACACTCTTACCATGCGTGTTACTAAGGGCGCACAGATCGTCGCCGGTACCGCGCTGCTGGCCGTCGCGGTAGCCGCGTGTGGCGGCGGCAGCGGCACCTCGACCGGCAACTCCGGAACAAGTGCCGACACGCCGGTCCGCATGGAGCTCGGCGAGCCCCAGAACCTGCTGGTCCCATCGAACACCACCGAGTCCGAGGGTGCTGAGGCGCTCGCCGCGATCTTCGAGCCGCTGGTCAACTACGACGAGAACAAGCAGGCCGTCGAGGCGGCCGCCGACTCCATCAAGAGCGACGACAACAAGGTCTGGACGATCAAGATCAAGTCGGGCTACACCTGGCACAACGGCGAGCCCTTGATCGCGCAGAACTACGTCGACGCGTGGAACTTCGCCGCCAACCAGGAGAACGCGCAGGGCGCCGGCTACTTCTTCGGCCGGATCGACGGTTACGCCGACCTCAACCCGGGCGAGGGCAAGAAGCCCGCGACCACGCAGATGAAGGGCCTCAAGGCCGTCGACAACTCCACCCTCCAGGTGACGTTGACCGCGCCGTTCTCCCAGTTCAAGACCATGCTGGGCTACACCGCGTTCTACCCGCTGCCCAAGGCCGCCTTCGGCGCCGACGGCAAGGTGACGAACGAGTACGGCGAGAAGCCGATCGGCCAGGGCCTGTTCAAGTTGGACAAGCCCTACAAGAAGGGCACCGACCAGAGCATCGACCTGACGGTGTACGACAAGTACCCCGGCAAGAAGCCGAGCGGCTGGACCAAGCTCCAGTTCAAGCTCTACAACAGCTCTGAGACGGCCTACAACGACCTCCAGGCCGACAACATCGACATCCACGACTCGCTGCCCGCTTCGGCGATCGCCAGCGCCAAGACCGCGCTCGGGGACCGCTATGAGGACCAGCCCGACGCCGGCATCGGCTACATCGGCTTCCCGCTGAAGTACAACGACCAGTACAAGGACGTCAAGATGCGCGAGGCCATCTCGATGGCCATCGACCGGAAGACGATCGCCGAGACGGTCTTCTCCGGCACCCGCGCGCCTGCCGACGACTTCATCAACCCGGCCATCGCGGGCTACCGCCAGGGCGCCTGCACGGCCTGCTCGTACAACCCCGGCAAGGCCAAGGAGCAGTACGCCGCGGCCAACGGCCCCAAGACCCTGGAGCTGGGCTACAACGCCGACGGTGGGCACAAGGAGTGGATCGAGGCCGTCGCCAACAACCTCCGGGCGAACCTCGGGGTCGAGGTCACCGTCAAGCCGTTCGAGAAGTTCGCGAGCATCCTTGACGACCTGGACCAGAAGAAGTACAAGGGCATGTTCCGGATGGGCTGGGCGATCGACTACCCGTCCGCCGAGAACTACCTGACGCCGATCTTCTCGACCGGCGCGATCAAGACCGGCTCCAACTACGCGGGCTACACCAACCCGCAGTTCGACGCGACGGTCGCCAAGGGTGACCAGGCGCCGACCGCCGAGGAGGGGCTGAAGTTCTACCAGCAGGCGGACGACATCCTGATCAAGGACCTCCCGTACATCCCGGTGTACTTCTACCGGAACAACTCCGGGTCCTCCACCAAGGTCAAGAACGTCAAGATCAACCTTCTCAACCAGGTTGAGTGGGCCGACGTCGAGAAGGCCTGACGTTGTTCCCGGGGGTGGGCGCCCGCCGTCGCGCCCGCCCCTCGAGAGCCGCCGGGAAGGCAGTCGCCTGGGCCGTTTCGCGCTTTTGGGTCCCGGGCACTGCCTTCTGGCATGTACGGGAGAAATGAATGGGCCGTTACATCATCCGGCGCCTGATTCAGGCAGGTCCAGTGCTGCTGGGCGCCACCTTCTTCATCTTCGCCACCGTCTTCGCGCTGCCCGGTGACCCCGTCGCGGCGCTGGCCGGTGACAAGCGACAGGACCCCAACATCGTCGCGATCATCCGGGAGCAGTATCACCTCGATGATCCGTTGCTGGTGCAGTATTGGTACTACATCAGCGGCATAGTCTTCCACGGAGATTTCGGCAAGACCTTCGCCGGCGTTCCCGTCACCCAGTTGCTGGCCGGCAAGCTGCAGGTGACGCTCAATCTGGCCCTGGTCGCCCTCACCATGGAGGCGATCATCGGCGTCCTCCTCGGACTGTGGGCGGCGCTGCGCCGCGGGCGGGCCACCGACACGGCGATCCTGGCCTCGACGCTGCTGCTCATCTCCATCCCCACGCTGGTCAGCGGCTTCGTGCTGCAGCTGTGGCTGGGCGTGTGGCTCAAGCGGGTCACGGGCACCGAGTTCTTCCCGATCTCGGGCGCCACGCAGGGCCTGAAGTCGTACCTGCTGCCCGGTTTCGTGCTGGCGGGCGTGTCGATCGCGTACCTCACCCGGCTCACCCGCACGAGCCTGGTGGAGACGCTGAGATCCGACTACATCCGCACGGCGACCGCGAAGGGCCTGTCCAGACGCAGGGTCATCGGCCGGCACGGGCTGCGCAACGCGCTGATCCCGATGGTGACCTATCTCGGCGCCGACCTCGGCAGCCTGATGGGCGGCGCCGTGATCACCGAGACGATCTTCAACCTGCCGGGCATCGGCTTCCAGCTCTACACCGGCGTCTACCTACGTGAGCAACCCGTCGTCGTAGGCATCGTGACCATCCTCGTGCTGGTCTACATTGTGGCCAACCTGGTCGTCGACCTGATGTACGCAGTGCTCGACCCGAGGATCCGCTATGAGTAGTGAAACCCCACAGGCCGGACCTGTGTACTCCGAGACGCTGACCACCGACCAGGTAGTGACGGCTCCCTCTCCGGGCAGGCGCCGCCGGAAGAAGGAGGGCAAGCCGGCGAGCCTGTGGAGCGACGCCTGGCACGACCTGCGGCGCAGGCCGATGTTCATCGTCTCGATCGTGCTCATCGCGATCCTGCTGGTCATGTCGTTCTGGCCGTCGCTGTTCACGGACATCAACCCGCTGGACGCCAGGACGTGCGAGCTCTCCACCGCCCGCCAGGGGCCCAGCCCGGGCCACATCTTCGGGCGCGACAACCAGGGTTGCGACGTGTACGCCAGGACCATTTACGGCGCGAAGAACTCGATCCTGATCGGCGTCACCACCACGATCCTCACCATGGTCGTGGGCGGCCTGCTCGGCCTCATCGCGGGCACCCGCGGCGGCATGGTCGACACCCTCACCTCGCGCGTCACCGAGGTCTTCTTCGCGATCCCCATGATCCTGGGCGCGCTGCTGATCACGGCCACGTTCCGAGGTCAGGACCTGGGCATCTGGATCGTGGTCATGGCGTTGTCGGTGCTGTCCTGGCCGATGACGTTCCGCATCATGCGGGCCGCGGTGATCACCGCGAGGAACCAGGACTTCGTCGTCGCGGCGCGGGCGCTGGGAGCGAGCCAGAGCAGGATCATGTTCAGGCACCTGCTGCCGAACGCGCTCGCTCCGGTGATCGTCGTCGCCACCATCAACCTGGGCGGGTTCATCGCGGCCGAGGCCGCGCTGTCCTTCCTCGGGGTCGGCGTGCAGCCGCCGGACATCTCCTGGGGCCTCATGATCGCCGATGCCCGCAACAGGTTCCTGGAGGCGCCGCTGCCGCTGGTGTTCCCGGCGGTGTTCCTGAGCATCACCGTGCTGGCGTTCATCATGATGGGCGACGCCGTACGCGATGCGATCGACCCGAAGCTCAGGTAGGAGGGGGGACAGATGAGAAAGACATCGCTGGACACGTTGCCCGCCGAGGGAGGGCTGGGCGACGAGCCGTTGCTGGCCGTGGACAACCTGCACGTCGAGTTCGCCACCAGGGCGGGCGTCGTGCGGGCCGTCAACGGGGTGAGCTACTCGCTGCGCCCCGGGGAGACCCTCGCGGTGCTGGGCGAGTCGGGTTCCGGGAAGTCCGTGACCGCGCAGGCGATCATGGGCATTCTCGACGTGCCGCCCGCGCGCATCCCCAAGGGGGAGATCCGCTTCCGCGGCACCGACCTGCTCAAGCTGTCGGACGAGGCTCGCACGCAGGTGCGCGGCCAGCGCATCGCGATGATCTTCCAGGACGCGCTCTCGGCGCTCAACCCGGTGTTCACCGTGGGCTGGCAGATCAGCGAGATGTTCCGGATCCACCGCGGCATGTCCAGGCGCGACGCCACGGCCAAGGCGGTCGAGCTGATGGACCGGGTGCGCATCCCCGCCGCCAAGCAGCGCGTCAACGACTATCCGCACCAGTTCTCCGGGGGCATGCGGCAGCGCATCATGATCGCCATGTCGATCGCGCTGGACCCCGAGGTGCTGATCGCCGACGAGCCGACCACCGCCCTGGACGTGACGGTGCAGGCCCAGATCATGGAGCTGCTCGCGGAGCTGCAGCGCGAGAGCAACATGGGCATGATCCTGATCACGCACGACCTCGGCGTCGTGGCCGACGTCGCCGACAAGATCTCGGTCATGTACGGCGGGCGCATCGTCGAGAACGCCCCCGTGCACGACATCTACCAGTCGCCCGCCCACCCGTACACGAAGGGCCTGCTGGAGTCGATCCCCCGGGTCGACCTCAAGGGCCAGGACCTGTACGCCATCAAGGGCCTGCCGCCCAACCTGCTCGACATGCCGACCGGGTGCGCGTTCCACCCCAGGTGCCCGTACCGGCAGGACAACTGCGTGACCGACAGCCCCCCGCTCTACGAGATCAATGCCAGGCGCGGCAGTGCCTGTCACTACTGGAGGGAGGTCCTCGATGGCGACCAAGGGTGAGCGCATCCTCGAGGTCCGCGATCTGGTCAAGCACTTCCCCCTGACCCAGGGCATCCTGTTCAAGAAGCAGATCGGCGCGATCAAGGCGGTGGACGGCGTCTCCTTCGACCTCGACAGGGGCGAGACGCTGGGCATCGTGGGCGAGTCGGGCTGCGGCAAGTCGACGCTGGCCAAGCTGCTCATGGCGCTGGAGCGGCCCACCTCCGGATCAGTGGTGATCAACGGCCGCGACATGGCGCGCGCCAAGGGGGCCGAGCTCAAACGGATGCGCCGCAACATCCAGATGGTGATGCAGGACCCCTACACCTCGCTGAACCCCCGGATGACCGTCGGCGACATCATCGGCGAGCCGTACGACATCCACACCGAGGTGGCCCCCAAGGGCGACCGCGGACGCAAGGTGCAGGAGCTGCTGGAGGTCGTGGGCCTCAACCCCGACCACATCAACCGCTACCCGCACCAGTTCTCCGGCGGTCAGCGCCAGCGCATCGGCATCGCCCGCGGCCTGGCGCTCCAGCCTGAGATCATCGTCTGCGACGAGCCGGTCTCGGCGCTCGACGTGTCGATCCAGGCGCAGGTCATCAACCTGCTGGAGCGGCTGCAGAACGAGTTCGGCCTGGCGTACATCTTCATCGCCCACGACCTGTCGGTGGTGCGCCACATCTCCGACCGGGTCGCGGTGATGTACCTGGGCAAGATCGTCGAGCTGGGCAGGGACGTCGAGATCTACGACAAGCCCGCCCACCCGTACACGCAGGCTCTGCTGTCGGCCGTGCCGGTCCCCGACCCCGAGGGGCGGGAGCAGCGCGAGCGGATCATCCTGCAGGGCGACCCGCCGTCGCCCGCCAACCCGCCCTCGGGCTGCCGCTTCCGCACCCGCTGCTGGAAGGCGCAGGAGATCTGCGCCGAGCAGGAGCCGCTGCTGGAGATCCGGCCGGGCACACGGCACGAGAGCGCCTGCCACTTCGCCGAGACCCACGACGTGGTGCACGCGGGTTAGCTCTGGGTCGGCCCTGGGTTGGCTCTACTGAGCAGGGCCGCTCGGAGGTTCCCGCGGATCCACCGCGGGGGCCTTCGGGTGGCCCTTCGCGTGCGCCTGCTTGCCGGCCCCGGGCTGGATCCGGTGGCGGCCGTCAGCGTGTGGCGATGACGGCGGAGCCGTGGCCGAACAGGCCCTGGTTGACCGCCAGCCCCACCCGCGCGCCCTCGACCTGGCGCCCGCCCGCCCGACCCTGCAGCTGGCGGGTCAGCTCGCACACCTGGGCGATGGCCTGGGCGGGGATGGCCTCACCGAACGAGGCGAGCCCGCCGGAGGGGTTCACCGGCACGCGCCCGCCCAGCGCGGTGTCGCCCGCGCGCAGGAGCTTCTCGGCCTCTCCCGGCGGGCACAGCCCGACGTCCTCCACCCAGTCGAGCTCCAGCGCCGTGGACAGGTCGTAGACCTCGGCGAACGACACCTCCCTCGGGCCCAGCCCCGCCTCCTCGTACGCGGCGTGCGCGACGGCGGCGCGGAAGGGCCGCTCCGGCGCGGGCACGGCGGCACGCGAGTCGGTCGCGAACTCGGGCAGCTCCAGCACGGTGCTCGGGAACGTCGGCGTCACGGTGGACACGGCGGCCAGGCGCACCGCGTCCGTGGCGCCGCGGCGCCGGGCGTACGCGGAGGACGCCAGCACGAGCGCGGCGCCGCCGTCGGAGGTGGCGCAGATGTCCATGAGCCGCAGCGGTTCGGCCACCATCGGCGAGGCCAGGACCTCCTCGGCGGTGACGGTCCCGCGGTAGCGGGCCATTGGGTTGAGGGATCCGGCCAGCGCGTTCTTGACCTTGACGGCGGCGAAGTCCTCGGGGGTCGAACCGTGAAGGGCCATCCGCCGGCGCGCGTAGAGCCCGAAGTAGGCCGGGTTGGTGGCGCCGAGCAGCCGGAACCGCAGCCAGTCCGGATCGTCGGGCCGCTCGCCGCCGACCGGCTTGAAGAAGCCCTTCGGCGTGGAGTCCGCGCCGACCACCAGCGCCACGTCGCAGAGCCCGGCCAGGATCCGGGTGCGCGCGATGTCGATCGCCTGAGCCCCGGAGGCGCAGGCGGCGTAGCAGGACGCGATGCGGGCCCCCGACCATCCCAGGGCGCGGGCGTAGGTCGCGCCGGCGACGAACCCGGGATAGCCGTTCCTGATCGTGGCGGCGCCCACCACGTACTGGACGTCGCCCCAGCCCACCCCGGCATCGCTCAGCGCCTCTCGGGCCGCCGCCACGCCGTACTCGGTGAACGGTCTGCCCCACTTGCCCCACGGATGCATGCCCGCGCCCAGCACCACCACGCTCACGAGACCGGCCCCCACATCCACACCAGCGGCCCGTCGGCGAGCGGCCCGTGGGTGAGCTCGACCTCCATGCCCACCTCCAGCTCCTCGACCGTGAGGCCCTTGACCTGCCCGAGCACCACGATGCCCTCGCGGGCCAGCTCGACGGCGGCGAGCACGACAGGCGTGTACGGCCGGGCGGCGACGAACGGCTCGGGAGGCGGGTAGCAGGCGTTGGTGTAGGACCAGATCCGGCCCCGTCTCGACAGCCTGGCCGCCTCCACTGACTCGCTTTCGCAGCCGGGGTTCGGGCAGAACCCGCTCCGCGGCGGGAACGCGACCGTGCCGCAGGAGGCGCACCTGGTGCCGATCAGGTGGGTGCCGCCCTCCTCGATGACGAACCAGCCCTCGATCGCCAGAGTCATAGCCAGAAGTATTACACAAGCGCTTGCTAGGCAGTACTCCGCCGTCGCCGCCTGTGCCTGACGATCACGCGAGCCGACATCACGGCAGGGAGCAGCAGCAGCGCCAGGACCACCGCCACCCTGGAGAACGGCTGCGCCGCAGGCTCCCGCCAGGATCGGTCAGGGGGCGGGACGAGCGGCGCCGCCGCCGAGCCCGCCAGCCGCTCCGCCTCGCGCAGCGCGCGCAGCGCGTCGACCACCCCGTGCCCGTACGAGCGGCTGTAACCGCCGCGGGGCCGCCTGCATGCGCCCCGCTCGATCGCCGAGCGGACGTGGTAGGGCGAGAGATCCGGGTGCACCGCCTTGATCAGCGCGGCGACGCCCGCCACCATGGCGGCGGCCGAGCTGGTGCCGTCGCCCACGACGTACGAGTCCGTGCCGTCGGCGCTGACGATCGCGGTGCCCGGGGCCACCACGGAGACGTAGTCCTGGCGGTTGGAGAAGGCGGCCACTTTGAGCCGGCGGTCGACCGCGCCCACGGCGATCACGCCAGGGTAGGCGGCCGGGAAGTTCCTGCGGTTCGTGGTGTCGCCGTCGTTGCCCGACGAGGCCACCAGCACGGCGCCGCGGCCGATCGCGTACTGCACGGCCTCCTCCTCTGCCGCGGAGCCCTCCCACGCGCCGCTGCCGCCGCCGAGGGACATGCTGATCACGTCGGCGCCGTGGTCGGCGGCGTAGCGGATGCCGCGGGCCAGCGCGTCGGACCGGCCCGGCTGCCGTTCGCGGCGGAGCGGGTCGCCGTTCTCCAGCGTGACGCGCACCGACAGCACGCGCGCGGCCGGGGCCACGCCGACGACGCCGACCGTGGT
>NZ_QNFZ01000968.1 GCF_003313395.1 Nonomuraea lactucae | reverse complement strand
ATCAGGGCGCCCATCGAGAGCCCCGGCGGGGCCACGGCGACACCGACCCGGTGGTCGGGGGCCACGGCGACCAGCGAAAGGCCACCCGCGTGACTCGCGCTGGCCCCGCCCGCCGGACCGCCGTAGCGGCGCAGCACCCGCCGCGGATCCGCACCGCCGGGCCGCTCCCCCAGCCAGAGGTGGACCTCGTCGGCCTCCGGCGGCTCGACCCGTCCGGACAGGTCGGCGGCGATGAGCGCGGCCAGGTCGGCGGGCCGGTCCTTGACGAAGAAGTGGCCGCCGTGCAGCGTGCGCAGCCCGAACCCGGCCGTGGTGTGCCTGGCCCAGCCCAGCATGTCGGCGGCGCCGACCTCGCCGTCGTCGAGGCCGGTGAAGGCCACGATCGGGACGTCCAGCGGCGGTTCGGGGGTGTAGCGGTAGTTCCTGATCCAGCCGAAATCGGCCCGGAGCACCGGCAGCAGCAGTTCGCGCAGCTCCGGCTCGTGCTTGAGTTCCGCCAGGGCTCCGGCGCGCCGTACGAGCTGGTCGATGAACGCGTCGTCGGGCAGGTCGGCGGTGGCGGCCAGCGGCACCTTGCGGTGGGGCGGGTGGGCGCCGCCGACGTAGAGCCGCGAGGGCTGCGGCAGGCCGCGGCGGCGCAGCTCACGGGCCACCTCGAAGGCGAGGCGGGCCCCCATGCTGTGGCCGTACAGGGCGTACGGCTCGCCGGTGCCGGGAGCGATCTCGTCGGTGACGTCGCCGACGGTGAACGCCGGGGGTTCGGCGATGCGGTTCTCGCGGCCGGGGAGCTGGAGGGGGCTCACCGTGACGCCGGGGAGGACGCCGGTGAGCTCGCGCAGGAGCCCGGCGTAGGCGCCGGCGCCTCCTCCGGCGTACGGGAGGCAGAAGATGGTGCGGGCGCGGCCCGGGTGGGCGGGGTGGCGACCCTGGGGCGCCGCGGTCAGCTGGCCGGCTATCGCCCAGCACCTCCCCGGCGGGATGCGGCCGTGTGGGGCGCGGGAGGAGTTGTGGCGGGCGTCGGCGGATGTGTACGTCGCTGATTGTAGAGGTGGTCATTCGCCATGTAACGGCGCTCCTCGACAAATGCGTTTTTAAACGCTCAATAGGATTTCGACCGAACGACTATCACATTTCATGTGATGTGACGTCAACTGCGGCAAGACTCTTATATCCGGGACTTACGGGCGGAGTCAACGATGCGTTTACCACAGGCCGCAACCTTCCACGAAACAGCAACCCATCCCTGTTGTGATCTTGCCTGACTCGGTGTCCGGTGATAGAGCGTGTCGACCCTTCTTGTGGGCTTAACCGTTGATTCGGTCCGGCCGATAATGGGATGGCGTCACCTCTTGGGGTGTTGCGACCGCTTTCGTGGATTATGGGGGCTTTGGGGATGTTTGGGGTGGGATGCGGGTGCGCTGTGGCCGGGGGGTGCCGCCTGCGGAGCCGACCGGTGAGCTCGGTCACCGCGCCTCATGGCGTGAAGAGGGAGGAATTCGGCAAATGTTCATGCATGCCGAGAATGCAGGGTCAGCCCTGGAGTCCCAGATAGTGGCCGAACGCCACTCTGCTAATCCTCCCGCTCCGCCATCGCGCGTCGACGCGGGACCCGACCCAGATTATGCGTGACTGTCAAGATGCGGAGAGACAGTTTCCAGCCTGTGTCAACTCCCCGCCTCGACACCCCTGTGCTGCCATGGCTGGGAGAACAACCTCCACGACGTGAAAGCGCTATAACACAATTGCCCGTCCATCTCGACTCCGGCCTGTCAGTGCCGCGCCTGTTTCGCGGAACCGCCGATGCCCTCATTTCGCGCCCCGGGCTCACGGCGAAAGCAAATCACCGGTGAAAGGCTTTCCCGCGCGTGACGCGGCGGAAAAGCGGCGATGGAAACGCGTGACGGAAAGGCGCGGCGGAAAGGCTCCCGCCTTCAGGCGAAGGTCAGACGACGGTCAGCGACGGTCAGGCGGTGGTGGGCTCGTACGGGCGGACCGCGGTGACCGACTCCAGCGGGATCGGCCCGTACACGTGGGGGAAGCCGCCCTCGAAGCGCACGTCCAGACCGGTCGGGTCGATCTCCAGCACCACCAGCGGGTCGCTGACGTGGCCGTAGAACGCGGCGTGCACGCCGCGCAACTGCTCCAGGTCGCGGCTGCAGTGGATGAAGCCCTCCTGCTCCAGGGTCCGGCCGAGAGTGGAGACGCGGTAGTCGCCCGCCGACCGGGCGGCCGCCCAGTCGGCGCGCAGCGCCAGGTGCAGGATGCTCACGGCCGCCACTCGGTCTCGAGCATGGCGTAGATCACCTCGTCGGTCCACTCGCCCTTGACGTGCTCGTTCTGGACGAGGTGCGCCTCCCGGCGCATGCCCAGCTTCTCCAGCACGCGGGCCGAGGCGGTGTTGCGGCCGTCGAGCCGGCCCACCACGCGGTGCAGGCCGAGCCCCTCGAAGCCGAGGCGCAGCAGCTCCCTGCCGACCTCGGTGGCGTAGCCGCGGCCGTGGTGGTCGGGGTGCAGGACGTAGCCGATCTCCCCCTGGCGGTGCTCCCTGCTGGTCCAGATCAGGACGCCGTTGCCGATCAACCGGCCGCTGTCGCGCAGCGTGATGGCGACCTCGAGGGCGTCGCCCTCCTCGTGCAGGGCGACCCGGGTCGTCCTCTTCTCGAGTTGGACGCGCACGGCGTCGAGGTCGCGCGGCTCCCAGTAGAGGTAGCGGGCGACGTCGGGGCGCGACTCGTAGGAGTGGAGCGCCTCCAGGTCGTCGTGCGTGAGCGGGCGCAGCAGCAACCGCTCGGTGAGGATCGGGTAGTCGGGTTTCAGCACGGGTGCAGTGTAGGTAACCCGCCGTCACGGACGCGAGGCGTTTTCGACCGCGTGGGCCAGCAGCTCGCGGGTCTCGGCGGGCGGGCGCTGCTCGACGATGAGCTCCAGCCACAGGGTGGACAGCGCCGTGTAGAGCAGGCGGACGCGCGGGTCGCCGTCCGGCAGGCGTAGGGCCTGCGCGACGAGGTGGACGCAGCCGTCGGTCCAGCGGCGGGCGATCTGGCGCAGCACGGGGTCGCGGCCGGCGTGCACGTACAGCTCCCACAGGCCGAGCTGGCGGGTGCGGTCGGCGGCGGCGATGAGGTCGGGCAGCCCGGTCAGGCCGTGGTCGGCGATCCAGTCGCGGGTGGTGGCGAGCTCGGCCTCGACGAGCTGGGCGAACGCCTCCGCCAGCAGCTGGTCGCGCGAGGCGAAGTAGTAGGTGGTGGCCGCCAGCGGCAGGCCGGCGCGCTGGGCGACGGCGCGGTGCGTGACCGCGGCGAAGCCCCCCTCGGTGAGCAGCTCCACGGCGGCGCCCAGGAGGGTGGCGCGCCGGAGCCGGCCGCGTTCCTGGGCGGGCGCGTTGGGGGCGCCGGGGATCAATGGGCACCTGTCAGGTTCAGGACGACCACGCCGCCGATGATGAGCAGGATGCCGCCGATCTTCACAGGGGTGAGGGACTCGCCCATGAAGGCGGCGCCGATGAGCGCGATGGCGGCGGTGCCGACGCCCGCCCAGACGGCGTAGGCGGTGCCCACCTCGAGCCGGAGCTTCAGAGCCTGGCCGAGGAGGAGGAACGAGGTGACGTAGCCGACGGTGACGACGGCCGACCAGCCGAGGTGTGCGAAGCCGTTGCTGAGTTTGAGCGCGGTGGTGGCCAGGACCTCCGCGGTGATGGCGAGGGCGAGCAGTAGCCAGGCCATGGCGGCCTCCTCCAAAAGTGGTACAGCCGTACCAGTTTAGCTCCTGCCGCGTACCAGCCATAGGCCCTGCCGGGGCGGATCGGCGCTTCGGCCCGATGCGCGAAATGCTCCTTCTTCTCCAACCTGGGAGCAGGCCGTCCCGGGGTGCTGTCAGCGGACCACGGGCGTCAGATGCTTACGCGCCCAGTCGGCGAACGTGGTCACCGGGATCCCCAGCGCCAGGGCGAACTCGGGCCGGGCCGGCTGGCGGACTACGTTGTTCCACTCGTGTCCGGCCCCCCACATCGGCATGCCCGCCGCGAGGGCCTCAGCCAGGCTCATCGACGGCGCGGCGATGGGCACACCCCACACGGCGGACAACGTTTGCGCGATCTGTGTCATCGTGAGCCGGTCGCCGGCAAGCTCCAGTTCCACTTCGTGGAACCGGTCAGGGTCGTTGACGGCGTGCGCGGCGGCCGCGCCGATGTCCTCACGCGCCACCAGCGCCAGTTCGGTGTCCGGGTTCAGCACCGTCAGCAGGCCGCCGCGGGGCCCGTTGGGCACCAACCCGAGCAAGTTCTCCATGAAGAACGCGGGCTTGATCACCGTCCAGCGGGCAAAGCCCGCACCCCGCACCGTCTCCAGGATCGTCTGCTTGGTGTCGAAGTAGCCCTGCATCGCCACCCAGCGGCCTTCCGCCCAGCCGGGGGCCTGGGTGTGCTCGCCGACCCCGCTGGTCGAGGACTGCACGAAATGCCTGACGCCTGCCGCCTTCGCGGCGTCGATCAGATTGGCGGCCTGGGCCAGCTCTCCCGCGAAGTCGACGCTGGTCTCGGTCATTGGCGGCATCTGCACCGAGAACACCGCGCGGACCCCATCGAGGGCCGGATCCAACGAGGCCCGGTCGGACAGGTCCGCCTTCACCAGCTCAGCGCCCAGCGCCTCGATGTTCTCGGCGGGCTCCGAGTGCGGGTCGCGCACGAGCGCACGTACCGGCGTGCCAGCGGCCAGAAGCGCGCGGGCCGTAGCCCCGCCTTGGCGGCCGGTGGCTCCGGTGACCAGGACTGGAGTGGCGTTTGCGGTCATGGTCTCCCTCCTCGTGGGCCGAACACCGAAAACGGCGGGGGCCGCCGTTTCCCTTCGCCATCGCCGAAGGCGAGGTCGCCACGCACGGCGCCGACGCCTCCCTGGAGCAGATCGCCCGCACCGCCGGCGTCGGATCAGCCACCGTGCGCCGCCACTTCCCCACCCGCCAGGCGCTGCTCGAAGCCGTCTTCCAGCAGCGCATCGAGAGCCTCTGCGGGCGCGCCCGTCAGCTGCTCGAAGCCGACGACAGCCGCAGCGCGCTCCTGGACTGGCTCCACGACCTCGTCGGCTATGCCGTCTCCGCCCGCGGACTCGCCGATGCCCTCGCCTACGCGCCCCCCACAAACGAGCCCGACCCGCACTCCTGCGGCAACGCGCTCGAAGCGGCCGGCGCCCGCTTGCCCCGGCGCGCCATCCGCGACAAGGCCGTCAAGCCGGACATCACCTTCCACGACCTGCTCACCCTCGCCGTCGGCATCGCGCTGGCCACCGAACGCCAAAGCGACCCCGCAGCCCAGGCCGACCGCCTCTTCCACCTCGCCGTCGAAGGGCTCAGCCCCTCCCAAGGGACCTAAACCCGAGGAACTGCTTGAAAACAGAGTCGAAAGCGTGTTCCATTGGGCGTTGTGGGTTGGGACTCGCTTTCGCTTGTGGACGCCGCCGACGACCGTCCCCTGATCGAGCGGCGGGCCGTCCTGCGCGGCGGGTTCTACGAGACCCAGGCCCGCACGATGATCGAGCGGGTGCCGCGGACCGCGGGCATCGCCCAGCGGTGGGCCGTCTCCCCCTACCGAGGCTGCGCCCATGCCTGCCGCGGCTGCGGCGCCCGCGCCGGCCACCGCAGGCTCGGGCTCGACGCCGGCGGCGACTTCGACACCCGCATCGTCGTCAAGCCCAACGCCGTGCCGCGGCTGCGCGCCGAGCTGGCCCGCTGGGACGGCGAGCCGCTGGCCGTGGGCGTCAGCGGCGACTGCTACCAGCAGGCCGAGCGGACCTACCAGCTGATGCCGGGCGTCATCGAGGCGCTCGGCGAGGCCGCCGTGCCGTTCACCGTCTACACCAAGAGCCCGCTGGTGCTGCGCGACGCCGCGCTCCTGGAGCGGGCCGGGGCGCAGGTGGCGATCTCCATAGCGTTCGTCGACGAGCGCATCCGCCGGGCCGTCGAGCCGGGCGCGGTCGGCGCGCAGGCCCGCCTGGAGCTGGTGTCGGCCCTGGTGGAGGCGGGGGTGGCGTGCCGGGTGCTGATGGCGCCGGTGCTGCCGCTGCTCAGCGACGCCGCCGACCAGCTGTCGGCCACCGTCCGCCGCATCGCCGCCACCGGCGCCCAGGCGATCGAGCCGATCGTGCTGCGGCTGCCGCCCGGCACCCGCGCCTGGTATCTCGACTGGCTCGCCGGGGCGCACCCGCACCTCGTCGAGCGTTACGAGGAGCTCTACGACCGCGCCGGGCTGCCCTCCCCCGGCTACGAGCAGCGCATCACCGGCCAGATCGAGCAGCTGTGCCACCTGTACGGCATGCGCTCGGGCCCGCCCGAGCCCGCCCCGCGCCTGCCCCGCTACCCCCAGCTCGCCCTGGTCTGAATCGCCGTCCCGCTCACCGGCCCACCGGCGGCATGGCGAGTTTTCGCAGTTCAGGCGGGGGCAGGGGTGAGGCGTCAGCGGCCGGGGTTTCGCCGCCGGCCGTTTCCTGGGCGCGTTCTGGACCGGTGGGCGCGTTCTCGACCGGGGGGAGCAGGGGGCATGGCTTTCGAGGAACTGAAGAAGCGGCAGAGCCTCGTCTGGGGCGCAGGCTCCTACGAGGGGTTTCCGGAGCACTACGTTCCCCTGCTCGACCATCTCGCGCGGGCGCTCGACCCCCGGCCCGGGGAGCGCGTGCTGGACGTCGGGACCGGGACCGGCGCGCTTGCGACACGCCTGGCGCGTACGGGCGCGGACGTCACCGGACTCGACCTCGCGCCCGCCCTGATCGAGACCGCCCGGAGCCTGGCCCGCGAGGAGGGCGCCGACGTCCGCTACGACGTCGGTGACGCCGAGGAGCTGCCGTACGAGACGGCGAGCTTCGACGCCGTCACCTCGTGCGTCGGCTCGATCTTCGCCCCGGACCACGAGGCGGTGGCCCGCGAACTGGCGCGGGTCTGCCGGCCCGGCGGCCGGCTGGCGCTCGGGCACTGGAGCTCCGAGCACGGGACGGTCGACATGTTCAAGGTCATGGCGCCCTACATGCCCGCCCCACCGCCCGGGGCCGGCTCGCCGTTCCAGTGGGGCGACCGCGAGTACGTGGAGCGACGCCTGGGCGAGGACTTCGACCTGCGCTTCGAGGAGGGCGACGCCCCCCAGGAGGGCGCCTCGGGTGAGGAGGTCTGGGAGCTGTTCTCGACGGTGTACGGGCCGACGAGGGTGCTCGCCGACTCCCTGGACCCCGAGCGGTGCGAGGAGCTGCACCGGGTCTTCGCCGACTTCTACGAGGGCTTCCGCACCGACGGCGGCGTACACCAGCCGCGGCCCTACCTGGTCGTCCTCGGGACCAGGCGCGGCTGACCTCATCCCGGGTGTCATGGTTTGCCACCCTCGCCAATGAGGTAGAGCACTGCAGAGAGTCACCATTCGGACACTGTCCGGCGTGTGGCTCGACGACGCGCGCCACGCCGAGGCGATGCCAGGCCGACGAGGGGGCTGAAGGCCATGAGCACAGCCGTGCCGGACACCACGCTGGACGAGGTTCACATCCTGTGGACCTCCGAAGGGATGAGCTGTGACGGGGACACCGTCTCCATCACGGCCGCGACGCTGCCCAGCATCGAGGACGTCCTGCTCGGCCTCGTGCCGGGGCTGCCGAAGGTGCACCTGCACAACAAGGTGCTGGCGGCGGAGACGGGCGGCGAGTTCATGGCGGCCTTCCACCGTGCCGCCGAGGGCGAGCTCGGCCCGTACATCTTCGTGGTCGAGGGGTCCATCCCCAACGAGCACATCAACGGCGAGGGATATTGGACGTCGATGGGCAACGACCCGGTGACCGGCCAGCCCATCACCGTCAACGAGTGGATCGACCGGCTCGCCCCCAACGCGTGGGCGGTGGTCGCGATCGGCACCTGCGCGGCCTACGGCGGCATCCACGCGATGGCCGGCAACCCGACGGGCTCCATGGGGCTCGCCGACTACCTGGGCTCCGGCTTCCGCTCCGCGGGCGGCCTCCCGATCGTCAACGTGCCGGGCTGCCCGGTGCAGCCCGACAACTTCATGGAGACGCTGACCTGGCTGCTCTACCAGGCGGCCGGGCTCGCGCCGATGATCCCGCTCGACCGGCAGCTCCGGCCGACCTGGCTGTTCGGCAAGACCGTGCACGAGGGGTGCGACCGGGCAGGCTACTACGAGCAGGGCGACTTCGCCCACGACTACAACTCGCCCAAGTGCCAGGTCAGGATCGGCTGCTGGGGTCCGGTCGTCAACTGCAACGTCACCAAGCGCGGCTGGATGGACGGCATCGGCGGCTGCCCCAACGTGGGAGGCATCTGCATCGGCTGCACGATGCCCGGTTTCCCCGACAAGTTCATGCCGTTCATGGACCAGCCGCCCGGCTCCTCCGTCTCGGCCGGGATGACCGGCGCCTACGGGCGGCTGATCCGCAGGCTGCGCTCCATCACCAACAAGACGGTCAACAAGGAGCCGAAGTGGCGTCACGACGGCCCGAGGCTGACCAGCGGATACGAGCCCCGCTGGCGCGGGTAGAAGGGGGAACGTCGCGGTGACGACACGTTCGGAGCAGGACCGGGAGACCCGGCAGCTCGTGGAGATGTCCTGGGACCCGATCACCAGGATCATCGGCAACCTGGGCATCTACACGAAGATCGATTTCAAGAACAGCGAGGTCGTCGAGTGCAAGAGCACCTCGTCGCTGTTCCGTGGCTACAGCGTGTTCATGAAGGGCAAGGACCCGCGTGACGCGCACTTCATCACCAGCCGGATCTGCGGCATCTGCGGCGACAACCACGCGGCGTGCTCGGTCTACGCCCAGAACATGGCCTACGGCGTCAAGCCGCCGCCGCTGGCCGACTGGATCGTGAACCTCGGCGAGGCGGCCGAGTACATGTTCGACCACACGCTCTTCCAGGACAACCTGGTGTTCGTCGACTACTGCGAGCAGATGGTCAAGGAGACCAACCCCAGCCTGCTGCGCCGGGCCGAGACGACCGAGGCGCCCCGCGGCGACATCCACGGCTACCGGACGATCGCCGACATCATGCGGGCGTTCAACCCGTTCACCGGCGCGATGTACCGCGAGGCGCTGCAGGTCAGCCGGCTCACCCGGGAGATGTGCTGCCTGATGGAGGGGCGGCACGTGCACCCCTCGACCCTCTACCCCGGTGGGGTGGGCACGGTCGCCACGCCGCAGGTGTTCACCGACTATCTGGTCCGCCTGATCAAGGCCCTCGACTTCATCAAGAGGGCCGTCCCGATGAACGACGACGTCTTCGACTTCTTCTACCAGGCGCTGCCCGGCTACGAGGAGGTCGGCCGGCGCCGGGTCATGCTCGGGTGCTGGGGGTCGTTCCAGGAGCCGGCGGTGGTCGACTACGACTACCGGAACATGGCCGACTGGGGCCGCCAGATGTTCGTCACGCCTGGGATCGTCCTGGACGGCGAGCTGATCACCACCAACCTGGTCGACATCAATCTGGGCATCAGGATCCTGCTGGGCAGCTCCTACTACGACGACTGGGAGAACGAGGAGACCTTCGTCACCCACGACCCGCTGGGCAACCCGGTCGACCAGCGCCACCCGTGGAACCAGACGACGCTGCCCAGGCCGCAGAAGCGCGACCTGGAGGGCGGCAGGTACAGCTGGGTGATGAGCCCGCGCTGGTTCGACGGGCGCACCGGCGACTACCTGGCGCTCGACACCGGCGGCGGGCCGCTCGCCCGGCTCTGGGCGACCGCCCTGGCCGGGCTGGTCGACACCGGGAACGTCCGGGCGACCGGTCACAGCGTGCAGATCGACCTGCCCAAGAGCGCCGCCTTCCCGGAGATGCGGTTCGAGTGGCAGGTGCCGAAATGGGCCAACACGATCGAGCGCAACCGGGCCCGCATGTACTTCGTCGCATACGCGGCCGCGATGGCGTTCCACTTCGTCGAGCAGGCGCTGACCGAGGTCAGGGCCGGGCGGACCCAGGTCTTCACCGACTTCGAGGTGCCCGACGAGGCGATCGGCTGCGGCTTCCACGAGGCCGTGCGCGGCGTCCTGTCGCACCACATGGTGATCCGCGACGGCAAGATCGCCAACTATCACCCGTACCCGCCCACCCCGTGGAACGCCAGCCCGAGGGACATCTACGGGACGCCGGGGCCGTACGAGGACGCGGTGCAGGGCCTGCCCATCTTCGAGGAGAACGGTCCCGACGGGTTCAAGGGCATCGACATCATGCGGACCGTCCGCAGCTTCGACCCCTGCCTGCCCTGCGGCGTCCACATGTACCTCGGCGGCGGGAGGGTGCTCAAGCAGGTGCACTCCCCCACGCTCGGCACGAGCCTGTCCGGGTAGGCCGCCGTGAACGACGACGACCTGGCCGAGCGGATGCGCAGGATCGAGGCCCTGCTGGACGACGACGCCGGCCCGCGGGCCGTCGAGCTCGCCGAGACGCTGCTCGACCTGTACGGCGAGGCGCTGTCGCGCGTGATGGCCGTGGTGTCGGCCGCGGGCGGCGGGCTGCCGGAGCGGGTGGCGTCCGACGAGCTGGTCTCGCACCTGCTGCTGCTGCATGGCCTGCACCCGCTCGACGCGCGCACCCGCGTGGAGCAGGCCGTCGAGCGCACGTTGGGGCAGACGTTGGGGCAGACGGCAGGACAGACGGCAGGACAGATGGCAGGACAGACGGCGGGGCGGCTCGACGGGGCGGGCGTGGAGGTCCTGGCGGTCGAGGACGACGTCGTCCGCCTGCTGGTGCGGCGCCCGCGCGAGGGCTGCGGGTCGTCCGCGCGGACGTTGCGGTCGGCCCTGGAGGAGGCGGTCCGCGACGCCGCACCGGAGATCGACCGGGTCGAGGTCGAGATCGAGCAGAGCGCGCCGCCTCCGGTCGTGATCCCCGTGGAGAGCCTGCTCAGGGCCTCCTCGCGGGACCGGCCCGGGGCGCGGGCGTGAGGCGGGCGCGATGACGGGGAGCCTGGCGGGCGGCGCGCTGCGCC
>NZ_QNFZ01000967.1 GCF_003313395.1 Nonomuraea lactucae | reverse complement strand
GACGCGGTCATCGGCTCGGCGGCGGCGCGGCGGGTGCGGCGACGCGGCGTGGCGGCCGCCTTCGCCACCTCGTCCGCCGCGATGCCCCCCGAGACACCCGCCGGGACACCAGCGGAGACACCCGCCGAGGCTTGCGCCGGAACATCCATCGGGACGTCCGCCGAAGTGCCTGCCGAGACATCATCCGCCGAGATGCCTGCCGAGATGCCTGCGGAGACGTCCGCCGAGTTGATGGCGGGCGTCTGCCCGCTCCGGTGCGACTGGCTGTCCACGAGCTCGACCTCCGGCGTCTCCACGAGTGCTGTGCCCTCCTGGGCGAGCTTGCCGCCGCGGGTGCGGCGACGCTGGCGCGGCGTGCGGGCGGGACGCTCCTCGCGTTCGTCGCGGCGGCGTCCCCGAGTGCGCGACCTGCCGGTCTCGCCCAGGTCCTCGATCCGCTCGGCCGACAGCCCGGCGCGCGAGCGGCTGGCGTGGGGTAGCACGCCCTTGGTGCCCTCGGGGATGCCCAGCTCGGTGTAGACGTGCGGGGAGGTGGAGTAGGTCTCCTCCGGCTCGGCGAAGTCGAGCCCGAGCATCTGATTGATCATCTTCCAGCGGGTCAGCTCCTCCCACTCCACGAACGTGACCGCGATGCCCGTGCGCCCGGCCCGGCCGGTGCGGCCGATGCGGTGCACGTAGGTCTTGTCGTCGGTGGGGCAGTCGTAGTTGACCACGTGGGTGACGTCGTCGATGTCGATGCCACGGGCCGCCACGTCGGTGGCGACCAGCACGTCGATCTTGCCGTTGCGGAACGCGCGGAGCGCCTGCTCGCGCTGGCCCTGCCCGAGGTCACCGTGGACGGCCGCGACCGCGAAGCCCCGGGTGTCGAGCTGCTCGGCGACCATGTCGCAGGCCCGCTTGGTCTCGCAGAAGACCATGGTGAGCCCGCGGCCCTCGGCCTGGAGCATCCTGGCGAGGATCTCGATCTTGTCCATCCGGTGGGCGCGCCACACGAGCTGGCGGACCTGCGGGGTGGCCTCGCCCTCGCCGCTGTCGTGCTCCGCCCGCACGTGGGTCGGGCGGTTGAGGTATTTGCGCGACAGCGCGACGATCTCACCCGGCATGGTGGCCGAGAAGAGCATCGTCTGCCGTTGCTCCGGGATCAGCTTGAAGATCCGCTCGATGTCGGGCAGGAAGCCGAGGTCGAGCATGCGGTCGGCCTCGTCGAGCACGAGCGAGGTGACCTGCCCGAGGTCGAGGTGCTTCTGCTTGACCAGGTCGAGCAGGCGGCCGGGGGTGCCGACGATCACGTCGACACCGGCCTTGAGCGCCTCGATCTGCGGCTCGTACGCCCGCCCGCCGTACACGGTGAGCACCCGGGAGCCGAGCTTGCCGGCGGCGGTGACCAGGTCCTCGCTGACCTGGACTGCCAGCTCGCGGGTGGGCACGACGACGAGCCCGCGTGGCTTCTTGCGGTTCTTGCGCGGCTTGCCGATGCTCTGGAGCATCGCGATGCCGAACGCGTAGGTCTTGCCGGTGCCCGTACGGGCCTGGCCGATCAGGTCCTGGCCGCTCAGTGCGAGGGGGAGCGCCATTTCTTGGATCGGGAACGGTGTGACGATGCCCTCGGTCTCGAGGGCATCGGCGATCTCTGGAGTGACTCCGAGGTCTCGGAAAGTCGTCAGCGTGGCCTGCCTCAGTCTCAAATGAAGGCGGGCCTGCCGGGACCGACGGGCGGAAAACACCCCGTGCCTGGGTCCTCGCGGTAGAGCCAGCCCTCTCGCGTCATCAGCGACCGCAGACCCGGGGAGCGGGGGGTTATCGGGGAGATTCCCCGAATTAACACAGAGCGGTCGCACTTTCACAGAGCAGTGTACTCGATACCACAACGTCGACCGAGCTTATGGATGTTCCCGAGATTTTCGCGAAGTACGCTGCCTTCCATGAAGGACTCTCCTGGTGTGGTCGACCTGCTCGGCGTGCTGGCCTACGCCGAGCTCAGCGCCTTCGCACGGATGACCGAGGACGCCACGTCGCTGGCGCCCTCCCTCGCCGATCGGGCCGCGCTCAGCGAGCTCGCGGTGGCCGAGTACGGGCACTTCCGGCTGCTGCGCGACCAGCTCACCGAGCTCGGGGCCGATCCGGAGCGGGCCATGGCGCCGTTCGTCGACGCGCTGGACGCCTGGCACACCCAGACCGCGCCGGGCGACTGGTTGCAGGCGCTGGTCAAGGCTTACGTGGGGGAGGGCATCGCGTTCGACTTCTACCGCGAGGCGGCCAGGCGCATCGACCCGCCGATCGCGAAGCTGGTGGACGTGGTGCTGGCGGACGAGGGGCGTTCGGAGTTCGTGGTGGAACGGGTCCGGGCCGCGCTGGAGGCCGACCCGGTCGCCACCGGCCGGCTGGCACTCTGGGCCCGCCGCCTGGTGGGTGAGGCGCTCAGTCAGGGCCAGCGGGTGGCGGCGGCCCGGCCGGAGCTGGCGCGGATGCTGGTGGAGGCAGGGGCCGACGACCAGGCGGAGATCTCGCGGATGTTCGCCCGGCTGACGGAGGCGCACGGCAAGCGAATGACCGCGCTGGGCCTGTAGGCGACCGCGGCTGCCGGGCCTGTTGCGGGCCGCCCGCCCGTGGCGACCGCCAGTGGCCGCCAGTGGCCGCCAGTGGCCGCCAGTGCCCGCGCGTCGAGGGGAGCCCCCGGAGGATCCTGGAGGGGTCCCAAGGCGCTCCAGGGCACGCTGTGAGACCGCCGCCGCCAGGCTCCACGACTGCGCGCGACACGGGCCCCCGCCCGGCTCGGCCCCGCCGGGTCCGTGGTCTCGTCCGTCCCGGTCCCGTCCGGGCCCATGATCACGTCTGGCCCGTGATCACGTTCGGGTCCATGGGGGCGCGTGACATGCGGGCCCGGCCCGTCCGGGGCTGCGCGGGGTGTGCCTGACCGGCCTCCGCACCGGGACGGGGCCGACCCGGCACGGGGTCAGAGGGTGCCGCCGAAGCCGACCGGCCTTGGCTCGTCCTCGCCGATCTCGATGAAGCCGAGCGAGGCGACCGGCACCACGACTCGCCTGCCCTTCACGTCTGTGATGGCGAACACGCCACGATCGGCGGCCAGGGCCTTGCGGATCTCCTCCTCGACCTGCTCGGAGGACAGGTCGGTCTCGACGACGAGCTCGCGGTGGACGGACCGCACACCGATCTTGACTTCCATCGTGCTCCCTTTCGTGCCTGTGGTCGCGGCTGCTTCGAGCCGTCGCCCGACGGGGGCCGGCACCTCCTATGGTCACCCCTGAGCGGCCGGAAAGGGTTGGTGATCGCGCGCAGCGAACGGGTTACGCCGTACGCGGAAAACCGCTGATGCCGCGCCAGGCGAGCCGGGCCATGAGCTGCTCGGCCGCGTCCTTGGGGATCGAGCCGTGCGTGGTGACCCAGTAGCGGGCGCTGACCTCGGCCATGCCCACCAGGCCCACCCCGAGCAGATGGGCCTCGTCGCTGGTGCAGCCCGTGTCCTCCTGGATCACCGCGCTGACCATCTCCGCGCACTCGCGCAGGGACCGCTCCACGCGCTGCCGCACCGGCGCGACGTTGCGCAGGTCGGTCTCGAACACGAGCCGGAAGGCCTCGCCCTGGGTGGAGACAAAGTCGAAGAACGCGCTGAACGTCGCCTGCACCCGCAGTTTGTTCTCGTTGGTGGAGGCGAGGGCCTCGCGGCAGCGGTTGACCATGTCGTCGACGTGCAGGTCGAGCAGCGCCAGGTAGAGCTCCAGCTTGCCGGGGAAGTGCTGGTAGAGCACCGGCTTGCTGACTCCTGCCCGGTCGGCGATCTCGTCCATGGCGGCCGCGTGGTAGCCGTTCTCGACGAACACTTCCTGCGCGGCGCTGAGCAGCTGCCGGCGGCGGGCGAGTCGGGGCAGCCGGGTGCCCCGGGGCTTGGCGTCCGGGGTTGCGGTCACGCGGTCTCCCATGAGTCTCTCAGAGCGCTTCGTGCGCACATCCTACGGGCGGGTCAACGCCCCTCACCGATAGACGGGCGGGTCGGCGCCGCCCCAAGGACAGGCGTCGCCTCGCCGATGGTCGTGGTCACGCCGCTTCACCGGTAGTCGTCGTCATCGAGGTCGACCACCCTCTCCTGGTCCGCCGCGTCGGCGGGATCGGCTTCGAAGGGGACGACTCCCCGCAGGCCGCGCTCCTCCTGCACCTGCCGCTGCTGCTCGGCGGCGTCGGCTTCGGGGGCCTCGATCGAGAGCTCTCCCACGTCGAGAGAGACGTCGTCTCCTCGCGTGTCCATCTCCGACATGTGCGGTCTCCTTGTAGATGCGGACGGCACCAGACTACGCCCGCGCGAAAAGATCGCCGTGTTCCTCCACCCTGGCGATCACGTCCGGCGCCGTGAACACGAGGTCCTCGGCCCGTTCGCAGTTCTCGACCTCCTCCCAGAGCAGCGGCGTCGACACGCTCGGTCGTGACGCGGCGCGCAGAGAGTAGGGCGCCACCGTGGTCTTGGCCGGGTTGTTCTGGCTCCAGTCGATGAAGACCTTGCCCGGGCGGACCTTCTTGGCCATCACGCTGACCACCTGCCGGGGGCGCTCCTTCTCCAGCAACCGGGCGATCCTCTTGGCGTACGCCGAGGGCTCCTCCCGGCAGTCCCAGTCGGCGTACAGCTGCATGCCCTTGTTGCCGCTGGTCTTGGGCCGCACGGTGAGCCCTTCCTCCCGCAGCAGGTCGCGGAGCATGAGGGCCACCTCGCAGCACTCGACGACGGTCGCGGGCGGGCCGGGATCGAGGTCGAAGACGAGCGTGTCGGGCGGCAGCGGCTCGTCCTCGGGGGAGACCCGCCACTGCGGGACGTGCAGCTCCAGGGCGGCCAGGTTGGCGTAGTAGGCCAGGGTCGGCAGGTCGTCGATGACGGCGAAGTCGATGGTCTCGCGGTTCTTGGTGCTGCCGGGGACCGGGAGCCTGACCCGCCTGACCCAGCTCGGGGTGTGCCGTGGGGCGTTCTTCTCGAAGAAGAACATGCCGCCGACGCCGTCCGGGTAGCGCTTGACGGTCAGCGGCCTGCCCCGCAGGTGCGGCAGCAGGACGGGCGCCGCGCGGGTGTAGTAGTCGATCACCTCGGCCTTGGTGAAGCCCACCTCGGGATAGAGCACCTTGTCGAGGTTGGTCAGGACCAGCTCGCGGCCGTCGACCCTGACCGGGACCTTCCTGCTCGTCCGCGTCACAGGATGACCTCCGAGGGGATCTTGTCCGGGCGCAGGCCGCGCCACACCGGGTGGCGTAGCCGCTGCTCGTGGGTCCACTTCGTGTAGGCCACCTCCCCGACGAGATCCGGTCTAACCCAGCGGTTGCGCCAGGGCACCGGGTCGCGGAACGGGCTGTGCGCGATCTCCAGCGGGCGCAGCGCCTCCTGGAGTTCGTCGAGCGCGGCGTCGGTGAACCCGGTCCCCACGTGCCCGACGTACGTCAGGCCCTCGTCCGTGAACACCCCCATGAGCAGTGAGCCGATGCCGCCAGCTCTGCGGCCCCTGCCGGGCTTCCAGCCGCCGATCACCACGTCCCTGGTGGTCAGGTTCTTGACCTTGACCCACCACGGCGAGCGCGTGCCCGGCCGGTACGGGGAGTCCAGCCGCTTGGCGACCACCCCTTCGAGCCCCTGCGCGTGCGTGGCCGTGAGCAGGTCGGACCCGCCGGGGAAGTACGGCGGGGCGCCGATGTCGAGCTCGTCGAGGAGGCTGCGCCGATCCCGGTACGGCAGGTCGAGGAGCGGCATGCCGTCCAGGTAGAGCAGGTCGAACGGCACGTATGTGATCGGGTAGAGGTTGACCATGACGGGCTCGGGGTCGGTGAGGTGCATCCGCCGCTGCAGCCGCTCGAAGCTGGGCCGCCCGCCCGCGTCCAGGGCGACCACCTCGCCGTCGATGACGGCGTTCCGCACGCCGAACCCGGCGATCTCGGGGTAGCGCCGGGTGTACTCGGCTCCGTGCCGTCCCGTGACCTTCAGCCCGCCGTCGAGGTGCACGAGCGCCCGGATGCCGTCCCACTTCACCTCCAGGCCGTAGCTCTCCCGGTCGAGCGGGAGTTCCCCAGGTACGGCCAGCATTGGTTCGATTGGGTACGGCATCGGGTATGGCATTGCTTGCCCCATGACGGGTATGTGCCCATTGGTGAGCCGCCCGCTACCGCTGAGGAGTGCCCATGCGCAGCATCTGGAAGGGTGCGATCTCCTTTGGGCTGGTCACGATCCCGGTCAAGCTGTATTCGGCGACCGAGCAGAAGGACGTCACCTTCCACCAGGTCCACCGCGAGGACGGCGGCCGGATCCGCTACAAGCGCGTCTGCACCCTGGATGGCGAGGAGGTCCCCTATTCCGACATCGCCAAGGGCTACGAACTGCCCACCGGTGAGATCGTCGTGCTCACCGACGAGGACTTCGAGGACCTGCCGCTGAGCACGTCACGCCGGATCGACGTGCTCCAGTTCACCCCGGCCGAGCAGATCGACCCCATCTACTTCGCCAAGTCCTACTACCTGGAACCTGATGCCCAGGGCGCGAAGTCGTACGTGCTGCTGCGCGACGCGCTGGAGAGCTCGGGGCAGGTCGCGGTCGTCAAGGTGGCGCTGCGGCAGCGCGAGTCGCTCGCCACGCTGCGGGTGCGCGACGGCGTGTTCGTGCTGGAGACCATGCTCTGGCCGGACGAGATCCGCCGGCCTGACTTCGAGTTCCTGGAGGAGGACATCGAGGTACGGCCGCAGGAGCTCAAGATGGCCGAGTCGCTGATCACCACGATGGAGGCCGACTTCGACCCGACGGAGCACCACGACGCCTACCGCGAGGCGCTGCAGCAGGTGATCGAGGCGAAGGTGGCGGGCAAGGAGGTCATCGCGCCGCCGGAGGTCGAGGAGGAGGGCGGTCCGGCCGTCGACCTCATGGCCGCGCTGCGGGCCAGCGTGGAGGCGGCCAAGCGGGAGCGCGAGGGGGAACCCGCCAAGGGCCGGAAGGCGGCCAGGTCGTCGAAGGCGGCGGGGGGCAGGACCGGGGAGAAGGCCGGGGCCGCGGGCGGCAAGGGCCGCGAGGAGAAGGCCGCGCCCAAGCGCAGGCCCCGCAAGTCGGCCTGAGCGCACCGTCGCGACCGCACGGGCATCGCGTGAGGTCGCGGGCGGCGGAACGCGCGTCCGCCGGGATCGTCGCGTATGACGACCCCGGCGAACAGGCACTCGGTCCCGCCCCCGGTGTCCGTTCACCGGGTCGGGCGGCCTACTGAACGGGCCCGACGGTGGTGACGGTGGCGGTGGGCCGCGGCTTGACGTTCACCGCGACCGCGTCCGCGTCGGCGTCGTTGTCGTTGTCGTTCGTGTTGTTGTTGTGCAGGTGGATGCGGAGCTTCACCCTCTGGCGGCCGTGGCCGCCGTGGTGACCACGACCGCCCCAGCACCGGAAGCCCCAGCCGGCGCCGCAGGCGCCGCCGCCCGCGCTGAAGCCGGTCGAGGCGGTAGGCGTGGTGGCTGCGCTGGTGGCGCCGGCGAGGGCGACGGCTCCGCCGGTCAGTGCCGTGGCGACCGCGACGCCCGCGATCGCGTGCTTGTACTTGGCCATTGTTCTCTCCCCAAGAATGGTGACCGAACGCGCCACCCGTGCGTTCTGTTCTCCGCCTCGGGAATGGCGCGAAAAAACGCTCCGGCGTCGGACGCCGAACGCGCGGAAAATATGCCCCGGAACATTGTCCCCGGTCCAGGCGCGGGTTTTTCGGCTGATATCGCGAGTGCCTGCGTCCGGTGGGGTCGTCGCTCGTCTCGGTAAAACGACGACCCCCGTGAACACAGGCACTCAGGCGTGAGCGAGGCTCACCGAGACCGGTCACGCGGCCGCATGGCCACCCATCCGGCCATCCGGAGGCTCAGGTGGAGCGCCTACCGGATCACTCACCGAGCGCAAACGGGCCGCTGTTGCCGCGCCAGTCGCGGTTCGGCACGTTGACCGCGACAGCGTCCGCGTCAGCGTCGTTGTCGTTGTCGTTCGTGTTGTTGTTGTGGATGTGGATGTGGACCTTCACCCTCTGACGGCCGTGGTGGCCGCGGCGGCCACCCCAGCCACCCCAGCAGCGACGCCAGCCGCAGCCCCCCGTGGAGAAGCCCGCGACCGAGGTGGCCGCGCCGGCGGTGGTGGCGCCGGCGGCCGACGCGGTGGTCAGCGCGCCGAGGCCGACGACGCCGCCGGTCATGCCGGTGGCCAGTGCGAGTCCTGCGA
The DNA here is from genome assembly GCF_003313395.1 of Nonomuraea lactucae. Taxonomy (GTDB): domain Bacteria; phylum Actinomycetota; class Actinomycetes; order Streptosporangiales; family Streptosporangiaceae; genus Nonomuraea; species Nonomuraea lactucae. Next base: position 2,734 of record NZ_QNFZ01000967.1, on the reverse strand, counting down.
TTACACTCTTGAACGTGGGCATTGAATTCCCCCCTAAAGGATCGGTTGCCCTGGTTCTCGATATTTCCGGAGCGAACGGAAATATCGCGGATGGCGGTTAAAAGCGTCATCCGAGGCTTTTCATTTCCGGCGGGCGGGCGCCGCAAACGGGAGTCGGGGCCTTTTGCTATACACTAACGCTCTCATTGCTCTCATTAAGCATTTATGAAATGAATTGACAGGATATGTCCACTTTGCCCCGGGCTATCAGCGACCCCTCGCCGACCGCATAAGTCACATAACGTCCACATAAATGGGCGTAAGTCGCATATGTCGTGGATGGTGGGATTTGGTGGGAGGGCTGGCTATGGTGGAGTGAGCGAGGAGGAGGGCGCATGGCAGCAGAGCCGATCTCGCACTGGCCAGGACGCATGGTGGGCTCGGTGCACGTCAGATCCACCCCCGGCGAGGCTGCGGAACAGGCCGTGTTCGTGCACGGGCTGGCCGGATCCGCCACCAACTGGACCGACCTGATGGACGAGCTCAAGGGCGTCGTCACCGGCCACGCACTCGACCTGCCGGGGGCCGGGTTCTCGCCCGCGCCGGCCGACGGCGACTACACCGTCGCCGGGCACGCCCGCGCCGTGATCGGCCTGCTGGAGGAGACCGGCCCGGCCCACCTGTTCGGCAACTCGATGGGCGGCGCGGTCTCCGTCAGGGCCGCCGCCGAGCGCCCCGACCTGGTGCGCTCGCTGACGCTCATCTCGCCGGCGCTGCCCGACCTGCGGCCCAGGTACGGCCCGGTCCGCATCGCCGCCGCGGCCATGCCACGCCTCGGGGAGTGGATGGCGGCCAAGTTCCGGCTCCTCTCCGCCGAGCACCGCATCAACGCCTCCTTCGCGATGGTCTGGGCCGACATGGCCGCGGTTCACCCGGTACGGCTGCGCGACGCGGTCGAGGAACTGCGCAGGCGCGACGGCCTGCCGCACGCGGGCCCGGCGATGATCGGCTCCGCGCGGGGCATCGTGGCGGAGTACTTCCGGCGCGGCGAGGACAACCTGTGGCGCCAGGCCGCCCGGGTCAAGGCCCCCACCCTGATCATCCACGGCCGGCACGACCGGCTGGTGCGACCCGCCATGGCCGCCAAGGCAGGCCGTACGTTCGCGCAGGTCAGGCTCGTGCTCCTGCCGCGGGCGGGGCACGTGGCGATGATGGAGATGCCCCGCGTCGTGGCCGCCGAGGCGCGCCGTCTCATCGCCGAGGCGCGATTCGGGAATGCCCCACTCGGCGGCTAGGTTTCAATCACAGATGGGTACCCCTGAAACGGGAGCGTAGAACGTGTCCTTGCCACCGCTGGTCGAGCCGGCCGCCGAGCTGACCGTCGACGAAGTGCGCCGCTACTCGCGCCACCTGATCATCCCCGACGTGGGGATGGCCGGGCAGAAGCGGCTGAAGAACGCCAAGGTGCTCTGCGTGGGCGCCGGCGGCCTGGGCTCGCCGGCGCTGATGTACCTCGCGGCGGCGGGCGTCGGGACGCTCGGCGTCATCGACTTCGACGTCGTCGACGAGTCCAACCTGCAGCGCCAGATCATCCACGGCCAGTCCGACGTGGGCCGGCCGAAGGCCGAGAGCGCCGCGGCGACCGTCCGCGAGATCAACCCTCTCGTGAACGTGGTCATCCACAACACCGCGCTGTCCGTCGACAACGTCATGGAGATCTTCTCCGGCTACGACCTCATCGTCGACGGCACCGACAACTTCGCCACCCGCTACATGGTCAACGACGCGGCCGTGCTGCTCGGCAAGCCGTACGTCTGGGGCTCGATCTACCGCTTCGACGGCCAGGCGAGCGTGTTCTGGGCCGAGCACGGCCCGTGCTACCGCTGCCTCTACCCCGAGCCCCCGCCTCCCGGGATGGTGCCCTCGTGCGCCGAGGGCGGCGTGCTCGGCGTGCTGTGCGCGTCCATCGGCTCCGTCCAGGTCAACGAGGCCATCAAGCTGCTCACGGGCATCGGCGACCCGCTGGTCGGGCGCCTGATGATCTACGACGCCCTGGAGATGAGATACCGCGACGTCAAGGTCCGCAAGGACCCCGAGTGCGTGCTGTGCGGCAAGAACCCGACGGTCACCGAGCTGCTCGACGACTACGAGGCGTTCTGCGGCACGATCTCCGACGAGGCCGCGCAGGCGGCCAGCGGCTCCACGATCACCGCGGGGGAGCTCAAGGCCATGCAGGACGACGGCGACGACATCTTCCTCGTCGACGTCCGCGAGCCCAACGAGTACGAGATCGTCTCCATCCCCGGCAGCACGCTGATCCCCAAGGGTGAGTTCCTCAACGGCTCGGCCCTGGAGAGGCTGCCGCAGGACAAGCGCATCGTGCTCCACTGCAAGTCGGGCGCGCGCTCGGCCGAGGCCCTGGCCGTCGTCAAGAACGCCGGGTTCTCCGACGCCGTGCACGTCGGCGGCGGGGTGCTGAGCTGGATCAAGACCGTCGACCCCAGCCTGCCCACCTATTGAGCCCACCGAATCCGGTTTCGTCCCGGGTCCGGTTTTCTGGGATGGCACCGGCTCGCCCGCATTAAGGTCGGTGCCGTGGACATCGCCCGCCCCTGCTGGCCCGCCCTCGTGGTGGCCTCCGCGCTGACGCTCGTCTGCGCGGTGACCGCCGCCGTGGCGGCCAGAGCGGCGGGCGCCGAGCTCACCAGGGGCCCGAGCGGGGCCGAGCTGCACGCCGCCGCCAGGCGCGACGTGG
>NZ_QNFZ01000966.1 GCF_003313395.1 Nonomuraea lactucae | reverse complement strand
GGTGGCGGACCAGCCGGGCGCCGGCGGCCAGCAGGGCGCCCGCGGCCAGCACGAGCAGCTCGTTCACCCCCAGCAGGTACGCGGCCAGCGCGGCGGCGGCCAGCGCGCCGAGCCACACGTTCTTGACCACGGTGCGCAGCAGGCCGAGCAGCGCGGACGCGATGATCGCGATCACCGCCGGCACGATGCCGTACAGGATGCCCTCGACCGCGGGTGTGTGCCCGTAGGTCACGTACGCCCAGGCGAGCGCGGTCACGATGAGCGCGGCGGGCAGGATGAAGCAGATCCCGGCGGCCAGCAGGCCGCGCCACCGGGCCCGGTCGTAGCCCAGGTGGATGGCGAGTTCGGTGGAGTTGGGGCCGGGGATGAGGTTGGTGGCGCCCATCAGGTCCGCGAACCGCTGGTCGCTGACCCAGCCTCGGCGGCGTACCAGCTCGTCGCGCATCATCGCGGTGTGCGCGGCCGGGCCGCCGAACGCGATCGTGCCGAGTTTCAGGAAGATCAGTGCCACCTCGCGCACGGACCCGCCCGCCCGGCCCGAGGAGCCGGGTGCGGACCGGTCGTCCGCGGGGTCGTGCTCGCTCATCGGTGAGAGCTTATCGATTCTCCGGCGAAACCAGCCGGTATCCGACACCCCGGACCGTCTGGATCATCGTGTCATCCGTGTCGCCGAGCCGCGCGCGGAGCCGCTTGACGTGCACGGCGATCGTGTTGGTGGCGACGGAGTCGCCCGAGGCGTGCCAGACGTGCCGCATGATCTGCTCGCGGGTGACCGTCCGGTCGGTGTTGCGCATCAGGAAGAGCAGCAGCTCGAACTCGCGCAGCGGCAGGTGCACGGCCTCGCCGCCCACGCGCACCTGGTAGGCGTTCACGTCGAGCTCCACGTTCCCTATCACGAGGGGCCTGGCGCCTGCCTCGCCCCCCGCGCTCGCCTGGACCAGCGGCAACAGCTCGTGAACCCGGTACGGCCGCGCGACGCACGCGGTCGCCCCCGCCGCGAGCGCCTGGACGGCCAGCTCGGCGTGCCCTTCACCCACCCCGAGCAGCACCGGCATCGTCCGGCTGGCCCGCAGCGCCCGGACGAAGTCCACGGCGCCGATGAGTGGGATGGTGGCGCTGACCAGCACCACGTCCGGCTGCAGCGCCCCGGCCTGGATGAGCGCCTGGGCGCCGTCGGCGACTCCCGTCACGTTGACGCCCTCCCGGTCCAGCGCCTCGGTGAGCTCCTGCACCCCCGCGCTGTCGGGATCGGCCACCAGCAGCACGGGCACGCCCGGCGCGGCCTGCCGGGCGCGTGCCGGACTTTGGCCGCTCCGGGCGTCCTCGTCCCCCTCGAGTGTTGCCTGCGACCGGATCACCCCGGTCCTCCTCTGCAGAGTCGAGTCACCCGAAGCGCCCGGTGATGTAATCCTCGGTGCGCTTGTCGGACGGGTTGGTGAAGATGCGGCTGGTCTCGTCGAACTCGACCAGGCGGCCGTGCCGCACTCCCGCCTCGTCCACGTCGGCGGTGAAGAAGGCGGTGCGGTGGGAGACCCGCGCGGCCTGCTGCATGTTGTGGGTGACGATCACGATCGTGTAGTCGTGCGCCAGCTCCTGCATCAGGTCCTCGATCTTGGTGGTGGCGATCGGGTCGAGGGCCGAGCAGGGCTCGTCCATGAGGATGACCTCGGGCTTGACCGCGATGGCGCGGGCGATGCACAGGCGCTGCTGCTGGCCGCCGGAGAGGGACAGGGCGTTCTGCTTCAGCTTGTCCTTGACCTCGTCCCACAGCGCCGCCTTGGTCAGCGCCTGCTCGACGATGTCGTCCATCTTGCCCTTCATGCCGTTGACCTTGGGGCCGTAGGCGATGTTGTCGTAGATCGACTTGGGGAAGGGGTTGGGCTTCTGGAAGACCATGCCGATGCGCCGCCGCACCTCGATCGGGTCGACGTGGTCGCCGTAGAGGTCCTCGCCGTGGTACATGATCGTGCCGGCGGCGCGGGCGCCGGGGATGAGGTCGTTCATCCGGTTGAAGCAGCGCAGCACGGTGCTCTTGCCGCAGCCGGAGGGGCCGATCATCGCGGTGATCTCGCGGTTGGCGATCAGCATGTCCACCTCGCGCACCGCCTCGTAGTCGCCGTAGAAGACGCTGAGGTTCGCGACGGTGAAGACGGGGTCCAGGGATTCGATGTTGCGCGGCGCCTGGGGACCACGGACCGTGATTTCCGGCATGGACGTTCCTATCTCAGTCATTCCTCACCAGCGCTTCTGGTAGCGGTTTCGGAGCCAGATGGCGACGGAGTTCATCAGCAGCAGGATCACCAGCAGGATGACGATCGCCGCCGCGGCCAGGATGTGGAATCCCTCGCGCGACTGGGAGATCCAGTTGAAGATCTGGATCGGCAGGACCGTGTAGCTGGCGAAGACCCCGTCCGGGTTGAACCGGATGAAGGACACCGCGCCCAGCATGAGCAGCGGGGCGGCCTCGCCGATCGCCCGGGAGAGGGCCAGGATCGAGCCGGTCGCGATGCCGGGGATCGAGGCGGGCAGCACCTGGCGGGAGATGGTCTGCCACTGCGTCGCGCCCAGCGCGAGCGAGCCCTCGCGGATCGACGGCGGCACCGCGCGGATCGCCTCGCGCGAGGCGATGATCACGATCGGCAGCACCAGGAGCGCCAGGGTGAGCGAGGCGCTGATCACGCTGAACCCGAGGCCCAGCGTGCGGGCGATGATGCCGAGGCCCAGGATGCCGTAGACGATCGACGGGATCGCCGCGAGGTTCTGGATGTTGATCTCGATGACCCGGTTGTACCAGCGGGTCTTGTCGGCGTACTCCTCCAGGTAGATGGCCGCGGCGATGCCTGTCGGCAGCGTGAAGACCGCGGTCAGCGAGATGACCCAGAGCGTGCCCGTGATGGCCGACTGCGCACCGGCGATCTCCGGATTGCGGATCGACGGCATGTTCTCCCACAGGCGCGCGTCGAGCCGGGGCCAGCCCTCCACGAGCACGTACGAGAGCAGGGCGACGAGGAAGACGAATGCGATCGCCAGGCTCGCGAGCAGCGCGATCCGGAAGAGGTGCTCCTTGAGCGGCGCGCCCTTGCCCGCCAGCTGGACGGCCGAGCGCGGGGTCGAGAGAACGGCCATTTACTCGTACACCTCACGATACTTACGCACCAGGCGGACGCTGACGTAGTTCATCGCGAACGTCATCACGAAGAGCAGCGAGCCGACCGCGAAGATGGTGTTGTAGTCGACGGTGCCGATCGGCACGTCGCCGGACCCGGCCTGGGCGATGAACGCGGCCATGGTCTGCATCGCCTTGCCCAGATCGAAGGTGAAGTTCGGCTGACCGCCACCGGCGATGTAGACGATCATCGTCTCGCCCGCGCCGCGCGAGATCGCGAGGATCACGGCCGCGACGATGCCGGAGAACGCCGCGGGCAGCACCACGCGGATGGACGTGGTCATCTTGGAGGCGCCCAGCGCGTACGAGCCCTCGCGCAGCCCGTTGGGCACCGCCGTCATCGCGTCCTCCGACAGCGAGGCGACGATTGGGATGATCATGAAGCCGACGACGAGGCCCGCGCACAGGGCGTTGAAGATCTCGATCTCGAACGGCAGGATGCCGCGCAGCAGCGGGGTGACGAAGCTCAGCGCGAAGAAGCCGAAGACCACGGTCGGGATGCCCGCGAGCACCTCCAGCACCGGCTTGAAGAACTTCCTGACCCGCGGCCTGGCGTACTCCGACAGGTAGATGGCGGCGCCCAGGCCCAGCGGCACCGCCACCACGATCGCGATCCCGGTCGTGATCAGGGTCGCGCTGACGAGGGGCAGCACGCCGTAGTGGGGAGGCTCGAACAGCGGTCCCCAGTTGGTGGAGGTGAAGAACTCCACCGGGCTGACCTCGCCGAAGAACATGATCGTGGGTTCCAGCAGCGACACCACGATGCCGAGCGTGGTGGCGATGGACAGCAGGGCGGCCAGCAGGAGGACCGCCTTGATGACCTGCTCGCCATAACGCGGACGCGACCGCGCCAGGGACTTGCGGGTCCCGGGCGCGGTCGCGGAGTGGGCGGCTGCCATCAGCCCGCCTGCGACTTGAGGGTGGCGAGGTCGGTCTTGAGCTTGCCCTCCTGCTCGGAGTTCAGCGGGATGAACTTCGCGTCCGCGGCGATCTTGCCGACGTTGGTGACGTAGTAGTCGAGGAAGGCGGCGACCTCCGGCCTCTTGACCGCGGCGGCCGACGGGTAGACGAACAGCGGGCGGGAGAGCGGGGTGTACTTGCCGCTCTGCGCGGTCTCCACACTCGGAGCGACGCAGCCGCTGCCCGAGTCGATCTCCACGGCCTTCAGCTTGGCCGCGTTCTCCTCGAAGTAGGTGAAGCCGAAGTAGCCGAGGCCGCCCTTGGAGCCCGCGACGCCCTGGACCGTGACGTTGTCGTCCTCGCTCGGGCTGTAGTCCTTGCGGCTCGCGCCCTCCTCACCGTTGATCTCGTCGGTGAAGTAGTCGAACGTGCCCGAGTCGGTGCCGGCGCCGAACAGCTTCAGCGGCTCGTCCGGGAACTTGGGGTCGACCTGCTTCCAGCTCGTGATCTTGCCCTCGGCGGCGGGTTCCCACATCTTCTTGAGCTGGGCGGTGGTGAGGCACTTGGCCCAGGTGTTGTCCTTGTTCACCACGACGGTGAGCGCGTCGGTCGCGACCGTGAGCTCGCCGTACTTGATGCCCTTGCCCTCGCAGGCCGTCTTCTCCTCGTCCTTGATCGGACGGGAGGCGTCGGAGATGTCCGTCTCGCCGTTGCAGAACTTCTCGAAGCCGCCGCCGGTGCCGGAGGTGCCGACGGTCACGTTGACCTTCGGCTGCTGCTCGGAGAAGAACTCCGCGGCGGCGCTGGTCAAGGGGGCCACCGTGCTGGAGCCGTCGACCTTGACCTGGCCTGCCAGCTCGGCGCCGGCGCCCTGGGATGCCGTCGCGGTGCCCTCCCCCGCCGGCGGCTTGGTGGTGTTGGTGCCGCCGCACGCGGCGGAAAGAGCCACAACGAAGGCGGCCGTCGCCACCGCGCTGAGGCGGCGCTGTCCACTGGTCACGGTGTGTTTCCTTCTCCGTAGTGAGATCCGTTCTAGGTGCACCTAGATACAAACCGCCTAAAGTGAACAGACGGAGAACAGGTCATGACGGCAGCTCGAAGGGGTGTGTCGACGAGCGTGAATCTCTGTTCAGCTTCGCATCGCCGTGGCCGCAGAAGGGCGAAGATCCTGGTCAGGGCGTCGTCGGTGTCGCTCCTGTGGGATTGCCGAAGGTGTGCCAGCGCTCCACCTGGACGATCGCGGTGACACAGACCAGATCGCGATCGGTGTAGGGCTTGCCCCAGTAGCGGATCGAGAGCCGGTCGAGGTCGGCCAGGTCGGCGTCGTCCCTGAACTCGACGACCCGGCCGAGCAGGGATACATGGTCGTACCAGGAGTCGCCGAGGACGGTCAGCGACACCCGGGGGTCGTCGCGCAGGTTCCTGACGCGCGGGCCGGTGGACGACATGCTCAAGATCACACGACCGTCCTGCCAGTCGTACCAGGTCGGCGTCGTGGACGGGGCGCCGTCGGGCCGGACGGTGCCGACGATCGCCGGGCGCGGGGCCCGGAGGAAGGCGTCCACCTCGGCGGGCACAGGGGCTATGGGCATGGCGGTCAACTCCCGTGATCAATGGTCGCCGTACTAACTACCCGGAGACCAGCGCGGAGTCACTCCGCCGGCGCCCTCGCCCGGGACCCGCGCGGGCGGGGTCAGCTCACGTGGAGGACCGCGGCGCCGGTGACGCGGTCGGTGGCCAGGTCGGCCAGGGCCCGGTCTGCCTCGTCCAGCGCGTACGGCACGGTGGCCACGCGCACGGGATGGCGGGCGGCGTGCTCCAGCAGGGCCACGCCGTCGGCGCGGGTGTTGGCGGTGACGCTGCGCAGCGTGCGCTCCTGGAACAGGTGGTCCTGGTAGACGAGGGACGGGATGTCGGTGAGGTGGATCCCGGCCACGGCCAGGGTGCCGCCCCGGTCCAGGGCCGCCAGCGCCACCGGCACCAGATCGCCCACCGGCGCGAACAGGATGGCGCCGTCCAGCGGCTCGGGAGGCGCCTCGTACGCCTCGCGGGCCGAGGCCGCCCCCAGCTTCAGGGCGAGCCGCCGCGCGTCGGCGGCCCGGGTCAGCACGTGGACCGTCGCGCCACGGGCGATGGCCACCTGAGTGGTGAGGTGGGCCGACGCGCCGAACCCGTACACGCCCAGCCGCCCGCCCGGAGGCAGCTCGGCGCGCAGCAGGGCCCGGTAGCCGATGATGCCCGCGCACAGCAGCGGGGCCAGCCCGTCGGCCGGCCGGTCCTCGGGCAGCCGGTAGACGTAGTCCTGCGGCGCGGTCAGGTATTCGGCGTAGCCGCCGTCGGCGTCCCAGCCGGTGTAGCGCGAGTCGGGACAGAGGTTCTCGGCCCCGCGCGCGCAGTAGCGGCAGGCGCCGCACGTGGAACGGAGCCAGGCCACGCCCACCCGCGTGCCGTCGGCCAGCCGGTCGGCGTGCGGGCCGCGCCCCACGACCCGCCCGACCACCTCGTGCCCGGGGACCGTGTCCGGCCGCCGGGGAGGCAGGTCGCCCTCGGCCAGGTGCAGGTCGGTACGGCAGACGGCGCACACCTCCACCTTGATCAGCACCTCGCCGGGCGCGGGCTCCGGCACGGGTAGCCGCACGCGTTCCAGCGGGCCAGTCGCCACCGGACCAGGCCGTCGCACCACCCAGGCCGTCATCATGTCCGCCATCCCCCCATGGTCACACGACGGTCACACGACGCCGCTGAACCGAGCCCGTGCGGCGTACGTCTCGATGGACATGACCTCCCGCATCCTCCCCGTGCTCTCGCTGCCGGCGGGCACACCCGCCGCCGTAGGCGGATCGCCGGTCAGGCGTGCGGGTCGAAGGGGATGCCGGGCGGCTTGGCCCGTTCGAGATGCCGGCCGAACGCGTCGTCCTTGAGACCGAAGACCGCGCTGCCGAACCCGGCCCGGGTCAGCCGGTCACGAATGCCGGCGGGGTAGCCGTTCCAGCCGACCAGGCGGGGGAACTGCCACGTTCCGTAGTGGTTCTCCGGGGGGTCGTCATTGGTGTTCGCGGCGCGGAAGGTGTGCGTGCTGAGACCGTCCTTGTGGTAGACGATCTTGGGGTGCGTCCCGTCCCAGCGGATGCGGTCACGGTGATGGATCCTGAACGAGCCGTGTTCGGAGGTCGAGACGTACTCGGCCCGGTCGTTCCTGACCCACACCACCACGTGCTCCCAGTCATGGCGGTGTCCCAGCGCGATGGGGCCGGCCGTCGACTGGTCCTTCTCGAAGTACAGGGCGTACATGACGGCGCACCAGCCGTTGTCGCACTTGTGCCGCGCGTAGCCGTTGGTGTTGTCGAGGTCCCAGGAGTCGCGGCACCGGCCGTTGAGCGCGCCGCCCGGCTTCAGGCCGGGGGCCGTGGTCCCGTCGGGGCCGATGGCGGGGGTGGGGTAGCAGCCGTCCTTGTCGTAGTCGTAGGCGGGCTGGAACGTCTGCTCCAGGCCGTCGGCGTTGGCGGGCAGAGCGGGGGGCGGGTCCGCGAAGGCGGCGCCCGGTAAGGCGATGACCAGGGCGAGGGCCCCACCGAGTGCGAGCGCGAGTGAGCGGAGCCGCCCCGGCGCCATGTGACCGTCGTACATGCGTTCTCCCGCGGGAGTCGGGGGGTGACCGGCGGTTCACCACGGTCATATCCCGACGTGAAGATCCTTGGAAGAGCAGGTCAGGAGATGATGACGTTCGACGACGAGGGGAGGGCCGGGCCGATTGCCAGCCGGGCGCCCGGCGTCCTGCCGTGCCCCCAGCCGATCTGTTCGCGGTAGCTGCCGAGCAGCCCCCGCCGCGCGAGGTCGGCCTCGTCCGGAGCTTCCGGCAGGGGGTGCGCCTGTGGCGCCACGTACAGCGCGTCGGCCGGGCAGTACGCCTCGCACATGAAGCAGGTCTGGCAGTCGACCTGTCGAGCGATGACGGGCACGCCGTCGGGCCCGAGATCGAAGACGCCGGTCGGGCAGACCTCGACGCACTTGTCGCAGGTGATGCAGCGCTCGCGCGAGACGATCTCGATCACGAGGCCACCGCCGCCCGCAGCCGGAGCTCCGGCGTCGCCCACACCTCGTCGAGCCCGCCGGAGACGATCCGGTGGTGCTGGCCCGCGTCCTGGTGCGGGAAGTCCTCCCGCTTGTGCATGCCCCGGCTCTCCGTCCTGGCCAGCGCGGAGGCGTACATCCAGCGGGCGTGCGCCGTCATCGCCGCGGCCGACCTGGCGCGCACCGCACCGTCCCCCTCGCCGTGCAGTGCGCGCCTGGCCTCGGCCCAGACGCCGTCGAGCGTGGCCAGCGCGGGCTCCAGCCGCGCCCCGTGCCGGAGGTAGTTCTTCTCGTACGGCAGCACCTCCCGCTGCACGGCCTCGACCACCTCCCGGTACGGCACCCGCTCGCCGGCGGTCGGTCGGAGCCCCGCGCCTCCGGCTCCGCGCACGGACCGCCTCGTGGCGCTGGAGGAGTGGGCGCCTCCCAGCGTGCGGGCGTGGCGGGCCGCCGCCTTCCCGGCCCACGTGCCCGACGACATGGCCCAGGCGGCGTTGTGGCTGCCGCCTCCGGTGAAGCCTCCGCAGATGGGCTCCCTGGTCGCCGCGTCGCCCGCCACGTACAGGCCGGGCACGGACGTGGCGCAGTCGTAGCCGGTCACGCGGATCCCGCCGGTGCCGCGCACGGTGCCCTCGGCGAGCAGCGTCACCGGGAAGAGCTCGGTGAACGGGTCGATGCCCTGGCGGTCGAAGGGCAGGAAGAAGTTGGGCTGGGCCAGCCGCATCGCCCTGCGCGCGGGTTCGTCGGCCTGGTCGAGCCGGCAGAACACCCGCTCCGACAGCAGCGCCCGCGCGATCACCGAGCGGCCGCGGGTGCTGCCCGCGCCTTCCAGGACGCTGCCGTCGGTGTGGTAGAAGGTGGCGAACGAGTAGAAGGCGGTCTTGGTCACCGAGGTGAACTCCGGCGCGATGGCGTACGCGTTCGAGAACTCCATGCCGGACATCTCGGCCCCCGCCTCGGCGGCGAGCAGCGCGCCGTCACCGGTGTTGACGTCGCAGCCGAGCGCCCCGCTCAGGAACGCGCAGCCCCCCGTCGCCAGCACCACCGCCCCCGCCCGCACCCGGTAGTCCTGGTCGTGCCGCCTGCGGTGTCCGGCGACCCCCGCGACGGCGCCCTCGGAGTCGACGAGCAGCTCGGTGACCGGGCTGTGGTCGAGCACGCGCACCCCGGCACGCCTGGCCCGCACCCGCATGCGGCGCATGTACTCCGGCCCCTGCAGCCCGCGCCTGATCTGGGCGCCGTCCTCGCCGACCGGGAACGGGTAGCGGCTCACCAGCGCGAGCTCGTTCATGTTCGTGTACGTCTGGTCGAGGACCCTGGCCATCCAGTCGCGGTCGGCCAGATGGCCGCCCAGCGCCTCCCGCGATGCCATCGCCTGCTCGCGGGCGGCGGGGTCGGGCTGCACGTACCAGACTCCCGTGCCGGCCGCCGCGGTCGCGCCGCTGGTGCCCAGGTAGCCCTTGTCGACCAGGACCACGTCGGCGCCCGCCTGGGCGGCCTTGACCGCGGCCCAGGCGCCCGCCGGGCCGCCCCCCGCGACGAGCACGTCGGCTGTGAGATCGAGTTCTGCCATGGTCGCTCCTCATGACCGGCCCAGGCTCCCGCCCCTGGATCCCCTCCGACGCTACGGCCGCGCGCCCGTTAAGTCAACATTCCCTATAGGTTTTACATAGAATCTGCCCGAGCGACGGGGGCGTCCCTGGTGGGGACGCCCCCGTCGCAGCGGGCGACGCGTGCTACACGTCCAGCTTCTCCTCGATGGCCCTGAGCTGGTGGCGGGCCATCGCCAGGTTGGCTCTGCCCCGGTCGAGCGCGAGGTAGAGGAACAGACCCTTCCCGCCGCGACCGCTGATCGGCCGGATGAGGTGGTACTGCGTGCTGAGCGTGATCAGGACGTCCTCGATCGCGTCCTTGAGACCCAGGGAGTCCATCGTGCGCAGCTTGGCCTTGACCACCTCGGTGTTGCCGGCCCCAGCCACCTGCAGATCCAGCTCTTTGGAGCCGCCGAGCGCGCCCAGCGTCATGCCGCTGCCGTGGTCGACGACAGCCGCCCCGATCGAGCCGTCGATCGCCATCATCTCCTTGAGAGAGACGTCCATGCTGGCCATGCCCTTTCCTCCGTTCTGTGAATGGTCATCGGATCCGTGCTGCGATGGCGGCCACGGCGGCCGCCGTCTTGTTGCCCTCCAGCCTGAGCAGCCCGAGGTTCGTGCCCGGCCTGGCCAGGACTGTGAGGACGATCGTGGGGCCGGCGGCGTAGAACGCGGCGAACCCGGCCGTGCCTGATATGAGCGTCTCCTGGAGGTCGCCCCTCCCCGACAGGGAGAGCATGCGCGTGCTCATCGCGACCAGCGCCGCGGTCAGCGCGGCCGTCCGGTCGCCGTTGTCCGCGGTGAGGTCGCAGGCGACGGGCAGCCCGTCGACCGTGCAGGCGACGCTGCCGTTGATGTCAGGGGTGCGCTCGCGCAGGAGGACCATCTCCTTGAGCACCTCATCGCGCAGCTCCATCGGTGGCCTCCTTCTCAGCGAGGGCAACCTGACGACGGTGAGTGGGGAGAACCTCATGCGAGCTCCTCCAGGGCCTTCTTCAGCCGTAGCAGCAGGGCCAGATCGGTGGGATCCGCCGTCACCGCTGGGCCGAAGGGCCGCGCGCCCGCGGGCCGGGCGCCTGGATCGGGCCGCGGGCCCGGGTCGGGCTGCGCCGAC
>NZ_QNFZ01000965.1 GCF_003313395.1 Nonomuraea lactucae | reverse complement strand
CGTCGCGTGTCCCGGGACGTCTCCCGGGACACGCGACGCCGCCGTGGGTGTTACTTGACGAGCGGGGACAGCTTCGGGTCGTTGGCGTAGGCCTCGGCCGCGTTGGCCTTGGTCACGATGACCGGCGGGAGCAGGTACGACGGGACGACCTTGACGCCGTTATTGTAGGTCTTGGAGTCGTTGATCTCCGGCGTGCCGCCACCCTGCAGGGTCTTGACCATCTTCACGGTCTCCGCCACGAGCTTGCGGGTGTCCTTGTTGATCGTGGAGTACTGTTCGCCGGCCATGATGGACTTGATCGACTCGACCTCGGAGTCCTGGCCGGTGACGACCGGGATCGGCTTGCCGGCGCCCTTGATCGAGGTGATGATCGCGCGGGCCAGGGTGTCGTTCGGCGACAGGACGCCGTCGAGGGTCTTCTTGCCGCTGTAGGTCGAGGTCAGCAGCGAGTCCATGCGCTGCTGCGCGCCCTCGGCCTTCCAGCCCTGGATGGCGGTCTGCTTGACGTCGGACTGGCCGGACCCGACGATCACATCGCCCTTGTCGATGAGCGGCTTGAGGACGTCCATCGCGCCGTTGAAGAAGACGCCGGAGTTGTTGTCGTCCGGCGAGCCGGAGAACAGTTCGACGGTCCACGGCCCGGTCGCCTTCTTCGCCTTCATGCCGTCCAGCAGCGCCTGGCCCTGCAACTGGCCGACCTTGAAGTTGTCGAACGCGATGTAGTAGTCCACGTCCGGCGTGTTGGTGATGAGCCGGTCGTAGGCGATGACGGTCGCGCCGGACTGCTTGGCCTGCGCCACCTGGGTGGACAGCTGCGCGGCGTCGGTCGCGCCGATGACGATGACCTTCGCGCCCTTGGTGATCATGGAGGAGATCTGGGCCTGCTGGTCGGCCACGGTGGTCGACGCGCCCGCGTACTGCACGTCGGACGTGAAGCCGGCCTCCTTGAGCCCGCTGACGAACAGGTCACCGGCGAGGACCCAGTTCTCCGACGTCTTGGACGGCAGCGCGACACCGATGAGGGAGTTCGCCGCGAAGCCCTTGGCCGGCTTGGCGCTGTCGCCCCCGCTCCCGCCCTCACGCCCGCCGGAGCAGGCCGCGGCGCCGAGCGCCAGAATGGCCGCCGCACCTACGGCGACGGCTTTGGTAAGAAGATTGCGCATTCTCGGGTTAACCCTTCTTGATGTACTTCGGGAGGATGGGGCTGGGCGGGATGGAGGGTCGGCCGCGACAGCGGCGGGTGGGTGGGTTGCGTCAGCCGACTGCCGGAGCCTTGTCGGTCTCGTCGCGCGATTCGGCCTGTGCCGCCACCGGTGGCCCTTCTCGGCGGAAGGGGCGCATGATCGAGCCGATGACCGAGAAGCGGCCCTGGCTCTTGTTGTAGACGTCGAGGGCGACGGCGAGCAGCAGCACGAGGCCCTTGATGATCTGCACCAGATCCGAGCCGACGCCCATGAGTTGCAGGCCGTTGTTGAGGAGGGCCATGACCAGGCCACCGATGATCGAGCCGCTGATGGTGCCGAGACCACCGGAGACCGCGGCTCCGCCGATGAACACGGCCGCGATCGCGTCGAGCTCCCAGCTGAGTCCGTCCTGCGGGCCGGAGGCGGCCGACCGCGCCACGAAGATCATGCCGGCGAGCGCGGCGAGGACGGACATGTTCATCATGACGAAGAAGTTGACCCGCTGGAGCTTCACGCCGGACAGCTCGGCGGCGCGGGCGTTGCCGCCGACGGCGT
Source organism: Nonomuraea lactucae (assembly GCF_003313395.1). Taxonomy (GTDB): domain Bacteria; phylum Actinomycetota; class Actinomycetes; order Streptosporangiales; family Streptosporangiaceae; genus Nonomuraea; species Nonomuraea lactucae. The sequence goes on along the minus strand of NZ_QNFZ01000965.1, from coordinate 9,088 downwards.
AGATGTGCCGGCCGCCGATGGTGTTGCGGGTGTAGAACGAGTAGGCGAGCACGAGGACGGCCAGGATGATGCCGGACACCGGCAGGCTGGTGCCGACCCGGCCGCCGGCGAAGCGCAGCGTGGCGAAGACGATGACGCCCACCATCACGGCGAGGCGCACGCCGGAGACCCACATCGGCGTCGGTTCCGCGCTCATCTCCTGCCGGACCTGCCGGGCGCGCCACTCCCTCCACACGACCGCGACGCAAGCGGCGAGGCCGAGCAGCAGGGTCAGGTTGTTGTACCCGGTGTCGGGCCCGACCTCGGGCAGGAAGCCGGCGCCGATCGTGCGGAAGCCCTGCGGGACCGGCACCGTGTCGGCGTTGCCGATGAACTGGTTGCCGCCGCGGAACAGCAACATGCCGGCCAGCGTGACGATGAACGCCGGCACTCCGACGTAGGCGACCCAGAAGCCCTGCCAGGCACCGATGACCACGCCGACCAGCAGGCCGAACGCGACCGCCGCCGGCCACGGCAGGTCGAACTGCTGTATCGCCTTGGCGACCACGATGCCGGTGAACGCGGCGACCGAGCCGACCGACAGGTCGATGTGCCCGGCGACGATCACCATGAGCATGCCGATGGCGAGGATGAGGATGTAGGAGTACTGGCTGACGACCGCGATGAGGTTGCCTGACGTCAGCGTGAGGCCGTTGGTCAGGACCTGGAACAGCAGGACGATCGCCACCAGAGTGAAGATCATGCCGAACTGGCGGGCATTGGAGGTGGTGCCCCCGAAGAGGTTCTTCTTGAGGTCTTGATAGCGGCTCATGGCGTCGGCATCTTCTTTGTAGAGGTCATCTGCTTCATGAGGAGTTCGGGATCGGCGTCACGGCGCGGCACGTTGCCGGTGATGGTCCCCTCGAACACGGTGTAGACGCGGTCGCACAGGCCGATGAGCTCGGGCAGCTCCGAGGAGATGACGATGACGCCTTTGCCCTGCTCGGCGAGCCGCTGGATGATCCCGTAGATCTCGTACTTGGCGCCCACGTCGATGCCTCGCGTCGGCTCGTCGAGGATCAGCAGGTCCGGGTCGGTGAACATCCACTTCGCCAGGACGACCTTCTGCTGGTTGCCCCCGGAGAGCTTGATGACGCCCTCGTCGACCGTCGGCGCCTTGACCCGCAGGCTGTTGCGGTACTCCTCCGCGACCCGGTGCTCCTTGACCTGGTCGATGACGCCATGCCGCGAGATCTTCGACAGCTTCGCGGCCACGATCGAGGACTTGATGTCGTCGAGGAGGTTGAGCCCGATGGCCTTGCGGTCCTCGCTCACGTAGGCCAGGCCGTGCTTGATCGCGTCAGCGACCGACTTGAGCTGGATCTCCTTGCCGTCCTTGTAGACGTGCCCGCCGAGCCAGACCCCGTACGACCGGCCGAACAGGCTCATCGCGAGCTCGGTGCGGCCCGCTCCCATGAGGCCGGCGAAGCCGACGATCTCGCCGCGACGGACGTTGAAGCTCGAGTTCTTGCACACCAGCCGCTCGGTGGAGATCGGGTGGCGTACCGTCCAGTCGCGGACCTCGAAGAACACCTCGCCGATCGCGGGCGTGCGGTCCGGGAACCGGCTGCTGAGTTCGCGGCCCACCATGCCGCGGACGATGCGGTCCTCGTTGACCCCGTCGACGCGCACGTCGAGCGTCTCGATGGTCCGCCCGTCGCGCAGGATCGTGATGGAGTCCGCGATCGCCTCGATCTCGTTGAGCTTGTGCGAGATGATGATCGAGGTGATGCCCTGCCGCTTGAACTCTCGCAGCAGGTCGAGCAGGTGACGGGAGTCGGCCTCGTTGAGGGCCGCGGTCGGCTCGTCGAGGATGAGGAGCCGCACGTCCTTGGCGAACGCCTTGGCGATCTCGACCAGCTGCTGCTTGCCGACGCCGATGTCCTTGATGAGCGTGTCGGGATCCTCCTTGAGGCCCACCTGCTCCATCAGCTCGACGACGCGGCGGCGGGCGCCCTTCCAGTCGATCGCGCCGCGCCGGCGCGGCTCGTTGCCCAGGAAGATGTTCTCGGTGATCGACATGCCGGGCACCAGGGCGAGCTCCTGGTGGATGATGACGATGCCGGCGTGCTCGCTGGCCCGGATGTCGCCGAACCGCACCTGCTCGCCCTGGTAGACGATGTCGCCGCTGTAGGTGCCGTAGGGGTGCACGCCGCTCAATATCTTCATGAGCGTCGACTTGCCCGCACCGTTCTCCCCGCAGATGGCGTGGATCTCGCCGGTGCGGACCACCAGGTTGACGTCCGCCAGGGCGGTCACGCCGGGAAACGTCTTGGTGATCGAGCTCATCTGGAGTAGGGGCGGAGCGTCGTTCATGGCCGAGGCTCCCCGCTGCGGAGCCCCCCACGACCAGGCGAATCCGGTCCACGGGGGGCGCAGCATGTTGGTGACATCAACGTTCTCCGATGGCATTGGTCGGTGGTGCCAGGGGCGTCCTGGCGGCGAGCAGGCCCACCGTGGGGTGTTTCGGCGGGTGTTCCGCTTCGTGTCAGAGGGGTAAACGCTGGCGGGACTGTAAATCCATTTGCTTTACGAAGTCAAACCCCTTGAGGCACGATGGTCGCCGAACGGCACGCAGAAAGGATCATCGGTGCGGCAAGCAGGTACAAATCTCCCCAAAGTGGGGCGATATAACCGGGCGGTGGTGCTGGACCAGATACAGCTCGCCGACGGCATCAGCCGGAGGGAGGTCGCCCAGCAAACCGGCCTGACGCCGCAGACCGTCTCCGGCATCGTGCGCCGGTTGCTCGAAGAGGGCATCGTGCGAGAGGACGGAGCCAGCAAGGGCGCCGGCGGTGGGAGACCGCCCACCACGCTACGGATCAACCCTGACGCGGGCTGCGCGGTAGGACTCCACTTCGACCCCGCCGAGCTCACCTGTGTCGTGGTCGACCTGCTCGGGCGCCCGCTGCTGTCGAAGCGACACGCCATACGGCCGGGCGCGGTCCCGTCGGATGTCGTCACGGCCATGGCCGACCTGGTCGGCGACGTGCTCGCCGAGGTGGACGTGCCGCGGAGCCGCGTGCTCGGTCTCGGCCTGGCCTGCCCTGGCCCGATCGATCAGGATCTCGGCCTGGTGCTCGCGCCGCCTCAGCTCGCGCACTGGACGCGGGTGCCGTTGACGCAGATGCTGAGCGACGCCGTCGGCCTGTCCGTGACGATGGACAACGACGCCACCGCCGCCGCGGTCGGCGAGCGGTGGTCGGGCGCCGGACGGGGCGTCGCGAACTTCGCGTACTTCTTCTTCGGCACCGGCATCGGCGGCGGTCTCGTCCTCAACCACCAGGTCTACCGGGGCGGCTCGCTCAACGCCGGGGAGTTCGGTCACACAGGCGTGCTGCCGGGCGGCCCCGCGTGTTACTGCGGCAACCGAGGCTGCCTGGAGAGTCTCGTCAGCCCCTCCGCGATCGTCGCCGAGACCCACCGCCGGCTCGCCGACCAGCGGGGCGGCAGCGTGCTGTGGGAACCGTTCAGCGGGGATCCGGCCACGGTGGACCACGCCGCGATCCGGATGGCCGCCGCGGCCGGCGATCAGCTCGCGGGCGCGGTCATCGACGAGGCCGCGCGGCACGTCGCCTCCGTCGCGGTCAACGTGGTGAACATCACCGACGTGGATCTTGTCGTGCTCGGCGGTCGCGGCATCCGCCACGTCGAGGAGAGGTACGTCGACGCCGTCGTCTCGGCGGTCGCCACCAGACCGCTGTCCAGGACTGTCCGGGTGGTCGACGTCGCCCTCTCGCCGCTGGGCGCGGACGCCGCGGTCGTGGGCGCCGCGGCGCTCGTCCTCCACGCCACGTACTCTCCGCAGCTGTCGGCGCTTCTCGCGCACTGAGTCCCGGCTGCCCTTCGGGGGCGTTCTTCAGGGCATGCGCTCGGCCAGGCCGGTGATCAGCAGGTCGAGGCCGTACTCGAAGCGCGCCTCGCCGTCGTCGGCGATCAGCGCGTCCACGTGCCGGGTCATGTGCGGGAAGCGCCCCGGAGGCAGGGAGCGGAGGTAATCACTGATCCGCTCCACGTAGCGGTGGAAGTAGTCCTCGGGGTCGGACATCCGCGCGGCCCGCATCTTGGCGTAGTGCAGTGAGCCCTCGTAGGCGTCGCCGCTGATGTAGAGGGTGAACCGGTCGAAGGCGAGCGAGGCCTCGCGAGGGGGCATGCCCGCGTCGATGAGCAGGCCGAACGCGTACTCGGCCAGCCGCACCGCGTTCGGCCCGGTGGGGATGCCGGCCAGCGCCGCCCTGGCCACGTCGGCGTGGCCCATGAGCACCCGGTGCATCTCCAGCCCGTACGTGCGCAGCTGCTCCCGCCAGCGCGCCGGGTCGGGCGGCGGCAGGCTGATCTCGCCGAGCACCTCGTCGTAGATCATCTCCAGCAGCTCGTCCTTGTTGGCCACGTGCGCGTACAGCGAGGCGGGGCCGGTGCCGAGCTCCTGGGCCACCCGCCGCATGCTCAGCCCGTCGAGCCCCTCGGCGTCGAGGATGGCGAGGCCGGTCCGGACGATCAGCTCCTGGCTGAGCTGCGGCCTGGACTGCGCCTGCTTGCGCGGCGTCCGCCAGGGCGGAGCCGGAACGTCCTCGTCGCTTCCCATGCCTGCCATGCGAACACTGTACTTGACACGAACAGTGTTCGTCACTAGAACAGTGTTTGTCTACGAACATCGTTCGTTCAAGGAACATCGTTCGACACTGAGGAGTCCCCCGATGACCACCGTCTCCACCTCGGCCGCGGCCCTCCAGCCGTACCGCCGGCGCTGGGCCGCCCTGGCCGTCCTCCTGGCCGCCGAGGTCATGGACCTGCTCGACGCGCTCGTCACCACCATCGCCGCCCCCACCATCCAGAAGGAGCTGGGCGGCCCGGCCAGCCTGGTGCAGTGGCTGGGCGCCGGCTACACGCTGGCCATGGCCGTCGGCCTGATCACCGGCGGCCGGCTCGGCGACCTGTACGGCCGCAAGCGGATGTTCGTCACCGGCGCGCTCGGGTTCACCGCCACGTCCCTGATGTGCGGCCTGGCCGCGAACCCCGAGATGCTCGTCACCGGCCGGGTCCTGCAGGGCCTGTTCGGCGCCGTGATGATCCCGCAGGGCCTCGGGCTGATCAAGGAGATGTTCCCGCCCGAGGAGATCGGCAAGGCGTTCGGCCTGTTCGGCCCCGTGATCGCGACCTCCTCCGTGGGCGGGCCGATCCTGGCCGGGTGGCTGGTCGACGCCGACCTGTTCGGCACCGGCTGGCGCATGATCTTCCTGATCAACCTGCCCGTCGGCCTGGCCGCGGCGGTCGCCGGGATGCTGCTCCTGCCCGAGTTCAGGCTGTCGAACGCCACCAGGCTGGACCTCGTCGGCGTGCTGCTGGTGTCCGTCGCCGGGTTCCTGCTCGTCTACCCGCTCATCCAGGGGCAGGAGCTCGACTGGCCGGTCTGGACGTTCGTCTCGATCGCCGCGTCGGTCGTGGTGTTCGCCGTGTTCGCCGCCTACGAGTCGCGCCGCGCCCGTGCCGGCAGGGATCCGCTGGTCACGCCCAGCCTGTTCCGCAAGCGGGTGTTCGTCGGCGGCCTGGTGGCCGGGCTGGCGTTCTTCTCCGGCCTGATCGGGCTCAGCCTCGTCTTCACCCTCTTCACCCAGCTGGGCCTCGGCTACAGCCCGCTCAAGGCCGGCCTCACCGGCCTGCCCCAGGCCGTCGGCGGTGTGATCGGCTTCGGCCTGGCCATGTCCGGCCTGCAGGAGAAGCTGGGACGCGGCCTGCTGCAGATCGGCACCGTGGTCATGACCTGCGGCGCCGCGGTGCTCGGCCTGACCATCCACCTCGCGGGGCTGGACGTCGGCCCGTGGCAGCTCGCTCCCGGACTGGCGCTGGTGGGCATCGGGATGGGCCTGACGATGGCGCCGTTCTTCGACATCGTGCTGGCCGGCGTCGAGCCGCACGAGTCGGGCTCGGCCTCCGGCACGCTGACCGCCATCCAGCAGCTCGGCGCGGCGCTCGGCACCGCCGTGATCGGCACGCTCTTCTTCGACCTGCTCGAGCGCCGGTGGAGCTTCGGCTCCGCCATGCAGGCCGCGGTCTGGGTCGAGATCGGGCTGCTGGCCCTCACGTTCGGCCTGTCGTTCCTCCTCCCACTGAGGCCGCGTCCCGAGCAGGCCGGGCACTGACAGCCGGGGGACGGCGTGTGGGGCGCGTCCCGAGCGGGCCGGACGCTGACGGCCGGGGGACAGCGTGAGGTGGCGCGTCCCGAGCGGGCCGGACGCTGACGGCCAGAAGGACAGCGTGAAGTGGCGTGGACATGCGCCCGCTCGGCACCGCCCTCCTCATCGGGCGTGGCGTTCGGCCCAGCGGGCGATGTCGCGCCGCTCGATCGCGGCGGCCATCAGATCGGGGAACGCGTCGGGCGTGCACGCGAACGCGGGGACGCCCATGGCGGCGAGCGCGGCGGCGTTGTCGTGGTCGTAGGACGGCGCGCCCTCGTCCGACAGCGCCAGCAGCACGATCACCTGGACGCCGGCCTGGGTCATCGCGGCGACCCTGCGCAGCATCTCCTCCCGCACCCCGCCCTCGTACAGGTCGCTGATCAGGATGAACACGGAACCCGCCGGCCGCGTGATCAGGCCCTGGCCGTAGGCGACGGCCCGGTTGATGTCGGTGCCGCCGCCGAGCTGCGTGCCGAACAGCAGCTCCACCGGGTCGTGCAACCGGTCGGTCAGGTCGGCCACGGCCGTGTCGAACACCACCAGCGACATCCTGAGCGACCGCAGCGAGGCCAGCACCGCCCCGAAGACCCCCGCGTACACCACCGAAGCGGCCATCGAGCCGCTCTGATCGACGCACAGCACGACGTCCCGCCGCAGCGCCCGCTGCCTGCGGGCGTAGCCGACCAGCCGCGACGGCACCACCGTCTTCCGCTCCGGCAGGTAGTGCCGCAGATTGGCCCTGATCGTCCGGTCCCAGTCGATGTCGGCCACCCGCCTGGGCCGCCGCGTCCTGGCCGAACGGTCGAGCGCGCCGGTGACAGCCGCCCGCGTCTTCTGGGCGAGCCTGCGTTCGAGCCGCTCGACCACCGTGCGCACCACCGCCCTGGCCGACTCGCGCGCCCGGTCCGGCATGACCCGGTTGAGCGCCAGCAGCGTGCCCACCAGGTGAACGTCGGGCTCCACCGCGTCGAGCATCTCGGGTTCGAGGAGCAGCCGGGTCAGGTCGAGCCGTTCGATCGCGTCCCGCTGCATGACCTGCACGACCGTGGACGGGAAGTACGTCCTGATGTCGCCGAGCCAGCGGGCCACCCTGGGCGCGGACGCCCCGAGGCCGCCCTCACGGTCGTACACGGCGGCCAGCGCGCCGTCCATCCGCGCGTCGGCGCCCAGCAGGCCCACGCCGGTGCCGTCGGCCTCGCCGCCCCCCAGCACCAGCCGCCACCTGCGCATCCGCTCATCGGCCCGCCGATCCTCGTGATCGTCCCGGCGCTCACCCATGGCGCCTCCCGATGATCGTGAGCACGGTGGCGACGGCGGGTGCCGCGCGCCGCTCGTCAACGTCCGGTTCCTCCCCGTGCCCGAGCCCGTGCCCGAGCCCGTGCCCGTGCCCGCTTCCGTGCCGGTCGCGAAGTCCGGCCGACCGGACGCGCTCGCCGATGGCCCTGCGCTCGGGGGCGGCGAAGCCGCCGAACGTACGGCGCAGCAGTGGGAGCACGTCTGTGAACTGGTCGCCCGGCAGCCCGGACAGCCAGCCGTCGACCAGGCCGAGCAGCCTTGGATCGTGCACCAGCAGCAGCCCGCCGCCCGCCAGGAACCCCTCCACCCACGCCGCCGCCCTGGCGGGCGTCTGCCCGCGGGACATCGCCCTGGACATCCGGTCGGCCGCGTCGTCCAGCTCTCCGGCGTCGAGCAGGATCCGGGTGAGCCGCCCCTCGATGAGCCCGTGCAGGTCGGACCGGTCGCTCATTCCCCGCAGCGTCCCCAGCCACCGCCGCCTCGCCTCAGGCACCCCCGCGTCCCTCGCCTCGCCCCGGATCGGGCCCGGCGCACCGTCCGGGCCCGGCGCACCGTCCGGGATCGGCGCACCGTCCGGGATCGGCGCACCGTCCGGGATCGGCGCACCGTCCGGGATCGGCGCATCGTCCGGGATCGGGGCACCGGCAGGGATCGGGGGCGGCGTGCATCGGGGCGGCTCGGCGGAGGGGTCGTCCAGCAGGGCGACCGCCGCGTGGACGGCGTCCACGTGGGCGAGCAGGTCCGCCGCGGCGCCGTCGTCCAGGGCGGTCACCGCCACCGGCAGCCCCACGCAGATCCGGTCGAGCATCGACCGGACGATCACCGCCAGGCCCTCCGCCGAGGTGCCGCGCACGTCGCCGTAGCGGTGCGCGCGGGCCATCGCCGGCAGCGCCGCCATCAGGTGGTTGACGTCGGTGTCGAGCGCCGCCCTGGCCGACAGCGCCGCCAGCACCCCGGGCAGCGCCTCCGGCAGCTCGGCCAGCAGGCAGCGTTCGACGAGCCCTGTCAGGTCGGCCAGGGCGACCTGCTCACCTGAGGCCAGGTCACGGACGTGCCGGGCCGCCGCGCCCGCCACGGTGACGCCGAGCGCGGCGGCCTCGATCAGGGCGAGGTCGTACTCGGGCCGCCAGCGCAGCGTCCAGGTCTCCTTGAACGTGCCCGTGCCGCGCGCCTCACCCGGGGTGCCCCAGCCCACGCCGAGGAGCCGCAGCCGGTGGAGCAGGTGGCTGCGTTCGAGGTCGAGCGGCTTGCGCAGGTCGAGGGTCAGCTCACGGTCGAGCGCCTCGGGCTCGAGCTTGAGCCGCCGCTGCCGTTCGCGCAGGTCGCGCTGGAGCGGCACCATGGGCGTGCCCTCGGTGACGTGGCCGAGCCGGTCGCCCACCACCATGCGGCGCTGGATCAGCTCCACCGCCAGGTCGTCGCCTTCGCACAGCACGGCCCTTACGCCCTCGGTCACCTCGCCGAGCCCGGCCAGGGGCCGCCCGCGCAGCGCCGCGAGGCTGTCCGCGAGCCGCGTCGCCTCGATGACGTGCGCCGACGACACGGCCAGCCCCTCGCCGCGCAGCACCGCCGCCGCG
>NZ_QNFZ01000964.1 GCF_003313395.1 Nonomuraea lactucae | reverse complement strand
GGTGCCGGGGCCGTCGGCGAGCGCGGCGAGCACCAGGGCGCGGTTGGTCACCGACTTGGAGCCGGGCAGGGTGACGGACGCGCTCACCGGGCCGGTGGCGGTCGGCGCGGGCCAGTGGGGAGCGGGCACGGGCGCCGTCTCGGGCGTCGTCGTGGCCGCGGTCTTGGCCGCGGTCTTGGGCACGGTCTCGGGCGCGGCCGCAGGGGCGGCTGCGGGGTCGGGGACAGGTGCTGGGTCGGTCGCGGGCATGGTCGAAGCCTACTTGACCAGCCTCCCCGAGCGGTTTCGCGCGATCCACGCTCAATCAAACATGCGAGCGAAAGCCGTACGTGGCAGTGTGGGGACATGTGCGGTAGATACGCGTCGGCGCGCAAGAAGCACGAGCTGCTGGAGGAGTTCCAGGTCGAGCTCGACGCCGACCCCGACAAGGAGCTGGGGCCCGACTACAACGTCGCCCCGACCAAGAACGTCTACGCCGTGCTGAGCCGGGTGCCCAAGGAGGCCGAACGGGCGGTGCGGCAACTGCGGGTCGTGAAATGGGGCCTGGTCCCGGCCTGGGCGAAGGACCCGTCGATCGGTGCCCGCATGATCAACGCCAGGATCGAGACGGTGGCGGAGAAGCCGTCGTTCCGCCAGGCGTTCGCCAAGCGCAGGTGCCTGCTGCCCGCGGACGGTTACTTCGAGTGGATGCCGGTCGAGGGCGACAAGAAGAAGAAACAGCCCTACTTCATCCGGCCGGAGGACGGCGGGCTGCTGGCGATGGCGGGCCTGTACGAATTCTGGAAGGACCCGTCGCGCGCGGACGACGACCCGTTGAAGTGGCTGGTGACCTGCACCGTCATCACCACCGACGCCGAGGACGAGCTCGGCCGCATCCATGACCGGATGCCCATGATGATCGAGCCGGAGCGCTGGGCCGAATGGCTGGATCCCAAGCTAACCGACACCGGGGAGGCCTCGCGGCTGCTGGTGCCGGCCGACAGCGGGCGACTGGTGGCCGTCCCCGTCTCCACCGACGTGAACAATGTCCGCAACAACGGCCCCGACCTCATCAAACCTTTGCCCCCGGAGGGGGAAAGCGCACTTTTCTGAATGTGTAAAAACAATGCCAAGTGGGCATCCGGTGAGAAAAGCGATGCGTCCGCACCGTCGGCTACGTCGCCAAATACATCGCCCCTTCATTAGCGCCGCGCGGGAGATCCGGGGAGTCCTCGTCGCGGGCTGCCCTCATTTACCCGGAGGTGCGGATTCGTGGATGACACGTCCGCTCGTGAGCGACTGAAGAAGATGCTCGCCGACCTGGACCGGTCGATCGGAGTGCTGCGGGGCGACCCCGTCTCGGTCCGCGACCGTTCCGCGGCCGACGCGGGGTCCGACCTGAGCGACGCGGACCGCGCGCAGGCCATGCTGACCGTCGCGACCAGCCACCGCCGGGCCGTGCTCGACGCGCTCAAGCGCCTGGATGAAGGCACCTACGGCCGGTGCGTCGACTGCGGCCACCCGGTGCCCGAGGGCCGGCTCGAAGCCCGGCCCGAGGCCGCGCGCTGCGTCCAGTGCCAGGGCAAGCGCGAGCGACGGCGCTAGCCCCTTAACATCCAGAGCCCGCCGTTCGCATTCAGAGCCGGCCCTTAGCATCCAGAGCCCGCCGTTCGCATTCAGAGCCGGCCCTTAGCATCCAGAGCCGGTCCGCTCAGAGGCCGGCTCCCGAAGTCAGGTCTTGCGGGCGCTGGCGACCAGGTGGATGCCGACCGTGTCGCCGTCGTCGGGGTGCGCCTCCAGCTCGGTGCGCACGAGCCAGGCAAGCGCCCTGCTGCCGGCGGCCAGCACGTGGTCGACGGTGGAGGGGGACAGCACCGTGCGCGGCCGGAGCCACTCGACCTCGAGGCCCGCGCCCATGAGCAGCTCGCGCAGCTGGCTGCTGCTGAAGCAGCGCGTGATGCCGCCGTCGGGCCACGGCACGAGCATGACCTCGCCCGTCTGCCGCAGGTGCTGCCACTGCCCCTGCTCGGCCAGGATGGCCATGCCCAGCACCAGCGAGTCGACGCACACCAGCGCCCGCCCGCCCGGCCGCAGCACCCGCGCCACGTCGCTCATCGCCGACTCGGCCATCAGCTCGATCGACATCGCCCGCTCCTCGGCGAGCACCGCGTCCACACTCTCGTCGGGCAGGAACGCCAGGTCGTCGGCGCGTACGTGCCGGACCCGCTCGGCGTCGTGCAGCCGCGACTGGGTGTCGGCGGCGCGCCGCCAGTCGAGCACCTCGATCACGCGGTGCCCCGCCCTGGCGGCCTGGCCGGACCATCGCCCCCTGCCGCCGGACAGGTCGAGCACCACGGAGGGTTCGCCGGGTAGCCACCGGCTCAGTTGCTCCTCGACTACGGCTCGGTAGAAGGTCCAGTACGGTCCGAGCGTCCCCGAGCCGTTCAGTTCCTCGGCCGGAATGGGCAGCACACGCGACTCCTGGGTTCCGGAAAATGGCTACCAGCCGGTACGTATGGTTTTCCCCGCACCGGGTCGTTCGTCACCTTCTATCTTGCGGGAACAGACGAGCGCGCGGGCGTGTTGCGACGAGCATGCTCACATTGCTCGACCCCCTCCCCGGTGACCGGCCGGTGCTTGACGAGCGGGTATTCTCCCCTGAGTACGGTGTCCTGCCACGTTCGGTCACCGGTGATCTTAGGGGGGTGGGTCCGGTGCCCGCGACAGGCGCGGAGACTCTGGAACAGCGGAGCGAGCGGTTCGAGCGCGAAGCAATGCCTTACCTCGAGCAGCTCTACTCGGCGGCGCTCCGGATGACGCGTAATCCCGCCGACGCGGAGGACCTGCTCCAGGAGACGTTCGCCAAGGCGTTCGCGTCGTTCCACCAGTTCCAGGAGGGCACGAACCTCAAGGCGTGGCTCTACCGCATCCTCACCAACACCTTCATCAACAGCTACCGCAAGAAGCAGCGCGAGCCCAAGCAGTCCGGCACCGAGGAGATCGAGGACTGGCAGCTCGCGCGCGCGGAGTCGCACACCTCGACCGGCCTGAAGTCGGCGGAGGTGGAGGCGCTGGAGCACCTGCCCGACGGCGACATCAAGGAGGCGCTGGCGGCGCTTCCCGAGGAGTTCAGGATCGCGGTCTACCTCGCCGACGTCGAAGGCTTCCCGTACAAAGAGATCGCCGACATCATGGGCACCCCGATCGGCACCGTGATGTCGAGGCTCCACCGCGGACGCAGGCAACTGCGCGCGCTCCTCGAGGACTACGCGCGAGAGCGTGGTCTGGTCCCGGCGGAGGGATCCAAATGAGCTGTGGAAACCCGCACGAAACCGACTGTCGTGAGGTGCTGGACAAGGTCTACGCCTATCTCGACGGTGAGCTCGCGGAGGTCGACTGCGTCGACATCCGCGTGCACCTCGACGAGTGCGGTCCATGCCTGAAGGAGTACGACCTCGACAAGGTCGTCAAGCAGCTGGTGGCCAAGCATTGCGGGTGCGATCCGCTCCCGGGTGACCTCCGGTCCAAAGTTCTCGCGCGCATCGCGCAGGTGAGGACGGACCTGTCCGACTAGGATTCCCCCATGCGCGTGCTCGTCACCGGGGGTGCCGGCTTCATCGGGTCCAATCTCGTCGACCGCCTCCTGGCCGAGGGCCATGACGTGGTGGCCGTCGACGATCTGTCCTCCGGCGACCGCGACAACCTCGCCGCGGCGAGTCGCACCGGCCGGTTCGCACTGCACGTGCTCGACGTGCGCGACCCCGCGCTGATCGAGCTGACCGCCGAGGTGCGCCCCGAGGTCATCTGCCATCTGGCGGCGCAGATCAGCGTGCGCAAGAGCGTCGCCGACCCGGTGCACGACGCGAGGGTCAACGTCGAGGGCACGGCCTCGGTGCTCGTGGCGGCCCACCGGGGCGGCACGCGCAAGGTGGTGTTCGCCTCCTCGGTCGCCGTCTACGGCAGGCCCGCCACGATCCCCGTCCCCGGTGACGCCCCGGTCGACCCCCGCTCGCCGTACGCGGCCTCCAAACTGAGCGGCGAGACCTACCTCGCCACCTTCCGCGCGCTCTACGGCATCGAATACACCACGCTCGTGCTCTCCAACGTCTACGGCCCGCGCCAGTCCCCCGAGGGCGAGGCCGGGGTGGTGGCCATCTTCACCGACGGCCTGCTCGGCGGCACGCCCACGGTCGTCTACGGCGACGGCACCCAGACCCGCGACTACGTCCACGTCGACGACGTGGTCGAGGGCTTCGTCAGGGCGTGCGGCTCCCGGGGCGACGGGCGGCGCTTCAACCTCGGCACCGGCATCCAGACCAGCGACCGCCGGCTCCACTCGCTGATCGCCGACGCGGCCGGGAGCCCCGACAAGCCGGGATTCGCCCAGCCCCGCCTGGGTGACCTGCCGGCCATGGCCGTCGACCCGGTGCCCGCCGTCGAGGGTCTCGGCTGGGAGCCGCGCACCGACCTCTCGACCGGCTTGAAGAAGACCGTGGAGTGGGCCAGAGGTCGCCGCGGGTAGTGGCTTGATTACGCTTTGCTTGCGATTCGCGGCTCCGCCGGTGCGGAGCCGCGGTCTTCTGTAGCGTGAGCGGCAGGATTCGATGGGGAGGCACGAGATGTCACGCCAGATGCTCACCCGACTGATCACGGCCCTCGCGCTGATGGCTCCTGTCGCGCTGCTGGTGACGGGCGGCGACGGGCTCGTTCCTCCAGGGGTGTCCTGGACCTGACCAACCCGTGAGGGGCCGCAATGCGTGATCTGTCGTGGCCTGCGAAGGTCTACCTGCTCGCCGTCATCGGCGCGGCGGCGCTGCTCATCTGGCACGGCCTGTCCGCCCACGCGGGGCTGCTGGCTCCGGAGCGGGTCGGCACGCTGCTGGTGCTCGTGCTGCTGTTCCTGGTGTGCGAGTCGATGCCGACGCTGCTGAACGTCGAGCAGTTCGCGGTGTCCGTCAGCTTCTCGGCCGCGCTGGCCGCCGTGGTGCTGATCGGCCCCGAGGGCACGGCGCTCGTGGGGTTCACGGCGGTGCTGAGCGTGCGGCCCGGGCTGCCGCTGGTCAAGCGGCTGTTCAACGGCGCGCAGTTCGCGATCTGCGGCTACGCGGCCGGCTGGGTCTACCTCCACCTGGGCGGCAGGACCGGTGTGCCGGGGGTCAACGCCTTCGACGACCTCATCGGCCCGTACGCCGCCGCGACCGCCGTCTTCGTGCCGCTGAACATCGTGCTCACGCTGACCATGATCCGCCTGGCCACCGGGGTGGGGGCCATGGAGGTGCCGATGCGGGGCATGGTCCAGTTCCTGCTGTCCTATCTGGGATACGGCACGTTCGGGCTGCTGGTGGCCGGGTTGTGGGCCACCGTGCAGTCGATCTCGGCGGTGCTCGTGCTGCTGCCGCTGTTCGTCGCGCGGTGGGCGTTCGGCCAGTATCACGCGCAGCAGCGCTCGTACGACGCCACGATCGCGGCCCTGTGCCAGGCCGTGGAGACGAAGGACTACTACACCAGGGGCCACTGCACCCGCGTCTCCAAGGCGTCCACCATGATCGCCGAGGAGATCGGCATGGGCCGTGAGCGGCTGCGGGCCATCGGCTACGCGGGCATGCTGCACGACGTGGGCAAGCTGGGGGTGCCGACCAAGGTGCTGCAGAAGGAGGGGCCGCTCACCGAGGAGGAGTTCGCCGCGATCCAGCTCCACCCGATGCGCGGGCTGGAGATCGTGCGGGGCATCGACTTCCTCGACGAGGCCTACGCCGGGATCATGCACCATCACGAGCGCCACGACGGCAAGGGCTACCCGATGGGCCTGGCCGGTGACGAGATCCCCGAGTTCGCCCGGATCATCGCGGTGGCCGACGCGTTCGACTCGATGACCTCCGACCGCTCCTACCGGGGGGCGCGGCCCGTCGAGGTGGCCGTTCGGGAGCTGCACAAGAACGCGGGCACGCAGTTCGACCCGGTCATGGTGACGGCCTTCGCCAAGGCGCTCGAACGCGAGCCGTGGGAGTCGCCCCGCCGCGTCGATCCGCCGCCGCCCGAGGCCGACGAGACGCCCATCAAGGACCACGACGATCCGACCATGCCGATCGAAGTGGTGAGCGGGCCGTGACGCGCGCCTTCCAGGGGCTCGACTCCGGGCAGTTGCTGCTCATCTGCGGCGCGGGGTTAGTCGCGGTCGCCGGTGTCGCGCACACGGCCGCCACCGGGCTCGACCACCCCGAGATCGCGGTCGGGTTCGGCGCGCTGATCGCGGTGGGCGAGCTGGCCAGGCTCACCATGCCGGGCAACAGGGAGGTCGCGCCCATCGGGGCCGCCGCCGCGCTCGGCTACACGTTGCTGCTCGACCTCAGCCAGCACCAGCTCCACCACTCCGCGCTCCAGGTCGTGGCGGTGATCGCGGTCGGGATGATCGCGGGGGCGCTGCCCCACCTGGCGGTCGGCCGCCCGCCGCGCCTCGACGCGATGGCCCGCCGCCTGCTGACCGGGGCCCTGCTGGCGTTCGCCTTCCGCCCGCTCGCCGACCCGCTTCACCAGCTCACCCGCGACCCCACCCGCACCTGGTGGCCGGCGCTCGCGGTGATGGTCGTGCTGACCACGCTCGCGCTGATCATCGACGTGCTGGTCGCCGCGATGCTCCGGGCCGAACAGATGCGCACGGCGTTCAGGGTGGCGGTGCGCGACGAGCTCAACATGGCCTTCCCGCTGGGCGCCGCGGTGGCCGCGTCGGGCGTGCTGCTGGCGCTGGCCACGCACAGCATGGACCTGGTGGCCCTGCTGGTGTTCGCCGCGCCGCTGCTGGTCACCCAGGTCGCCTTCCGCAAGTACGCCGGGATCCGCGCCACCTACCTGCAGACCGTGCGCGCCCTGTCACGGGTCACCGAGGTCGGCGGCTACGTCGAGCCCGGCCACTCACGCCGGGTGAGCCGCCTGGCCGTGGCGGTCGGCAGGGAGCTGGGCATGGCCGAGCCGGAGCTGCTGGAGCTGGAGTACGCCGCGCTCATGCACGACATCGGGCAGCTCTCGCTGCGCGACCCCATCCCGGGCGGGGCGACCGTGCTCACCGACCCGCAGCAGGCCCGCCGCATCGCCGAGCTGGGCGCCGCGGTGATCAAACAGACAGGCGTGCTCGACCGGGTGGCCGACGTGGTCCGCCACCAGTGCGACCCGATCGGCGAGGACCCGCCGCTGTCGAGCCGCATCATCAAGGTCGCCAACGCCTACGACGATCTGGTGGGCGGCTCGTCCGACCGCGATCGCGCCGGGGCCGCGCTCGAACGGCTCCGCCTGGCCGCCGGCACGGCCTACGACCTCGCCGTCATCGAGGCGGCGGCGCGCGTGGTCGACCGCCTGCATGTCGTCAACCGCCTGTGATCAGGGTGACTCCTGTAGAAGCTGGACGGCTTGGCGGGCTTCTGGCGCGTTTCCAACCGTTCACAATTGTGGGATTCCTACAGATCGGGCTGTCCGGATCGGTGGTTTAGGGGGAAAGGGCTGCGGCGCTCCGCGGCCGTAGTGTTGGCGGCGTGCTTACTGAGACGCTCGGACCCGTTCTGGTCGCCAACCGAGGGGAGATCGCGCGGCGGATCATCCGCACGGTCAAGCGGATGGGCCTGCGCGCCATCGCCGTCCACTCCGAGGCCGACGCCGACCTGCCGTTCGTGCGCGAGGCCGACGAGGCGGTGCTCCTCGGCCCCGCCAACCCCGCGCAGAGCTACCTCGACGTGACCAAGGTGCTGGAGGCCGCCCGCGCGACCGGTGCGCGGGCGGTCCACCCCGGCTACGGCTTCCTCGCCGAGAACGCCGCGTTCGCCCAGGCCGTGATCGACGCGGGGATGGTCTGGATCGGCCCCGCGCCGGACGCCATCGACCGCATGGGCGACAAGATCAACGCCAGGAACCTGATGGAGCAGGCGGGCGTGCCGGTGGCCGCCGGCACCCGCGAGCCCGTCACCGACCTCGACCTGGCGCTCAAGGCCGCCGAGGAGATCGGCTACCCGGTCATGGTCAAGACCGCGGGCGGCGGCGGTGGCATCGGGATGAGCGTCGCCCACGACGACGAGAGCCTGGCCAAGGCGTTCGAGCAGGCCGCCAGGGCCGCGGCGAGGTTCGCCTCCGCGGCGGCCGGCGGCGAGGGCGCCCCGCTCGCCGGGCCCGCGATCCTGCTGGAGCGCTACATCGAGCGGGCCCGCCATGTCGAGGTGCAGATCCTCGGCCTGCCCGACGGCACCGTCGTGGCGCTGGGCGAGCGCGACTGCTCGGTGCAGCGCCGCCACCAGAAGGTGGTCGAGGAGTCGCCGTCCCCCGGCATCACGCCCGAGCTGCGCGAGCGCATGCTGGCCGCCGCCGTGCGGGCCGGTGAGGCGGTCGGCTACCTGGGCGCGGGCACCGTGGAGTGCCTGGTCGACGCCGACGAGCAGGACTTCGTCTTCCTGGAGATGAACACCCGGCTCCAGGTCGAGCACCCGGTCACCGAGCTCGTCACCGGGCTCGACCTGGTCGAGCTGCAGCTGCGGGTTGCGGCCGGGGAGACGCCCGAGGTGACGCCGCGTGTCAGCGGCCACGCCATCGAGTTCCGCGTGTACGCCGAGGACCCCAAGCGCTTCTTCCCCGGCCCCGGCAAGATCACCGCCTGGGAGGAGCCCGCGGGCGACGGGATCCGCGTGGACTCGGGCTACGAGGCGGGCAACACGGTCACGCCCTTCTACGATCCGCTCATGGCCAAGCTGTGCGTCCATGGCGAGACCCGCGACGAGGCGCTGGCGCGGGCCCGCAAGGCGGTCGCCGGCTTCACCGTCGAGGGGCCGAAGAACAACCTGCCGTTCTGCGCGGAGCTGCTGGACGAGCCGGGCTTCGCCTCCGGCGACTACGACACGGGGCTCGTCGGGCGGATGCGCAGCCCGCGCGGCTGACTCCGTGCGCGTGCCCGGCGCGCATGGCATTGTTGGATCCTTGGAAGAAGGGGAGTCGCGGTGGCTGAAGTACGTGCCGAGATGGTGGCGAACGTGTGGAAGGTCGTCGTCCAGGAGGGCGACACCGTCTCCGACGGCGACACGCTGGTCATCCTCGAGTCGATGAAGATGGAGATCCCGGTGCTCGCCGAGGACGACGGCGTGGTGGCTCAGCTCAAGGTGAGCGAGGGCGACGTGATCCAGGAGGGCGACCTGATCGCCGTCATCGAGTAGCGCGCTCGACGAACCTGGCGCGGTCGACCACCACGCGCTCGATCGTGCCGCGGCCGACGAGCGTGTGCCTGTCGCGGGCCTCCCAGGCGAAGACCAGCCGCCTGCCGTCGACCTCGGTCAGCTCGGTGTCCACTTCGACGTGCGTGCCGATCGGGCTGGCGGCGAGGTGCTCGAGCTCGGCCCTGGTGCCGACCGACGTCTCGCCGGGGGCCAGGTGCGCGCGCGTGGCCTCGACGGTGGCCATCTCGGCGATCGCGAGGAGCCGAGGGGTGGCGAGAACGGGGACGTCGCCGCTGCCGACCTTCTGCGCTGTATCCTCCCGCTCGACCATGATGAGGAGTTGTGAGCGGAGACCGGGAGCGAGCGTCATGACGCAAGCCTACTGCGATCACTGCGGCCGGCCGATGGGCGACGGCGACCACGCGTCGTGCCTGGCCGCTCGCGAGCTGGAGCCGCCGCGCTACTGTGCGACCTGTCGCCGGCGGCTCGTCGTGCAGGTGACCCCGACCGGCTGGTCGGCACGCTGCGTGGAGCACGGCACCCTGATCTCCTGAAACCCCGGACAGGTGCGGGCGCTTGGCCCCAGGATAGGGTTTGTACGGCTTTTGGCGGTTCAAGTGGCGTGTGGGACGGGCGAGCCGTACACTCTCAAGATTCCGTGACCTCGGCGTTACCTCGCCGCGACACGCGTCCGCTTTGTTGGAGAGCTCTGGGGTGCAAGAGGTAGCCGAGGTAGGGGGGTAACGGGGGAGTCATGGTAGCCCAAGGGACGACGCTGGCGGGGCGCTATCGCCTGGACACCCGCATCGGCGCCGGTGGCATGGGCGAGGTGTGGCGCGGCGAGGACATCGTGTTGGCCCGCACCGTCGCCGTCAAGGTGCTGCTCCCGGGCCGCGTGGACGATCCGGGGTTCGTCGCGCGCTTCCAGGGCGAGGCCAGGGCGATGGCCACCGTCAACCACCCTGGCGTGGTCGACGTCTACGACTACGGCGTGAGCGGCGACACCGTCTATCTGGTGATGAAGTTCGTCGACGGGGAAGCGCTCGACAAGTTACTCGCGCGGCTGGGCAGGATCGCGCCTGAGCCCGCCATGGAGCTCATCGCGCAGGCGGCGGCCGCCCTGCAGGCGGTGCACGAGCAGGGGATCGTGCACCGCGACGTGAAGCCGGGCAACCTGCTCGTGCAGCGTGACGGCACGCTCGTGCTGACCGACTTCGGCATCGCCCGCTCCGACCTGGCCAACCGGCTCACCGACGCGGGCATGGTGCTCGGCACCGCGGCCTACTGCGCGCCCGAGCAGGCCGAGGGTGCTCCGGTGACGCCCGCCGTCGACATCTACGCCCTGGGCGTGGTGGCCTACGAGTGCCTGGTGGGGCAGCGGCCGTTCGACGGTGACAGCGCGGTGACCATCGCGCTCAAGCACATCCGCGAGGCGCCGCCGCCGCTGCCTGCCGAGGTTCCCGCACCGGTGCGCGCGCTGGTGGAGCGGGCGCTGTCCAAGGACCCGGCGCGGCGCTTCCCGACCGCCAAGGCCATGAGCGACACGGCCAGGCAGATCGCGGCCGGGGAGACGCCCGCGCCCGCGGCACCGTCCACGGGCGCCACGATGGCCGCGCCGCCGCAGCCGTACCCGGCCGGGTCCCATCCGGCG
>NZ_QNFZ01000963.1 GCF_003313395.1 Nonomuraea lactucae | reverse complement strand
GGCCGGGAGGGCGGGGGCAGGAAGGGTGGGGGAAGGAAGGGTGGGGGCTAGGTGGTCGCGCCAGCGGGGGGCAAGGAGGAGGATGCCGGCGGTTGCGAAGACGGACAGGGCGAAGCCGTACGAGCGGGCGAGCTCCGGGGCGAACAGGATCAGCAGGAGGACCGCCGCCGACAAGGCTGCGATGCCGTCCCTCGCGCGGCCGGTGCTCAGGGCGATCGCGGCTACCAGACCCATGAGGAGTGCCCGGAGGACACTGGGGGAGGGTCTGGCTACCACAGCGAAGCCGATCATGGCTACGGCGGCCAGGGCGGCTCTCAGCGTCACTGGGAGACCCGCCAGGCGGGAGAGGGCGAGAGCGGCACCCGCGACGATTGAGAGGTTTGTGCCACTTACGGCATTCAGGTGGCTGAGGCCTGCCTCCTTGAGGTCAGCGGTGACTTGAGGATCCATGCGGGAGACGTCTCCGACGACCAGACCAGGAAGGAGGCCGCGCTGGTCGGCGGGGAGCACGTCGGCTGCCGTTCGGAGCCCCGCTCTCAGCGTGCCCGCGATGGACTGGAGGCGAGTAGGCGGCGTCAGGACACGGGGGGCGCCTCGGGCCAGCAGGACGGCGCTCACAAGCTGGCCGGGGGTCGGTTCAGCCAGCCGCGCGATGATCTCGACGCGCTGGCTGGGGAGGAGCGGGCGCCATTCACGTCCGTGAGCGAGGACCAGGACGGGGGTTCGTACGGCCTGGCGTTGGCGGCCTGCTCGGTACGTCTCGAGAGTGGCGGGGACGATGACCCGTTCCTGCTTGAAGCGGCCGAGTCTGATGTCGGGGTCGTCTGTGAGAGTGATCTCGGCGGTCACCGTTGCGCCCCGGGCCGCCAGGTCGTGGACGGGGCCTGTCCCGACGGCGTGGACGCGGAAGGCCACCGAGGCAGAGGCCGCTGCCGTGCAGATGAGTGCGGTGATGGTCATGTTGCGCCACGCCCAGCTCTGTAGGCGCGCGAACCGTGCCACTCCCAGGGCTGCGAGGAGGGTGAGGGCGGCCACCGTCAGTCCGGCGACGGGAGGGCAGGCAGCGAGGGCGAGCGTGAAGGCCCAGGCGAGGAGAGCGGGGACGACGAGGATCCATGAGTGGCCGGCGGGCCGGTCGTCGAGTGCGGCCCTGGTGTGGTCGGGTGCGGCCCTCGTGTGATCGGCTGCGGTCCTCGTGTAGTCGGGTGCGGTCCTCGTGTAGTCGGGTGCGGCGGTCTTGGGAGCCGAGGCGACGCTCGTGGGCTCCTCGACCGCGCTCGCGGACTGCTGGGCCGTGTGCCGGGACTGCTGGGTCGTGTTCGCGGGGTCTGGGGTGGCGCTTGCAGGAAGGGGGCGGGGCATGTCAGACGCGGACCCTTCCTCGGATTTCGGCGTACTTTCTGGGGCCGATGCCCGAAACCTGCTGGAGCTGGTCCACGCTGGTGAAACCACCGTTAGTGGTGCGGAACTCCGCGATGCGGGCAGCCAGGACTTCCCCGACGCCTGGGAGTTGCTCCAGTTGCTCTGGTGTCGCCGCGTTGAGGTCCAGCACCGTGGTGGCGGGATCGTTGGCGGGGATCGGCGCCTGGGCCGCCGTGCCGGACCCGGTGCCGGCCGGCGTGCCGGATGGGGCGCCTACCACGATCTGCTCGCCGTCGATCAGGCGGCGGGCGAGGTTGACGGAGCTGGTGGCGGTGGGTTGGCGGGGTCCCCCTGCGGCGGTCACCGCGTCGGCCACCCTGGCGCCCATCGGGAGCGTGTAGATGCCTGGCTTTCGGACCTTGCCTGTGACGTGGACCGTCACGTTGGCCGTGGGCGATGGAGCCGGGGGCGATTGGGTCGGGGGCGCTGGCTGGTGCGGAATCGGTGAGGGCGCGGGCAGGGGCTCCGGGGTCGGCTGGGTGCGCCAGACGAAGATGCCTGCCACGACGATGGCGAGGGCGGCCAACGCCAGGATGGCTCGCAGCCCGGGGCGTCCAGGGTCCAATGCGGGGGCTTTGGCGGCCAGGGCGGCGCGGAAGGCTTGGAGAGAGGTGAGGGCGGCGGAGGCCCCATCCGCCCCATCTCCGGCCCCAGTCCCGGTCCCGACTCCAGTCCCGGTCCCGGCTCCAGTCCCGGTTGCGGTCCTGGATCGGGCTCCGGTGCCGGTGCCGGCTCCGCTGCCCATGCCGGCTCCGGCTCCAGTGCCCAGGCCGGTTCCGGTCTTGGCGGGGTGGGGGGCGGCGGCACGGTGCGGCTGGTGATGGTCTCGGAGGTCCTGTCGTTGCCGGGACTGGCGGGAGGAGTGCCGGTCCCGAGCCGGTCGGAGGTTCTGAGGGTGTGAGGCTTGGCCGACGTCCTCCTGGTGGCCGGCCTGGTGGTCGAGGTCTTGCCCGAGACCGCTCTGGTGCAGGTCCGGGCGGGGGTGCGGGGGGTGGCGAGCTGGGGGAAGGTGCTGGCGGTGCGCCGACTGGCGGGCGGGCTGTGGGCTATGGGTCTGGGCGTGTGAGGCTGGGAGTCGGTGCTGGGGCTGGCGGAGCTGAGGGGTGTGCGATTGGGCGTCGTGATGGGGATGGGGGGCTTGGGCGTGGTGCTGGGGGTGGCGGGGCGGCCGGGAGGTGGGTGGTTGGAGCTCGGTGGCGGGGTGGGGTGGGCCCAGGGCGGCGGGGGTGAGTGAGCGTAGTCGTGACTCCGCTATGGCTCGTTCGGCCGTCTGGTCCTGGGTGCGCACGCGACGAATGTAGGAGGGCCTTGCACGCCCGAAAGTGGCCGAGCGGGGTTCTGGGGATAACCGGCCGCAGTGCTCCGGGTCAGGTGCACAAGCTGACCGTGAGGCCCAGCGTTCCGGGACCGACGTGGACGCCGATGACCGCGCCGGCCTCCACGACTCGTAGCTCCGTGATCCCGGTCAACCGGCCGGCCAGTCGCTCCGCGAGCGCTCGCGCCCGTTCCGGCGCCCCCAGGTGCTGCACCGCCACCCGCACCGCCATGGGCGCAGCCTGTACTTCCGCCTGCGCCGCCGCCTTTCCGGAAGCCACCGCGGCTCCCTGGCCCGCCGCCCGGACCGCCAGGTCCTCCATGCGGGCGATGGCGCGCGTGGACGTGCGGACCTTCTCCAGCAGCGCCACCCGCCCGTCCGCGAAGTGCAGCAGCGGCTTGATGGCGAGCGCCGACCCGACGAGGGAGGCCGCCGTGCCCACCCGCCCGCCGCGCCGGAGGTGCTCCAGCGTGTCCGCGTAGAAGAACGTGTGCGTACGGCCCGCGCACCGCACCGCCGCGTCGGCCACCTCGTTCAGGGGCGCCCCGGCGGACGCGGCGCGGGCGGCGGCCAGGACCGGGTAGCCGAGCCCCATGGCGACCGACCGGCTGTCGATCACCTCGACCGGCACCGGCGCCTCCTTGGCGGCCAGCCGGGCGGCCTCGGCCGTGCCCGAGAGCTCGGACGACAGGTGGATCGACACCACCCCCGTGGCGCCGGCGGCGGCCAGGGCCGCGTAGCGCGCGGCGAACCGCGACGGCGACGGCCGCGAGGTGGTCGCCGTCGCCAGGTCACCGGTGAAGGAGTCCTCGTCGTACGACACCCCGTCGGAGAGGATCTGGACGGGCACCACGGAGACACCGGCTACGGGCGGCAGGTAGGCGGTGGAGTCGGTGACGACGGCGACGGATGGCGGCATGCCCGGAGACCGGCTACTGGACCGGTGTGCCACCCCGCCACACCCGGCGCGGCTTGAGGCCGAACGACCAGGCGAACGCGCCCTCGTGGTCGGCGTCCCACTGCACGATGTCGGCCAGGCGGCCGGGAGCGAGGACGCCGCGGTCGGGCGCGCCGAGCACGGTGGCGCCGCCGAGTGTGGCGGCCCGCAGCGCGTCGTTGACGCTCATGCCGAAGGCCGACACGGCCATCGCGATGACCAGCGACATCGAGGTGATGCCGCAGTAGCCGGGGTTGTGGTCGCTGCCGAGCGCGATCTGCACGCCATGCTTGATCATCTGGCGGACCGGCGGCAGCTTGCCGCGCTGGAGCGCGGTCGCGGGGCAGACGACGGCGGGCACGCCGTAGCGCGACATGATCGCGATGTCCTCGTCGGACATGTTGTGCAGCCCGTCGGCGGAGGCGCAGCCGAGCTCGGCGGCCAGTTGAACGGCGCCGCGCCTGCTGAAGAGGCCGGCGTGGATGCGGGGCAGCAGGCCGACGTTGCGTCCCGAGGCGAGCACCCAGCGGGACTCCTCGGTGGTGAAGTGGCCGTCGTCGCAGTAGACGTCGACGCTGTCGGCGCCCGCCGCCGCGGCGTCGGCGCACCAGGCGCCCACGGCCTCGACGTATTCGCGCTGGCGGCCGAAGTATTCGGGCGGAACGACGTGCGCCGCGAGGAAGGTGACGTGCACCCGCGGCATCATCGGCTCCTTCTCCAGCTCGCGCAGGAGCCGCACGTCGGCGAGCTCGCCGTCGCGGGTGAGGTGGTAGCCGGTCTTGGCCTCGACTGTCGTGGTGCCGCTGAGCAGCCAGCCGCGCAGCCGCTCGCGTACGCCGTTGCAGAGGGTCCACGGGTCGGTGCCGCGGGTCACGGTGACGGTGGAGCCCACGCCGCCGCCCGCGGCGGTGATCGCGGAGGAGGTGGAGCCGCCGGTGCGGATGGCGAGCTCGGCGTAGCGGTTGCCGGCGTAGACGGGGTGGGTGTGGGCGTCGATGAGGCCGGGAGTGACGAGGGCGCCGCCGAGGTTCTCGACGTGGTCGACGTCGACGATGTCGTCGACGACACCGGGCACGCTCTGGGGCAGATCGGGAGCCCTGCCGACCCAGGCGATGCGGTCGTTGTGCACGAGGATGGCCGCGTTGCTGAGGACCTCGTTGCCGGTCCAGAGCCGGCCGATGTTGGTCAGAAGTCGAACGGTCACCGCATCACCACCCCGCAGGAGCACAGCGCCCGGCACACGGCTCGGGCCGCGCCCGCTGAGTCGGCTCCGGGTCGGGACGACATGGGGGGTCTCCTGCTCTCATCCGCGTAAGGCTGTGCGGTGACCGTATCGCTGGACTCATGATCCGCGCGATTTCAGTTCAGTTACGTTATTTCACAGGCTGGCTCGGTGTACAGGCTTATTCGGAAGAAAGCCCAATCTTCCCACTCGCCCCCCGGCCCCGATCTACCCCAGTGACCCCCGCAGGCAACATGACTCGCAGCAGCCATCATCTGAAACCCGCGACATTAGACTTGTAAGGTTCGGCATATCCTAGCAATCCCGGGGTTCGAGGACCACTGTCGCCTTTGGGCAGCCCTGCGGTGCCTCACCGCCAGAGCTGCCCTCCCATCCCGCTAAGGCAGGCGTCTAGGAGACCCGCTCGACGGGCTTGCCCACCCGCTCCAGCTCGTGGAACAGGCTGGGCAGCACCCGGGCGTGCAGGACGGTGCCGTCCTCGACGTGGTCCACCGAGAGCACCTCGCCCTCCTTGTGGGCCCGCGAGATCAGGTCGCCCCTCTCGTACGGCACGAGCAGCACGACCTCGTGGTCGAGCCGCGGCAGCCGCCGCTCGACGAGCCCCAAGAGCTCCTTGATCCCGGCGCCGGTGCGGGCCGAGACCACGACGCTGTCGCGCTCGGCGCGGGCGATGCGGTCGAGCACGTCCTGGTCGGCCGCGTCGGCCTTGTTGATCACCACGATCTCGGGCACGTCCGTCGCGCCCGCGATGTCGGCGAACACCTCCCGGACGGCGGCCAGCTGGCCCTCGGGGTCGGGGTGCGAGCCGTCCACCACGTGCAGGATCAGGTCGGCGTCGGCGACCTCCTCCAGCGTGGAGCGGAACGCCTCGACGAGCTGGTGCGGCAGGTGCCGGACGAAGCCGACGGTGTCGGCGATCGTGAACAGCCTGCCCTCGGGCGTGCGCGCCCTGCGCACCGTCGGGTCGAGGGTCGCGAACAGCGCGTCCTCCACCAGAACGCCCGCACCGGTGATGCGGTTGAGCAGCGAGGACTTGCCCGCGTTGGTGTAGCCGGCGATGGCGACCGCCGGGACCTCGCGCCGGGTGCGCCGGTGGCGCATGGTCTCGCGCGAGGTGGACATGCCACTGATCTGGCGGCGCAGCTTGGCCATCCGCTCGCGGATGCGGCGCCGGTCCAGCTCGATCTTGGTCTCACCGGGGCCGCGGCCGCCGATGCCCACGCCGCCGGCGGCGCGACCGCCGACCTGCCTGGACAGATTGCCACCCCAGCCGCGCAGCCTCGGCAGGAGGTACTGCAGCTGGGCCAGCTCGACCTGGGCCTTGCCCTCGCGGCTCTTGGCGTGCTGGGCGAAGATGTCGAGGATCAGCGCGGTGCGGTCGATGACCTTGACCTTGACCGTGTCCTCCAGCTGGCGGAGCTGGCCAGGGGTCAGCTCACCGTCGCAGATCACGGTGTCGGCGCCGGTCGACTCGACGACGTCGCGCAGCTCCAGCGCCTTGCCGGAGCCGATGTAGGTGGCGGGGTCGGGCTTCAGGCGGCGCTGGATCAGGCCTTCGAGCACCTCTGATCCGGCGGTCTCGGCCAGCAGCTTCAGCTCCAGGAGGGAGTTGTCGGCGTCGGCGGCCGTGCCTGTGGTCCAGACGCCGACCAGGACGACCCGCTCGAGCCGCAGCTGCCGGTATTCGACCTCGGAGACGTCCTGGAGCTCGGTGGAGAGGCCGGCCACGCGGCGCAGCGCCTGGCGCTCCTCAAGATCCATATCGCCGGTCTCGAACTCGTCGAGCGCGGAGTGTTCGTGCATTCGTGTCATCTCTAATAGGGAACGTCTGGACACCTTGGTGTCTTCCCCGATGGTGGCATGACATCCCGGGCATGGGCATCTGGTTATCAGGGCGACACGTCATCCGGCCCCCGCCTTTGACCCTGGAGAGGGCATGAAGTAGCTTCCTTCCATAATCCAGAACTCGTTTTCCAGATAGCGGAAACCCAACGGAGGAGCGACATGGAGATCACCGGCCCGATCCTCGACCGGTTCGACGAGATCCTCACGCCGGAGGCGCAGGGCTTCGTGGCGGCGCTCCAGCGGGAGTTCGGCGCCAGGCGGCTGGAGCTGCTGGAGGCACGGCAGGCGCGGCAGACCGAGCTGTCGGCCGGCGGCATGCTCGACTTCCTGCCCGAGACCAAGGAGATCAGGGAGGGCGAGTGGAGCGTCGCGGCCCCCGCCCCCGGTCTGGAGGACCGCCGCGTCGAGATCACCGGGCCGGTGGACCGCAAGATGACCATCAACGCGCTCAACTCGGGCGCCAAGGTGTGGCTGGCCGACTTCGAGGACGCCAACTCCCCGCTCTGGGCCAACTGCGTCGGCGGCCAGCTCAGCCTGCGCGACGCGCTCGACCGGACCATCGACTTCGAGTCGGGCGGCAAGACGTACGCGCTCAGGCCGGACGACGAGCTCGCCACCGTCGTGGTCCGCCCGCGCGGCTGGCATCTGGACGAGAAGCACGCCAAGGTCGACGGCCGACCCGTGTCGGCCTCGCTGTTCGACTTCGGCCTCTACTTCTTCCACTGCGCGCAGCGTCAGCTCGACAAGGGCAAGGGCCCCTACTTCTACCTGCCCAAGATGGAGTCGCACCTGGAGGCCCGCCTGTGGAACGACGTGTTCGTCCGCGCCCAGGAGCTGCTCGGCATCCCGCGTGGGACGATCAGGGCGACCGTGCTCATCGAGACCTACCCCGCGGCCTTCGAGATGGAGGAGATCCTGTACGAGCTGCGCGAGCACTCGGCCGGGCTCAACGCGGGCCGCTGGGACTACCTGTTCAGCGTGATCAAGAAGTTCCGGACCCGGGGACGCGAGTTCCTGCTGCCCGAGCGGAACGCCGTGACGATGACCGCGCCGTTCATGCGGGCCTACACGGAGCTGCTGGTGCGCACCTGCCACAAGCGCGGCGCGCACGCGATCGGCGGCATGGCGGCCTTCATCCCGTCGCGCCGCGACCCCGAGGTGAACGCGGTGGCGCTGGAGAAGGTCCGCGCCGACAAGACCCGCGAGTCCGGCGACGGCTTCGACGGCTCCTGGGTGGCGCACCCCGACCTGGTGCCGGTCTGCCGTGAGGTGTTCGACGGGGTGCTCGGTTCGCGGCCCAACCAGCTCGACCGCCTGCGCGAGGACGTGAGCGTCTCGGCCGCCGACCTGCTGGCGGTGTCGGAGACGCCCGGCACGATCACCGAGGCGGGCCTGCGCAACAACGTGGACGTGGCGCTGCGCTACCTGGCCGCCTGGATGGGCGGGCTCGGCGCGGTGGCCATCCACAACCTCATGGAGGACGCGGCCACGGCCGAGATCTCGCGCTCGCAGATCTGGCAGTGGATCCACAACGACATCTCGCTCGCCGACACCGGCGCCCAGGTGACGAAGGAGCTGGTCGAGCGCATCATCGGCGAGGAGCTGGACAAGATCGCCGCCGAGCCGGGCCACGACGAGGAGCTGTACGCTCAGGCCACGGCTCTGTTCAAGGAGGTCGCGCTGGACGACGATTTCGCCGAGTTCCTGACGCTGCCCGCGTACGCCCGCATGCCGTAGGAAGCCGCATGCCGTAGGAAGCCGTAAGAAGGTGGCATGATCGCTGGAGACGCCGCGCCGGAGACCGGCGCCCTGGGCCCGCTCACGGCGGCGCTGCGCTCGTCGCTGCCCGCCGGATCGGTGATCACCGATCCGGTACGGCTGCGCACCTATGAGTGCGACGGCCTGACCTACCACCGGGCCACCCCGGCCGTGGCCGTCCTGCCGGAGACGGCCGAGCAGGTGGCGCTCGTGGTCCGCCTCTGCAGCGAGGCGGGGGTGCCGTTCGTGGCCCGCGGCTCCGGCACCGGGCTGTCCGGCGGCGCGCTGCCCCGCGAGGACGGCGTGCTCATCGTGACCTCCAGGATGCGCCGGATCCTGGAGGTCGACCTGACCGACCGCAGGGCCGTGGTGGAGCCGGGCGTCACCAACCTGGCGATCACCGAGGCCGTCCGCGACCAGGGCCACTACTACGCGCCCGACCCGTCGAGCCAGCAGGTCTGCTCGATCGGCGGCAACGTGGCGGAGAACTCCGGCGGCGCCCACTGCCTCAAGTACGGCTTCACCGTCAACCACGTCGAGGCCTGCGAGATCGTCACCCCCGACGGGGAGCTGGTCGCGATCGACCGCATGGACCCGGGCTACGACCTGCTCGGCGCGTTCGTCGGCTCGGAGGGCACGCTCGGCGTCGCCACCAAGATCACGGTACGGCTGAGCCGCGCCCCGGAGGCCGTGACCACGGTGCTGGCGGCCTTCGACGGCATCGAGCAGGGCGGCCGCGCGGTCTCGGCGATCATCGGCGCGGGCATCGTCCCGGCGGCGATCGAGATGATGGACGCGCTGTCCATCGAGGCGGCCGAGGCGGCGGTGGCCTGCTCCTACCCCGAGGGCGCGGGCGCGGTGCTGATCGTGGAGCTCGACGGGCCCGCGGCCGAGGTCGAGCTGCAGTTCGCCCGGCTGCGCGAGATCTGCTCGGGGGCGTTCGAGCTGCGGGTGGCCGCGGACCCGGCCGAGCGGGCGGCGATCTGGAAGGGCCGCAAGTCGGCGTTCGCGGCCGTGGGGCGGATCAGCCCCGCCTACATCGTGCAGGACGGCGTGGTGCCGCGCACCTCGCTCCCCCGGGTGCTGGCCGCCATCGACCGGCTGTCGGCCGAGCACGGCATCAGGGTGGCCAACGTCTTCCACGCCGGCGACGGCAACCTGCATCCGCTGGTGCTGTTCGACGACGCCGAGCCGGGGGCGGGCGAGCGGGCCGAGGTGGTCTCGGGCGCGATCCTCGACCTGTGCATCGAGCACGGCGGGTCGATCACCGGCGAGCACGGCGTGGGCGTCGACAAGGCCCGCTACATGCCGAAGATGTTCTCCGACGCCGACCTCGACACGATGCAGCTCGTCCGGTGCGCCTTCGACCCAAGGGGCCTGTCCAACCCGGGCAAGGTGTTCCCGACGCCGCGGCTGTGCGGCGAGGTGCCGGGCGTGCGCAGGGGCGCGCATCCGCTGGTGGAGTCCGGCCGGGCGGAGCAGTTCTGATGCCGCGCGACCAGCTTGAGAAGACCGGCGTGACGCTCAGGGACGCCGGCCCCGGCGACGCGGTGGCGGGGGTGGAGCCGCGCTGGGTGGTGCTGCCCGAGACCGTCGAGGAGGTCTCCGCCGTGCTGCGCGCCTGCGCCGAGCACGACCTGGCCGTGGCGCCCGTGGGCGGCGGGACCAAGCTCCACTGGGGCGCCCCTCCCGAGCGCTGCGACGTGCTGCTCGACCTGTGCTGCATGAACGAGATCCTGGAGCACGCCGCGGGCGACCTGGTCGTGCGAGCCCAGGCCGGGGTCACGATGGGCGCGCTGGCCGCCGCCCTCGCCGAGCACGGCCAGGAGCTGGCGCTGGACGCGCCGCCCGAGGCCACGGTGGGCGGCACGCTGGCCACCGCGACGTGCGGTCCCCGCGCCTTCCGCTACGGCACGCCGCGCGACCTGCTCATCGGCGTCACGATTGTGCTGCCCGACGGCACGGTCGCCCGGTCGGGCGGCAAGGTGGTCAAGAACGTCGCCGGCTACGACCTGGGCAAGCTCTTCACCGGCTCGTACGGCACGCTGGGCGTGATCGCCGAGGCCACGTTCCGCCTGCACCCGCTGGCCGCCGACCGGCGCTGGCTGGTGGTGGAGGCGCTGCCGCCGGGGCGGGGTCCGCAGGCCCCATCGTCAGGGGCGCTCCGCGTGGCCGAGACCCTGGCGGCCTCCCAGGCGGAGCCCAACGCCGTGGAGCTCGACTGGCCGCACGCCGCGGGCCCCGTGACGCTGGCGGCGCTGGTCGAGGGCGCGGCG
>NZ_QNFZ01000962.1 GCF_003313395.1 Nonomuraea lactucae | reverse complement strand
CGAAACCCCAACCATGATCACCAGGTCGGGGTTCGCTGCCGTCTGCCCAGCTCAGGAAGGGATTTTCGGGGCAGATTCGATACACTGGTTACGTGAGCCTGCGGACGAGCGGAGAGAGGGCGAGGACGGTGGGCAAGGCGAAGGCCCAGGGGGGCACCCCGGCCACGGTGGCGCTGACCAGGGCCGGGGCCGAGTTCATGCTCCACCCCTACGACCACGACCCCGGCGCCCAGGCCTACGGCGAGGAGGCCGCCGACGCGCTGGGGGTGCCGTACGAGCGGATCTTCAAGACGCTGGTGGCGGAGGTGGAGAGCGGGCTGGCGGTGGCGGTCGTGCCGGTCGCGGGCAAGCTCGACCTCAAGGCGCTGGCCGCGGCGCTCAGGAGCAAGCGCGCCGCGATGGCCGACGCGGCCAGGGTCGAGCGCGTCACGGGCTACGTGGTCGGCGGCATCAGCCCCCTGGGCCAGCGCAAGCCGCTGCCCACCGTGATCGACTTCTCGGCTCTCGACTTCGACACGATCTACTTCTCGGCGGGCAGGCGCGGCCTCCAGATCGAGACCTCCCCGGCCAACCTCATCACCCTCACCCGCGCCGCCACGGCGCCGATCGCGAAGCCCTAGCCACCGCGGGCCCGCGTGGGTCGGCCCTCCGGACGGCCTCCGCCACCAGCCACCGCCTGACGGACGCCCCTCCGACGATCCCCGCTGAGGACCCTGCTGACGGCCCCACTGAGGACCCCGCTGACGGCCCCACTGAGGGCCCCGCTGACGGCCCTTCCGACGATCCCCGCTGAGGGCTCTGCCGACGATCCCCCACCTGACGCCATGCCGACCGCCCCTACCGGCGGTCCCCCATCCGACATCCAACCGACGGCCCAGCCGACCGTCCTGCCAACGGTCCCGCCCGGCGGTCCTACCCGGCGGTCCTGGCTGGCGGGCCCATTGACGTTCCTGCCCGGCGGGTCTCAGTCGGGGAGAGGCCCGCGGTCACCCCGGGCGTCATCGGGGAGGAAGAGGCGGGGGCGGGAGCGGGAGCGGGGCGGCGAACCGTCGCCTGGGAGGCGTGGACGGCGCCAGACGTAGCGGGGGCTGTCCCAGCCGAGCCGCTCCCGCAGCCTCCGCCACAGGGCCCGCCGCGCCGCGGCGGCTTCGGCCTCCTCCAGGCCGGGCGTGAAGCCGCCCCCGAAGCGGGCCATGTCCGGGCCGGGGAAGCCGCGCGACGGGGTGTCGCTGAGCGCCGAACGCATCGACTCCACCCAGATCGGCCCCGGCAGTGTCGCCCCGTACACGGCGCCGTAGTAGGCGCCGCCGATGTTCACCCCCTGCAGCGGGTAGCGGTACGACCCGCGGATGTCGCCGACGCTGACCGCGGCGGCCAGGTCGGGCGTGTAGCCGGCGAACCAGGCCGAGGCGTAGCCGTTGTTCGTGCCGGTCTTGCCCGCCGCCGGGCGGCCGATGCCCTGGCCGCGCATGGTGCCCTTGTCGAACACCCCCTCCAGCAGGTGGTTGACGGCGTCCGCCACCTCCCGGTCGAGGACCTGGCGGCAGGCGGGCGGCACCACGGTGGTCCGCCCGTCCCGGCCGGTGATCTCCACGATGGCCAGCGGCCGGCAGTACCTCCCCCGCGCCGCGAACGTGGCGAACGCCGCCGCCACCGTCACCGGGTCCATCTCGTTGACCCCCAGCGTGAAGGTGGGCACCTCGCGCAGCGGCCTGCCGTCCGCCCGCGCGACGCCGAGGGCCCTGGCGGTCCTGACCACGTTGCAGAGGCCGACCTTGCGCTCCAGCATCATGTAGAAGACGTTCACGGACTTCCAGGTGCCGGTCGCCAGGCTGTGCGGGCCGCCCTCGCCCTCGCCTCCCGCGTTCTGCACGCGGATGCTCGGGGCGTTCACGGGCCTGCCCCGGCAGTCGCGGTAGCCCTGCGCGGGCACCATCGAGCCGGGCGTCTGGAAGCCCTGCCCGAACCGCCACCCCTGCTTCAGCGCGGTGGCGAGCGTGAACACCTTGAACGTGGAGCCCGCCTGGAAGCCCATCCCGCCGCCGTGCGCCGTGTCGGCCACCAGGTTGTACGTGGTCCTGGCGCCGTTCTTCCGGTCGCCGGGGTTGCGGCCGAACTTCTTGCTGGCCGCCATCGCCCTGATCCGCCCGGTGCGCGGCTCGACCATGGCCTCGGCGGCCACCTCGGTGTCCTCGGGGTCCACCCGGTCGCGGATGGCCTCCTCGGCGGCCCGCTGGGCGGCCGGGTCGAGGCTGGTCCTGATCACCAGGCCGCCTCTGGCCAGCCTGGCCTGGCGTTCCCTCGCGGTGTCGCCGAACGCCTCGTTGGTGAGCAGCTCGCGCTGGACGTACAGACAGAAGTACGGGTAGTCGCTCTGCGCGCAGCCGCCCGGCTCCGGCCGGAGCCTGACGTCGAGCCTGGTCCGCTTGGTCGTCTGGGCCTGCGCCTGGGTGATGAGTCCCAGCCCGGCCATCCGGTCGAGCACGAGGTCGCGCCGCTCCCGCAGCCGCGCCTGCTGCGCCCGGCCCAGCGAGGGATCGGTCGAGTACGGCATGCGGACGGCGCCCGCCAGCGTGGCGGCCTGGGCGAGGGTGAGGTTCGCGGCCGTGGTGGAGAAGAAGCGCCGGGCGGCCGCCTCGACGCCGTGGGCGCCGGCGCCGAAGTAGGCGATGTTCAGGTACTTCTCGAGGATCTGGTCCTTGGTGTACTTCTTCTCCAGCGCCAGCGCCAGCCGCAGCTCGGTGATCTTGCGGCCGAGGCTGAGCGCCCGCGCCCGGTCGCGTTCCTCCTCTGAGCGGGCGCCCTCCACCAGGATGTTCTTCACGAGCTGCTGGGTGAGCGACGAACCGCCCTGCCTGATCCCGCCCGCCTGGGTGTTGGTGAGCAGCGCCCGGACGACGCCCCGGACGTCGAGGCCGCCGTGCTCGTAGAAGCGGGCGTCCTCGATGGCCACGATCGCCTGGCGCATCACCGGCGCCACCTGGGCCAGGCGGATCTCCGTCCGGTTGGCCTCGTAGAACTGGGCGAACGGCTTGCCGTCGCGGTCCAGCAGCCTGGTCACCTCGGACAGCGGCTCCTCGCGCGGCGCGGGCGGCAGGTCGACGAACGTGGTGGCGACCTTCTTGGCGGCGAGCCCGGCTCCGGTGACGGCGGGCGCGGCGAGTGCCCCGGCCAGCACTCCGCACAGGGCCCCGGCCACGCCGAGCCCGCCGATGCATCTGAGCACACTCACTCAGGTGATCTGCGACCTGCGGATCATCGGCAAACGCCCGGATCCGACTCCTTTACCATTCGCTTCGGATGTTCAGACCGAGCGAGGCGAACTGCTCGAACGGTCTGTGATATCCCCGCTCGATGTGGTGCACGCCGCGCAGGGTGGAGACGCCGTCGGCCACCGCCGCCGCCAGCACGGCGGAGAACCCCGCCCTGATGTCGGGCAGCGTCACGTCGGCGCCCTTCAGCTTCGACACGCCGCGCACCACGGCCGAGTGCCGGGCGTTGCTGTCGTGGTAGCGGCAGGCGGGGCCGCCCAGGCACTGGTCGAAGACCTCGATCTCGCAGCCCATCCTCTGCAGCGCGGGCACGTACACCAGGCGGTTCTCGAAGACCGTCTCGTGCAGCACCGACATGCCCTGGCTCTGCGTGAACAGCACCATGAGCGGCGTCTGCCAGTCGGTCATGAACCCCGGGTGGGTGTCGGTCTGCACGGCGGCCGAGCGCAGGCCCTCGGGCGGGGCGGTGGCGCACAGGTACTCGTCGTTGATGTCGAACCGGGCGCCCATCCGGGCGAGCGTGGTGATCGCGGTCACCAGCCTGTCCTGCGGGCAGCCGTGCACCCGCACCTCACCGCCGGTGACCAGGCCCGCGGCCAGGTAGGAGAACGCCTCGATGCGGTCGCCCGCCAGCCAGATGGAGGCGCCGCGCAGCCGCTCGACACCCTCGATGACGATCCTGCGGTCCGGGGACAGCTCGATCTGGGCCCCCATCCGCTGCAGGAACAGCGCCAGCTCCACGACCTCGGGCTCCATCGCGGCGTTCTTCACCACCGTCTTGCCCTCGGCCAGCACCGACGACATGAGGATCGTCTCGGTCGCGCCGACGCTCGGGTAGGGCAGCTCCAGCCGGGCGCCGTTGAGCCGCTTGGCCTTGGCGTAGATGCCCGCCTCGCCCACCTCGACCTCGGCGCCCATCGCGCGCAGCGCCTCCACGTGGAAGTTCACCGGCCGGCGCCCGATGGGGTCGCCGCCGACCAGCGGCACGAACGCCTCACCGGCCAGGTGGAGGAGCGGGCCGAGCATGAGGATGGGGATGCGGTTCAGCCCGGTGAACGCGTCGGGCACCCGCGGGCGGATCTCCGGGCCCTGGCCGATGCGGATCTCCGTCTTCGTGATCTCGACGTTGATGCCGAGCGCGTCCAGCATCGCCGCGGTGATGCCCACCTCGCCCACCTCGGGGGCGTTGTGGATGGTGCTCTCGCCGCTGCCCAGCATGGCGGCCACCATGTGTTTCGACACGGCGTTCTTGGAACCGCGCACGACGACGTCCCCGCGGAGCGGGCCGGACGGTTCGATCAGCCAGACCTCTTCTTGAATCACGAAGTGAGCCTAACCGGGAGATAGCATCGAGCTGATCCGGAGGCGGAGTCGAGGGAGAGTCGCGTGGCGAGGCAGGTGCGGGTCTTCGCGGTGACCGTCCTCGTTCTCGCCGCTCTGGCGGTGCTCGCCGGGCTTGTCTGGTCCTGGGTGGCCCCCCGCGCGCCCTACCAGGTCACCGGGCAGGGGCGGGTGCTGGCCGACCCGTCCACGCAGGCGCTGATCGCCGCGGACGGCTGGTTCGCGGTGATCACGGGCGGGCTCGGGCTGGCGTGCGGGGCGCTGGGCTGGTTCCTCGGGCGCCGTCAGCCGCTGGCCGTGCTGCTGGGCCTGGGCGCGGGCGGGGTGCTCGCGGCGTTCGTCACGTTCTGGGTGGGTTCGGCGTCCACGCTGGGCGTGGTCACGGTCGAGGCGGCGGCCCGGCCCGGCGCCACGATCGTCCCCGGGTCGCTGGTGCTGACCGCCCAGGGAGTGCTGGTGTCCTGGGCGCTCTGCGCGGTGGCGCTCTTCGGGATCCTGGAGGGCATGCACGGCTACCGCGAGTCGCCCCTCCGCAAGCCGTACGGGATCGACTAGCCGCGGCGCTCAACGGGGTGGCGGCGGGCGCCGTGCCCGGTGGCCTGCTCAGAGCGGCGGGCGGCGGGCGCCGTGCCCGGTGGCCTGCTCGAACGCGCGGGCCACGCGCAGCACCCTGGCGTCGGCGAAGGGCCGCCCGACGATCTGCACGCCGACCGGCAGTCCCTGCGGCGTGAACCCGGCGGGCACCGACGCGGCGGGTGCGTGCAGCACGCTGATCCAGTAGGCCGAACGCATCCACGACAGGTAGTCGGGCAGCCGCACCCCGTTGATCTCACTGACGTACGGGTCCTCGACGGGGAACGGCGGCACCTGGCTGACCGGCGCGATGAGCACGTCGTAGGTGTCGAAGAAGGCGGCCATCCGGTGGTAGAGGCCGCTGCGCAGCCGCTCGGCACGGGCCAGGTCGTCGCCCGTGACCTTGCGGCCCTGCTCGACGTTCCAGGCGGTGTTGGCCCCGAGCCCGGTCAGCTCGCCGAAGGACAGGGCGTAGTGCCAGGCCCGGTAGACCCGGAACGCCTCGTCGGCGTCGGACAGGTCGAGCTCCACCTGCTCGACCTCGGCGCCGAGCCGCTCGAACACGCCGGGCGCCGTCGCCGTCACGGCCGCCGTCGCGGGGTCCACCGGCAGGCCCCCCAGGTCGGGGCTCCACGCGATCCGCAGCCCGGCCACCCCCCGCTCCGGGTCCGGGCCGAACCCCTCCGTGATCGCGTACGGCGAACGCGGGTCGAACCCCGAGATCACCGACATCATCAGCGTCACGTCCTCGACCGTCCGCGCCATCGGCCCCAGCACGGACAGCGTGTACCAGGCGGCGATCTCCGACGGCGCCGGCACCCGCCCCGGCGTGGGCCGCAGGCCGACCACGTTGCAGAACGAGGCGGGGTTGCGCAGGGAGCCGCCCATGTCGGAACCGTCGGCGAGCGGCACCATCCCGCAGGCCAGCGCCGCCGCCGCGCCGCCGCTGCTGCCCCCCGCCGACCTGGACAGGTCGTACGGGTTGCGGGTGGCCCCGAACACCTCGTTGACGGTGTGCGAGCCGGTGCCGAACTCGGGCGTGTTGGTCTTGCCCACGCTGATCGCCCCGGCGCCCCTCAGCCGCCGCACGATCAGGGCGTCCTGGTCCGGCACGTGCTCCGCGAACCGCGTCGACCCGTAGGTCGTCCGGATGCCGGCCGTGTCGACCAGATCCTTGTGCGCCACCGGAACCCCGTGCAGCGGCCCCTCGGGCTCGGCCGCGTCGGCGGCCTTCGCCGCGTCCATGGCCTGCTCGGCAACGAGCGTCACGATGGCGTTGACCCGGGGGTTGACCTGCTCGATCCGGTCGAGGCACGCCTGGAGCAGCTCCACGGCGCTCACCTGCCTCGCCCTGATCAGGCGGGCCATCTCGGTGGCGGTGAGGTAGTGCAGTTCGGTCACGCCTCGATCCTCCCGCACCCCTTCCCGCCGGGCGACGGCGAGGTTTGCCATGCCCACCCCCTCCCGCCCGGCACCCGTCCCCGGGGTCCCCCCTGGAGCGGCGGTGGGTCAGCCGCCGAGGCAGGCCGGGCCGAGGAGCTCCTTGAGGTCGCCCATCAGCGCCGGTGACTGCGTCACGCGGAGCCGGTCCTCGACGCGCATGACCGTCGTCTTGGGCCCGTTGTGCACCTGCAGGTGCACTTCCGAGGTGCCCGGGTGGGTGGTGAGGATCTCCTTGAGGCGACCGACCACCGGCGGTGTGCACCGGTTGAGCGGCAGGCTCACCAGCAGCGGCCCGCCGGCCTCCTGCGTCAGGTCCGGCGCGGTCACCTCCATGGCGATGATCTTGGCGACGTCCTCCCGCTTGTCGATGCGGCCCTTGACGAAGACGATCGCGTCCTCGGCCAGGACCGTCGAGCACAGCTGGTAGGCCGACGGGAAGATCATCACCTCGATGGCGCCTTCGAGGTCCTCGAGCTGGGTGAGCACCCAGGTGTCGCCCTTCTTGGTGACCTTGCGCTGCACCCCGGTCAGGATGCCGCCCACGGTGACGATCTGGCCGTCAGGGCGGCTCTCGTCCTGGAGCGCGGCGATCGAGCAGTCGGCGCCCGAGGCGAGGATGTGCTCGACGCCGAACAGCGGGTGGTCGGAGACGTAGAGGCCGAGCATCTCCCGCTCGAACTGCAGCAGGGTGTTCTTGTCCCACTCCCCCACCGGGATCTGCACGTCGAAGGTCTGGTCCTCGCCGCCCTCGATCGCGCCGAACAGGGAGTCCTGGCCGATGGCCTCGTTCTTCTTGATGTCGATGATCGCGTCGACGGCCTGCTCGTGCACCATGACCAGGCCCTTGCGGACGTGGCCGTGCGAGTCGAACGCCCCCGCCTTGATCAGCGACTCGATCACCCGCTTGTTGCAGACGATGGCCGGGACCTTGCGCAGGAAGTCCTTGAAGTCGGCGAAGCGGCCCTTCTCCCTGCGCGCGATGATGACGCCGTCGACGACGTTGGCGCCGACGTTGCGGACCGCCGACAGGCCGAAGCGGATGTCGGTGCCGCGCGGGGTGAAGTCGAAGTCGGAGTCGTTGACGTCCGGCGGGAACACCTTGATGCCCATGCGGCGGCACTCGTTGAGGTAGAGGGCCGACTTGTCCTTGTCGTCCTTGACGCTCGACAGCAGCGCGGCCATGTAGGCGGCGGGGTGGTTGGCCTTGAGGTAGGCCGTCCAGTAGGACACCAGGCCGTAGGCCGCCGAGTGGGCCTTGTTGAAGGCGTAGTCGGAGAACGGCAGCAGGATGTCCCAGAGCGTCTTGACGGCCGCGGCGGAGTAGCCGTTGGCCTTCATGCCCGCCTCGAACGACTCGAACTGCTTGTCCAGCTCGGCCTTCTTCTTCTTGCCCATCGCGCGGCGCAGCAGGTCGGCCTTGCCGAGGGAGAACCCGGCGACCTTCTGCGCGATGGCCATGACCTGCTCCTGGTAGACGATCAGGCCGTAGGTCGTGTCGAGAATCTCGGCGAGCGACTCCTTGAACTCGGGGTGGATCGGGGTGATCTCCTGCAGGCCGTTCTTGCGCAGCGCGTAGTTGGTGTGGGAGTTGGCGCCCATCGGGCCGGGGCGGTAGAGGGCGCCGACGGCGGAGATGTCCTCGAAGTTGTCGGGCTTCATCAGCCGCAGCAGGGAGCGCATGCCGCCGCCGTCGAGCTGGAACACGCCCAGCGTGTCGCCCCTGCCGAGGAGCTCGTACGCCTTGCGGTCGTCGAGCGGCAGCTTCAGCAGGTCGATCCTGGCGCCCGTGGTGGACTCGATCATCTTGAGGCAGTCGTCGATGATCGTGAGGTTGCGCAGGCCCAGGAAGTCCATCTTCAGCAGGCCGAGCGTCTCGCAGGTCGGGTAGTCGAACTGCGTGATGATCGCGCCGTCGGAGTCGCGGCGCATGATCGGGATGTGGTCGGTCAGCACCTCGGCCGACATGATCACGCCGGCGGCGTGCACGCCGGTCTGCCGGATCAGGCCCTCCAGGCCCTTGGCGAGGTCCATCGTCGCCTTGACGTCGACGTCCTCCTCGTAGAGCCTGCGCAGCTCGCCCGCCTCGTTGTAGCGCGGGTGGTCGCCGTCGAAGATGCCCGACAGCGGGATGTCCTTGCCCATCACGGCGGGCGGGAACGCCTTGGACACCTTGTCGCCCAGCGCGTAGGGGTAGCCGAGGACGCGGCCGGCGTCCTTGATGGCGGCCTTCGCCTTGATGGTGCCGAACGTGGCGATCATGGCGACCTTGTCGGCTCCCCACTTCTCGGTCACGTAGCGGATCACGTCGGCCCGCCTGCGCTCGTCGAAGTCGATGTCGACGTCGGGCATGGAGACGCGGTCGGGATTGAGGAACCGCTCGAAGATCAGCCCGTGCGGGATCGGGTCGAGGTCGGTGATGCCCATCGCGTAGGCCACCAGCGAGCCCGCCGCCGAGCCGCGGCCCGGTCCGACCGGGATGCCGTTCTGCTTGGCCCACATGATGAAGTCGGCGACCACGAGGAAGTAGCTCGGGAAGCCCATCTGCTCGATGATGCCGATCTCATATTCGGCCTGCTCGCGGTGCTGGTCGTCGTAGCCCTCCGGCCAGCGGCGGTCCATGCCCTCCCAGACCGTCCGGCGGAAGTATTGCTGCTCGGACATGCCCTCGGGGATCGGATAGGTGGGCATGAGGTTCTTGAACTCGAAGAACCCGGACGGATCGACCCTCTCCGCGACCAGCAGCGTGTTGCGGCAGCCCTCGGCCCACAGGTCGGAGGAGTCGATCGCGCGCATCTCGTCGGCGGTCTTGATGTAGTAGCCCGTGCCGTCGAACCGGAACCGGTCGGGGTCGGACAGCTGCTTGCCGGTCTGGATGCACAGCAGGGCGTCGTGGCCGGCGGCGTCGGACTCGTAGGTGTAGTGGGAGTCGTTGGTGACCAGGGGCGGGATGCCGAGGTCGCGGCTGATCCGGGTCAGCCCGTCGCGGACCCGGCGCTCGATGTCGAGCCCGTGGTCCATGATCTCCAGGAAGTAGTTTTCCCTGCCGAAGATCTCCTGGTAGCGGGCCGCCGCCTTGAGCGCCTCGTCGTACTGGCCGAGCCGCAGCCTCGTCTGCACCTCGCCGGACGGGCAGCCGGTCGTGGCCATCAGCCCCTCGGCGTGCTCGGCCAGGATCTCGGCGTCCATCCGGGGCCACTTGCGCACGAAACCCTCGGTGTAGGCGCGCGAGGACAGCCGCATCAGGTTGTGCAGGCCGGTCTTGTCGCGCGCCCAGATGGTCATGTGGGTGTAGTAGCCGCCGGCCGAGACGTCGTCCTTCTTCTGGTGCGGCTCGCCCCACAGCACCGGCTTCTTGTTGTGCCGCAGCTCGGGCGACACGTAGGCCTCGATGCCGATCACCGGCTTGACGCCCGCCGCGGTCGCCTGCCGGTAGAAGTCGTAGGCGCCGTGCATGTTGCCGTGGTCGGTGATGGCGATCGCGGGCATGCCCAGCTCGCCGACCTGTTTGAACATCTGCTTGAGCCGCGCGGCCCCGTCGAGCATGGAGTATTCGGTGTGCACGTGCAGATGGACGAACGAGTCGCTGGACGACATGGAGCGGCGCCTCCGGGTCTGCGAGGCCGGTCGGATGTGGCCGGTCGGTGTGATGTGAGCTCCGACTCTAGTGCTCCCCACCGACTACCCGCGTGCCGTACGGGGAGTGGCTTCCAAGGAACACCCTACGGCCGCCCGCGCCGCTCCTCCGCCAGGTCGAGACCGGCCTCGATGACCGCCTTCATGATGGACGCGAGCCGCTCCTCGCCCAGCTCGGGGGCACGCTGCGCCATCCGGGCGACCAGGGCCCGCTCCCGACCGGGGTCGCGACCGGCGAAGCCGCCGACGGGCTTGAGCGTCTGCACGGTCCCGGCCAGCGCGGCGCGCCGTTCGAGCAGCGTGGCCAGCGCGGCGTCCACCCGGTCGATCGCCTCCCTGCACTCCGGCAGCGTGGCGGGCCGCTCGGGCCGCAGCAGCGCCCCCACGAGCGTCACGGCCTCCTCCGCCAGGTACGGCAGCGCCTCGCGGGGCCCCTCTCCGTCCGCCCCGGCTGCCCCGGCCGAAGCGGCCGAAGCGGCCAACCCGGCCGG
>NZ_QNFZ01000961.1 GCF_003313395.1 Nonomuraea lactucae | reverse complement strand
GGCACGCGCGGGCGCGGGTCCGGAAGGCGGCGGCCGGCGGCGCGCGGCACGCGCCGAGGACCTCGGCTTCGACATGGGCCCGGACATCGACCTGGAGGACCTGCTCGGCGGCATGTTCGGCGGCCGGGGCAGGCGGCGCTGGGGCCCCGTGCCGGGCGCCGACCAGGAGGCTGAGCTGACCATCACGGTCGAGGAGGCCTACAACGGCGGGCGCCGCGGCCTCACGCTGCCCGGCGGGCGCCGGATCGACGTGACGATCCCCAAGGGCGTCACGAACGGGCAGCGCATCAGGCTCGCCGGCCAGGGCGGGCAGGGCGGCGAGGGAGCCGCCCCGGGCGACCTCTATCTGATCGTGCGGATCGCCGATCATCCCCGCTACCGCGTGGAGGGCCGCGACATCCACGCACACCTGCCGCTCACCCCGTGGGAGGCGGCGCTGGGCGCCACGGTCGCCATCGACACGCCGGGCGGCGAGGCGAAGCTGAAGGTGCCGCCGGGCACGTCGAGCGGCCGCCGGCTGCGGCTGCGCGAACGGGGTCTGCGCAGTCCCCGCGGCGAGACCGGCGACTTCTTCGCCGAGGTGAGGATCATGGTGCCGCCGCGGCTCACCGACGCGGAACGGCGCCTGTTCGAGCAGCTCGCCGCCGTGTCCCGGTTCGACCCCAGGAGGCGTACATGATCTACGCGCTGGTCCGGCCGTCCCGGCTGGACCTGGACTCCTTCTCACGGGCCACCGGGCTGCACCCGCAGACCGTCCGCCGGCTGGTGACGCTGGGCCTGCTCGATCCCGTCACCGACGCCCGGGGAGAGCCGTGCTTCCCCCTCTCCCAGGTGGCGGCGGCGGCACGCATTCAGAGGCTGCACGAGGGACTGATGATCAACTACGCCGGCATCGGCGTGGTCATCGACCTGCTCGACCGGATCGAGGAGCTGGAGACCGCCCTGCGCGAACTCACGCGACGACACTAGGGAGACCCGGAGTGGATCCGAACCGAATGACGCAGAAATCGCAGGAGGCGCTGCACGACGCCCAGACCAAGGCCCTGCGCCACGGGCACACCGAGGTCGACGGCGAGCACCTCCTGCTGGCCCTGCTCGAACAGCCGGAGGGGCTGGTTCCGAGGCTGCTGGAGCAGGCGGGGGCCGACGAGAAACGCCTCCTCACGGAGCTGGAGGACGAGCTGTCACGCCGGCCCCGCGTCAGCGGGCCGGGCGCCGCCCCCGGCCAGGTCTTCGTCACCCAGCGCCTGTCACGGCTGCTCGACGCCGCGGAACGGGAGGCGAAACGGCTCAAGGACGACTACGTCTCCGTCGAGCACCTGATGCTGGCCCTGATCGAGGAGGGACCGGGCGCCGCGGCCGGGCGGCTGCTGCACGCACAGGGCATCAGCAGGGACCGGTTCCTCCAGGTGCTCACCGCCGTGCGCGGCCACCAGCGGGTCACCTCGGCCATGCCCGAGGTCGCGTACGAGGCGCTGACGAAGTACGGGCGTGACCTCGTCGCCGAGGCCCGCTCGGACAGGCTCGAACCGGTGATCGGCCGCGACGGCGAGATCCGCCGCGTGATCCAGATCCTGTCGCGCAAGACCAAGAACAACCCGGTGCTGATCGGCGACCCCGGCGTCGGCAAGACGGCCATCGTCGAGGGTCTCGCCCAGCGGATCGCCCACGGCGACGTGCCCGAGGGGCTGCGCGACAAGAGCGTGTTCAGCCTGGACATGGGCTCGCTCGTGGCCGGGGCCAAGTACCGCGGGGAGTTCGAGGAACGCCTGAAGGCCGTGCTGACCGAGGTGAAGGCGGCCGAGGGGCGGCTCGTGCTGTTCATCGACGAGATCCACACCGTGGTGGGGGCGGGCGCGGCCGAGGGCGCCATGGACGCTGGCAACATGCTCAAGCCGATGCTCGCGCGCGGCGAGTTGCACATGATCGGCGCGACCACCATCGACGAGTACCGCAAGCACATCGAGAAGGACGCGGCCCTGGAACGGCGGCTCCAGCCGGTGCTGGTCGACGAGCCGTCCGTGGAGGACACCATCTCGATCCTGCGCGGGCTGCGCGAGCGGCTGGAGATCTTCCACGGTGTGAAGATCCAGGACAGCGCCCTGGTCGCGGCCGTGACGCTGAGCCACCGCTACATCTCCGACCGC
Source organism: Nonomuraea lactucae (assembly GCF_003313395.1). Lineage (GTDB taxonomy): Bacteria > Actinomycetota > Actinomycetes > Streptosporangiales > Streptosporangiaceae > Nonomuraea > Nonomuraea lactucae. The sequence continues at coordinate 8,553 of NZ_QNFZ01000961.1, read as the reverse complement.
TTCCTGCCGGACAAGGCGATCGACCTGGTCGACGAGGCGTGCGCCATGATCCGGACCGAGATCGACTCCATGCCCGCCGAGCTCGACGAGCTGACCCGGCGCGTCAGGCGCCTGGAGATCGAGGACGCCGCGCTCTCCAAGGAGGACGACTCCGCGAGCGAGGCCCGCCTCGCCGAGCTGCGCAAGGAGCTGGCCGACCTGCGCGCCCAGGCGGACGCGATGCGGGCGCAGTGGGAGGCCGAGCGCGCGGCGCTGCGGAAGGTCCAGGCGCTCCGGCAGGAGCTGGAGGCCCTGCGGCGGGAGGCCGAGCAGGCCGAACGCGACTACGACCTCAACCGGGCCGCCGAGCTGCGGCACGGCGAGATCCCCGAGCTGGAGCGGCGGCTCCGCGCCGAGGAGGAGCTGCTGGCCACCCGGCAGAACGGGCGGCGGCTGCTGCGCGAGGTGGTGACCGAGGAGGAGATCGCGGTCATCGTCTCCCGCTGGACCGGGATCCCGGTGAGCCGCCTGGAGGAAGGCGAGCGGGAGAAGCTGCTCCGGCTGGACCAGATCCTGCACGAGCGCGTCATCGGGCAGGACGAGGCCGTGCAGCTCGTGGCCGACGCCATCATCCGGGCCCGATCCGGCATCAAGGATCCCCGGCGTCCCATCGGGTCGTTCCTCTTCCTCGGGCCGACCGGGGTGGGCAAGACCGAGCTGGCGAGGTCGCTCGCGGAGGCGCTCTTCGACACCGAGGACAACCTGGTCCGCATCGACATGAGCGAGTACCAGGAACGCCACACGGTCAGCCGGCTCGTCGGCGCGCCTCCGGGCTACGTCGGCTACGAGGAGGGCGGCCAGCTCACCGAGGCGGTGCGGCGCAAGCCGTACTCGGTGGTGCTGTTCGACGAGATCGAGAAGGCCCACGCGGACGTGTTCAACGCGCTGCTGCAGGTCCTCGACGACGGGCGGCTGACGGACGCCCAGGGCCGGACGGTGGACTTCCGCAACACCGTGATCATCATGACGTCGAACATCGGCTCGCAGTACCTGATCGACGGGGTCACGCCCAACGGCGAGATCAAGCCCGACAGCCGCGAGATGGTGCTGGCGGAGCTGCGCCGGCACTTCCGGCCGGAGTTCCTGAACAGGGTCGACGACGTCGTGCTGTTCAAGCCGCTGACCGAGCCCGAGATCGAGCGGATCGTCGAGCTCATGTTCAATGACATCAGGAAGCGGCTGGCCGAGCGGCGGCTCACCCTGGTGGTCACGGACGATGCGCGCCGCGTCATCGCCACCCGGGGCTACGACCCGGTCTACGGCGCCCGGCCGCTGCGCCGCTTCATCGCCCGCGAGGTCGAGACCAGGATCGGGCGCGCCCTGCTCAGCGGTGACGTGCCCGACGGCTCGACCATCACGGTCGACGCCGCCGAGAAGGACCAGCTGGTCGTCACCTTCCGGCCGCCCGCCGGCTGACCTGCCGTCCTCAGCCGTGACCCGCGTGAACGGCCTCGGCCCGGTCGCCCCGCACCGTGTCGGCGAACGCCGCCGGGTCCCGAGGCAGATCGTCGCCGCGCCACGCCACATGGCCATCCGGGCGGACCAGCACGAAGGACCGTTCGTAGAGCTTGGCGACCTCCCCGTCGCCTCCGTTCCGCACGGTCAGCGGCACGCCCCGCTCGGCGAACGCGCCCTCGACTCCCGCGAGTCCGTCGTGCTCGGCGAAGCGCAGCAGGACGAACCCCTGCCCGAACAGGTCGAGCGTGGAGGTCGTGGCGTCCCACCAGGCGTGCGCGGCGCGGTAGCCCGGCTCGCTGCCGGGGCGCCAGCCGGCGTCCGGCCTGCCGTCGCGCATCGGCACGTCAGGGTCGTCGATGATGGCTGGGGAGCGGTAGCGCAGCCCGAAGTGGATCTCCGGGGCGTCGAACTCTCGCCGCGCGCCGCTGCTCTCCAGCCGCTCCGCCATCTCCGTACGGGCCCGCTCGCCCTCGGGCCCGTCCAGGTGGACCTCGGGTGGCACCTCCCTGCGCATGGTGCGTTGCAGGTTGAGGTTGGCCTCGTTCAGGCTCTCCACCGCGATCGGCCTGCGCTCGGTCTCGTACGTGTCGAGCAGCCGGCGCCCGGCCCAGCCGTTCAGCGTGGCGGCGAGTTTCCAGCCCAGGTCGGCGGCGTCGCCGATGCCGGTGTTGAGCCCGAAGCCGCCGGAGGGCGACAGGGTGTGCGCGGCGTCGCCGGCGAGGAAGACGCGCCCGGCCCGGTAGCGGTCGGCGACGCGGTGGGTGAGATGCCACTCGCTGTCGCCCAGCAGCTCCACGGGGGTGTCGAGGGCGAGGGCGTCGCTGATCAGTGACAGCGCGTCGACGCGGTCAGCAGTGTCGTCGTCCACGCCCACGACCAGGTTGTACAGGTCGCTGCCGTTCAGCGAGCGCATGGGGAAGCGCAGCGTGGACGACAGCATGAGGAAGTAGACGAGGGCGGCGCGGTCGCCGAGCCGCTCCTTGAGCTCGGGGGCGCGGAAGAGGACGTTGCGGAAGACCTGCGTACGGTGGCGCGCCGGCGCGTCGATGCCGCAGGACTGGCGGATGGGAGAGGCGGCGCCGTCGCAGGCGACCAGGAACCGCGCCCGGACGGTGCCGGTCACGCCGGTGGCGTGGTCGGTGAGGGTGGCGTGGACGTGGTCGTCGGCCTGCACCACGCGGTCGACGGTCGTACGGAGCCGGAGCGGACCGTCCGGGTGGACGCCCACGGCCCGCGTCAACACCGGGTTCAGCCAGTGCGCCGGGCATATCTGGTCTGGCTCGGGCGTGTGCGCGAAGGCCGGGCGGTTCCCGGCTGTTCCACGGCGGTACCGGTAGATCTCGTGGCCGCCTACCCTGGTCACCCAGGCGATGTCCAGGGGGTGGTCGGCCGGCCATCCGGCTCCGCGGATGGCGTCCGCGACACCCCAGCGGCGGAACAGCTCCATCGAGCGCGGACCGATCGTGCTCACCTTGGGATGCCGGACCTCGCCGTCACCGGCGTCGACGACCACGCAGTCGATCCCGCGGTACGTCAGGTCCAGCGCCAGCACCATCCCGACCGGGCCGCCGCCCACGATCAGCACGTCGGTCCACTCACCGGAATGCGGCATATCGTCCTTACCTTTCTTCGGGGGAGGCTCAGGGCGGGCGTCGGGTGTGGCTTCTCGCGACGGTGGTGTGCCGGGAGGCACAAAGGGGCCCTCCCGGCGCTTCAGCGGCTCACGGGCGTTCCGCGGTGACCAGGAGGCAGCCGAAATCGTCGACGCCCGCCAGGTCGGACGGCTGGAAGTCGTCCTCGGGGAAGTGGAAGTTGCTCTCGTCGAGGGCCGCGGGACGGTCCTCGACGGTCGCCAGCTTCGCCAGCTCCTGACCGGTGCGCAGCGTGGTCTGCTCCGTGACGTCGACGATGCCGCGCAGCCGCAGGCCGGAACGGTGGAGCAGCGCGACGTAGTCGTCGACGTCCGCCATGGTCGACATGAGGCCGTTGCAGAACTTGTCGATGCCCGGGTGCCGCACCTCCTTGCGCGGGAAGCGCTCGAACACGTCGGTCAGGACGAGCCGGCCGCCGGGCACGAGCACCCGGCACACCTCGGTGAGCACCTGCTGCCGGTCCGGCATGTGGCAGAGCGACTCCAGGGCCATCACGGCGTCGAACGTCTCGTCCGCGAAAGGCAGCTTCATCGCGTCGCCATGCTGGAACACGGCCCGGTCGGCGACCCCGGCCTCGGCCGCCAGCCGGTTGGCGGTCTTGATCTGCTCCTCGCTGATGCTGATGCCGGTGACCCGCGCACCGGTGCGCGCCACGACCCGCAGCCCTGGACCACCCACCCCGCAGCCCAGGTCGAGGACATGGGACGAATCGCCCACCCTCATCCGGTCGATGAACACGTCGGTGAGCCGGTCCATCGCCTCCTCGATCGAGGCCTCGGAGTCCGGTGTGTCCCAGTAGCCGATGTGAACGTTGGGGTTGAAGGCGCCGTCGTTCATCGCGCTCAGCGTCAGCCGGTCGTACAGCTTGCCGACGGCTTCCGGCACGGGCAGGGTCTGGGCGGAGTCGGTCATGGCAACGGCCTTTCGGGTCGACAGATGCGGGAGGGGTGGTGCGGGGCTGCCGCACACAGAGCATCACGCCGCGAGGGGCGCGGAGAAGCGGAGCGGACGAAAACCCGCTCATTCACGCGGGGGGCGGGCACCTGCTCCGGCCCGACCGGGTGGGCGGAACACCGTTCAACCCATGCGCCCCCGAGGACGCTGGGGGATACGGACTGCTCGCGGGCGCGCGAGCGGTCGCGCGGCTCGGACTGTCAGGCGTCGGCGGTCACCGCGGCATCCGGGAACCGTCCCCTCTCGATCTCCTGGCACCGGGCGTAGTCCGGCAGCAGGCCCTGCTTCCGCGCCTCGGCAAGCGTGATCGCCGTACGGTCCCGCTCGGACAGGACCAGTTCGGCGTCCCTGTCGATGGGCAGCCCGAGGGCGGGGTCGAGGACGTAGAGGGCGAGTTCGTTCTCCGAAACGTAGCTCTCGGAGAGCATGTACGACATGACGGTGTCGTCCTGCAGCGCCACGAACGCGTGGCCCACTCCCACGGGGAGATAGGTGGCCCGGTGATCCTGCTGGTCCATCAGCACCGAGTCCCACCGGCCGAACGTGGGCGAGCCGACCCTGATGTCGACCACGATGTCCAGGGCCTTCCCGCGTGCGCAGTAGACGTACTTCGCGGTACCGGGCGGCGTCGTGGTGAAGTGGACCCCCCGAACCACGCCGCGCCGGGACATGCTGTGGTTGGTCTGCGCGACGCGGAAGAGCGGGGCGCCGTGCGCCTCGGCGAACGCCTCCTCCTGGAACGGCGAGATGAACAGGCCCCGTTCGTCGGGGAAGACGCGAGGGGTGAACTCAAGTGCTCCCTCGACAGCGAGTTCGCGTGCTTCCATATCTGCTCCCGTGGCTCGGTGAACGGCTCGGCGGAATGGGGCGGTCAGCGGGGTGTCACAGCGTTGCCAGCACCTCGCGCACAGCGTGGATGACCTTGTCCTGGAGGTCCTGGGAGAGCGAGGGATACATCGGCAGCGAGAAGATCTCCGCGGCCAGCGCCTCGGTGACCGGGAGCGAGCCCGTGGCGTATCCGAGGTGGGCGAATCCGGTCATGGTGTGCACCGGCCACGGATAGCTGATGTTCAGATGGATGTCGTAGGCCTTGAGGCGCCCGATGATGTCGTCGCGCCGGGGGTGGCGCACCACGTACACGTAGTACACGTGGTCATTGCCCGGGACGGTGCGCGGAAGTTCGAGACCGGTGTCGGCGAGGCCGTCGGCGTAGCGCTGCGCGACGGCCCGGCGGCCGGCGATGTAGGCGTCGAGCCGCCCCAGCTTGCGCCGCAGGATCTCGGCCTGGACCTCGTCCAGCCGGCTGTTGTGGGCAGGCGTCTCCAGGGTGTAGTAGCGCTCTTCCATGCCGTAGTACCGCAGCCGCCGCAGCCGTCGCGCCACGGATTCGTCCGAGGTGATCGTCGCGCCGCCGTCGCCGTACGCGCCGAGGACCTTGGTCGGGTAGAAGGAGAAGGCGGCCACGTCACCGGTCGTGCCCGCCGGCGTGCCGCCCTGCCGGGCTCCGTGCGCCTGGGCGCAGTCCTCCAGAATGGCCAGCCCGTGCCGGGCGGCGAGTTCCGTCAAGGCGGCCATGTCCACGCACTGTCCGTACAGGTGCACCGGAAGGAGGCACCGCGTGCGTCGGGTGATCGCCGCCTCCACCTGGCTGGTGTCCATGAGGAAGTCGTCCGCGCGGACGTCGACGAAGACGGGGACGGCACCCGTGGAGTCGATGGCCACCACGGTCGGCGCCGCGGTGTTGGACACCGTGATCACCTCGTCTCCCGGTCCGATGCCCAGCGCCTGCAGTCCGAGCTTGATCGCGTTCGTCCCGTTGTCGACGCCGACGCAGTGGCCCACCCCGTGATAGGCGGCGAATTCCGCCTCGAAGCCGCGCACACTCCCGCCGAGCACGAGCTGCCCCGAATTGAAGACCGTCTCTACGGCGTCGAGGATGTCCAGGCGCTCGGCCTCGTACTCCGCCAGGTAATCCCATACACGCGTGGTCATGTGCCAGCCTTTCGGTGGGTGTGTGTCGGAAGTGGTTGCCTTCACCGGCCCTCGTCCCGCTGCAGGGCCAGGGCGGCGACAGTGCGGCGCACCGCTTCGGGAAGCGGGATCCGGGGGCGCCAGCCGGTGGCCGCCCGGAACGGGGACGAGTCGATGGTCACGCTCCGGAAGTCCGTCGCGGGGGCGTGCGAGGGTGGTTCCACGGACACCACGGCGACCGGGAGCCGCCCCGTGTGGTCGGACGTGGCCCGGGCGACGAGCCGGAAGACGTCGCCGAGTTCGTCGCCCCGGCCGGCGCCGATCAGCCAGTGGCCCCCCACCAGGGGACCCGGGTGGTCGAGCGCCGCCGCGAACGCCGCCGCGACATCGTCGACATGGACCAGGTCGCGCCGGACCGTGCCGTCGTGCCACATGGTGAGCGTCTGGCCCGCGAGCGCCCGCCGCGCCATGGCGGACACGACACCGCGGTCGGTGGCGCCGAGGGCCGCGCCCTCACCGAACACCGTGGGCAGGCGCAGGCTGACGCCGCGCACCCGGCCCTCGGCCGTGGCCCTCTTCAAGATCTGCTCCGCCGCGAGCTTCTGCCGGTCGTAGGCGGTCTCGGGGCGATCGGGCTCGCTGCCGTCGAGCGGCTCCCGCGGCGGCACGCCGACCTGCGAGGCGGCACCGCCGTACACCACCAGCGGGGGCGCCCCGTCGCCGGGGCCCGGCCGCATCACGTCGATGAGGTCCCGCATCACCCCCACGTTCACGCGTTCGGCCCCCGGCTCGGTCTCGGCCGCCCGCCACCCGCCGTCCGCCAGGAGCAGGTGCACCACCGCGTCCGAGCCCGCGACCGCCTCGGCGAGCGCCGCCCGGTCGGTGAGATCGGCGGTGACGACGGTCGTCTCGGCCGGGCCGGGAGCGGGCGCGCTCGGCCTGCGCGCCACCGCCCGCAGGCGGATCGGACGGCGCGCCAGTGCGCGGGTGACGGCCGAACCCACGAAGCCCGAGGCGCCGAGCACGGTGATCAGCGGTCGGGGGGTCGCCGGTGTGCGCTCCATGTCACGCCCCTCCTCGGGGCCGCGCCGCCACGGCGTTGAGGCAGGCCAGGAGCGTGCGGGCCTCCACGTTGAGATAGTGCCCGTGCCGGGTGAGGGCCCTGAGCTGGGCAGGGGTGGCCCAGGCGTAGTCGGGGGGCGGGTCGAGCGAGGCCCCGGTTCCGTCGGCGTCGACGGCGAGGTACCGGCTCCTGGCGTTCAGGAAGCGCCCGCCCTCCTCGGAGTGGATGGCCTGGTAACGGATGCGCGACGGCGGGGCGCCCAGGACGACATCGAGGAAGGGCGGGCGGTCCGCCGCCGGCAGGTGGGCGTAGTTGCCGGGGGTGCACTGGACGGTCGGGGCCAACTCGACCGTGTCCAGGAAGCCGCCCTCGGCCCGGGCGTGCACCAGCACGTGCGGCACCCCGTCGATCTCGCGCACGAGGAACGCCGAGACCCCCAGGCCGACGGGTTCGATCAACGGCTGGGTCCAGCTGACCACTTCGCGGTTGCCGGCCCGCACGGAGACGGCGGCGACCTTGAAGTAGCGGCCGTCCTCGTGCTCGATCGCCTCGACCCCGTGCTTCCAGCCGCGCACGGAGGCGAGCGGTATGAGCTGGGCGCGCACGTCGTGGCGGGAGCGCTCGCCGGTGAACCACGACAGGAGCTGAGCGTCCGAGAGCAGCGCACCGGGCGTCGTGTCCCGGTACGGCACGCAGGACAACACGGTCCTGGCGTTCATGTTGACCATGTCGTCCTCGTGCAGCAGTCGGGCGATCTGGCCGAGCGTGAGCCAGCGGAAGTCGTCCAGTGCGGGAACCTCGTCGACGGTCTCGACGATCATGTTGCGGTTGGACTTGCGGAAGAACCACGAGCCTTGTTCCGACTGGAGAACGTCGACGATGACCCGGTCGCGGTCGGGCCGGACGAAGTAGTCGATGAGTTTCACGTCCGTGCCCCGGTGGGCCTTGGTGTAGTTGCTCCGGGTGGCCTGCACGGTCGGCGAGAGCTGCAGCAGGTTGGGATTGCCCGGCTCCATCTTGGCCTGCATCAGGAAGTGCAGCACTCCGTCGAACTCCTTGGCCAGGATGCCCAGGATGCCCACTTCGGGCTGCCTGATGACAGGCTGCTGCCACTCCCGCCGGGGGCCGTCGCCGTAGGGGCCGTCGTGTTCCACCACGTGCATGCCCTCGACGGTGAAGAACCGCCCGCTGCGATGCACGAGATTGCCGGTGCCGCGCTCGAACCGCCACTCGTCCAGCTCCGCGAACGGAATGCGTTCAACGTGGAAGACGTTGGCCCGGCGGCGCTCGGCCAGCCAGGCGTGGACGTCCTCGGTCCGCAGATGCGCCCCGCGGCTGGTCGCGGCCGACAGAGCGATCCGGTCGGCCTGGTCGCGGTCCTCGCGCGGACGCGCGGCGGCGGGGGCGGGGGCGGGG
>NZ_QNFZ01000960.1 GCF_003313395.1 Nonomuraea lactucae | reverse complement strand
CGGCGGCCACCAGGACCGGCCACCACGACCGGTGGGGCGAGCGCGCCCGTGAGTGCGGGCGGGCGGGCCGGCCGCCCAGCCAGGCCCCGATCATGGCCAGCACGACGGGCGCGAACGTCCAGACCACCTGCGAGGGCGGCAGGGCATGGACCGAGTCCGGGTGCGCCGAGCAGTCCAGGCCCTCAGGCGTCCACCCGAGCAGCAGTTGCGCCCGCTGGAGCAGGTAGTCGAACGAGCTCAGCCCGGCGACGGCGAGCGCCGCCCACAGCCGCGCCCAGGCCCGCTCCCCGCGCACGGCGACCAGCCAGCCGCAGAGCCCGACCGCCACCGCCAGCACCAGGGCGAACCCCGCCTGCACCCCCGCCAGCCGGCTGGACAGCTCCCACATCCACGGCGCGGACGGCTCGCTGCCGAACCACGCGCAGGTGTCGTGCGCGCGCGCCCGGAGCGGGGGCAGCTCAAGCACGTACGGCCGGGCGAGCCGCCACACGGTCACGGCGAGGGCCGCCCACCACCAGCACAGCGCCTCGGACCGGCGGGCGGCCGCGATGGAGGGGAGCGAGGACAACCGGCCTTCCCAAGTGAGTTCAGATGCCAGCGTGAAAGATCCGCCTATCCTCCCATCTCCGGCTGAAGCGATGGCCACCCCGCCGCGCCCCTCCTATGCTCGCCCCCATGCCCGAAGCGATCCCGCGCCCGTCCGCCCGCATCCTCCTCGCCGACGACCTGGACCGCGTCCTGCTGTTCCACGGTTTCGGCTCGGCCCGGAGCCCGGCCCGCTGGCTCACCCCGGGAGGCGGGGTCCGGCCCGGCGAGCCCCTGAACGCCGCCGCGGCCCGAGAGCTGCGCGAGGAGACCGGCCTCGTGGTGGCCCCAGAGGAGTTCGGGCCGGTGGTCGCCGTCAGCTCCGGCCACTGGACCAGCGACGACGGCCGCCGGTTCCTCGCCAGCGACTCCTACTTCTTCCTCCGCGCCCCCGAGGCGACCGTGGACGTCTCCGGCATGGAGCAGCTCGAACGGTCGCTGGTGACCGCGTTCCACTGGTGGCCGCTCGACGACCTCAGGACCACCACCGAGCACATCGTCCCGCTCGACCTCGCCACCCTCCTGGAACCTTTGCTCGCCGGAGAACTCCCGTCCGAGCCGGTGATCATCCCGTGGCACCACGAGGAGCCGGCGCAGTAGGCGGACCGCCCGAGAATCCGCGAGACCAGCGCGAAAAGATGACACTCGTTGTCGGGTATTCCTGTCACCTTGGACCCATGACTGACACGTTGAAGGGCAAGGTCGCGCTGGTCACCGGGAGCACGCGGGGCGCGGGACGAGGGATCGCGGTGGAGCTCGGCGCGGCCGGGTCCACCGTCTACGTCACCGGGCGCACGACCCGGCGGGAGCGCTCCGAGTACGGGCGGCCGGAGACCATCGAGGAGACCGCCGAGCTGGTGAACACGGCAGGCGGCCAGGGCATCGCGGTAAGAGTGGACCATCTCGACCGCGACCGGGTCCGCGCCCTCGTCGAGCGGATCGAGCGGGACCACGGGAAGCTGGACATCCTGGTCAACGACGTCTGGGGCGGCGACCCGCTGGCGCAGTGGAACACGCCGCTGTGGGAGCAGGACCTCGACAAGGGCATGCGGATGCTCCGCCTGGCCATCGACACCCACATCATCACCAGCCACTACGCGCTGCCGCTGCTGAAGCGGACCCCGGGCGGCCTCGTCGTGGAGATGACCGACGGGACCAAGGACTACAACGACCGCAACTACCGCGTCTCGCTCTTCTACGACCTGGCCAAGACCGCCGTGATCAGGCTCGCGTACGCGCAGGCCCACGAGCTCAAGGAGTACGGCTGCGCCGCGGTGGCGCTGACGCCGGGGTGGCTGCGTTCGGAGATGATGCTGGACATCTTCAAGGTCGCGGAGGAGAACTGGCAGGACGCCACCGCCATCCAGCCGCACTTCGTGGTCTCCGAGTCGCCCCGCTACACCGGGCGCGCGGTGGCGGCCCTGGCCGCTGACCCCGAGGTCATGCGGTGGAGCGGGCAGTCGCTGTCGTCCGGGCAGCTCGCCAAGGAGTACGGCTTCACCGACGTGGACGGCTCGCGGCCCGACGCCTGGCGCTACATGGACGAGGTGCAGGACGCGGGCAAGCCCGCCGACGCCACGGGTTACCGCTGAGCCCGCGGCCGGGGCTGAGGGCCCAGGTCGCCGCCGTATGGGCACAGGTCCTCAGCTCTCGAAGGCGAGCGACAGGCGGCGGGCCAAGCCGGTGTTGCGGCGGTGGCCGAGGCGGTGGACGGCCAGCTCCAGGGCCTTGCGCTCGCCCACCAGCACCACCCACGAGCGCGCCCGCGTGACCAGGGTGTAGAGGAGTCGCCGGCGCAGCATCACGCCGCCCGACTCGGCCACGACCGGGGCCACCACGAACGGGTATTCGCTGCCCTGCGAGCGGTGCACGCTGATGGCGTAGGCGTGGGTCAGGTCGTCGAGCTCGTCGAAGCCGTAGGTCACCGTGTCGCCCTCGTCGATGCGGACCTCCAGGAGGCGGTCCTCCGGGATGACGCGGGTGACCGTGCCGGTCTCGCCGTTGAAGACGCCCTTGTCGTAGTTGTTGCGGATCGGCATGACGCGGTCGCCGACCCGGTAGACCGAGGAGCCGTACCAGTGCTCGGGCGTGCTGTCGCGGGCGGGGTTGAGGCGCTCCTGGATCATGCGGCCGACCTCCGCGGTGCCGGCGGCGCCCTTGCGCATCGGGCAGAGCACCTGCACCTGTCCGGGGTCCACCCGCTGCTTGCGCGGGATCGCCACCGTCGCCAGGTGGACCACGCGCTCGGCCACGGCGGCCGGGTCGTCGAGCTCCTCGAACCAGAAGCCGCCGCCGCCGGGGAGCGGCGGCAGCTGCCCGGCGCGGATCCGGTGGGCGCTGCCGATGATGCCGCTGTCCTCGGCCTGGCGGAAGACGCGCGTGAGGCGCACCCGCGGGACGTCCTCGACGCGCAGCAGGTCGGCCAGCACGCTGCCGGGGCCGATGCTCGGGAGCTGGTCGCCGTCGCCGACGAGCAGCAGGTGGCTGCCCGAGGGGATCGCCGAGCAGAGCCGCGTGGCCAGGTGGAGGTCGAGCATGGACACCTCGTCCACCACGATCAGGTCGGCCTGCGCGGGCGCCTGGTCGAACAGCGCGTCGGGGTCGGGCTGATGGGCCAGCATCCGATGGACGGTCATCGCGGGCAGGCCGGTGAGCTCCGACAGGCGCTTGGCCGCCTTGCCGGTGGGCGCGGCCAGCGTCACCGTGCTGCCCATCGCCCGAGCCGTCGCCGCGATCACCCGCACGGTGTGGCTCTTGCCGCACCCCGGCCCGCCGGTGAGCACGGACACGGTGCTGGTCAGCGCCATGTTGACCGCCGCGCGCTGGTCGTCGTGGAGCCCGGCGTCCTCCTGGAACGGTCGCATGGGCAGCGTCGAACGGGCCCGCCAGAGCCTGCCCAGCTCCTCGGCCAGCTTGACCTCGCGGGCGTGCAGCTCCTTGGAGTAGACCACGACCTGGTCGGGGGCGGCCTCGACGACCACCCGCCGCTCGGCGGTGAGAGCGTCGACCATCGGCCGCACCAGCTCCTGGTCGAGCTCGACCAGCTCGGCGGTCTGGGTGAGCAGGGCGGTCATCGACAGGAAGCAGTGACCGCCCCGGACGGCAGCGCTGTCGAGCCGGTCGAGGACCGCCGCCTTGATCCGCTGCGGGCTGCGCTCGGGCACGCCCGACTGCAGGGCGATCCGGTCGGCAGTCTGGAAGGCGATGCCCCGGACCCGGCCGATGAGCTGGTAGGGGTCGGAGGCCAGGATGGCGGCCGAGTCGGCGCCGTACACCTGGTAGATCTTCGCGGCGAGCAGCGGGCTGATGCCGAAGCCCTGCAGGACCACCATCAGCGCGGCGATCTCCTTCTGCTCCTTCCACGCCTCGACGATCTGCGCCTGCCTGGCCGGGCCGATGTTGACGACCTCGGTCAGCCGCTCGGGCCCGGTGTCGATGACCGTCAGCGTCTCCTCGCCGAAGTGGCTGACGATGGCGTGCGCGAGCCTCGGCCCGATGCCGCGGATCAGGCCCGAGCCGAGGTAGAGCTGGATCGCGCGGACGGTCGACGGCGCGATCCGCTCGCAGCCGGTGACCTGGAACCGGCTGCCGTGGCGCGGGTGCTCGCCCCACGCGCCGGTCAGCCGGAGGGTCTCCCCGGGCTGGACGCCGGCCAGCGCGCGCCCGGAGGCGACGAAGCCGGGCCCGCTGTCGGCGCTCATCCGGGCGACGGTGTAGCCGTCGTCGCGGACGTACACGAGCTGCTCGACCGAGGCGTCCACCGCAGAGATCCCATCGTCCAGGTACGGCATGGGAGCTTAGGAGACGCGACCGACAGGAAGCCGTCAGGTCGGTCGCCCGCCTTCCACTGTGTGATCAGCTTGCCGTAGCCGAGCGTCCGCGGCCCGCACCTGACGTCACACGCGGCTGATGCGCACCGCGTCGGCGATGACGTGGCCGGTTCCCGAGGTCCACCGGCTGACGCCCACCACGTTCCTGGCCCCCGCCGACAGCGAGAACGTCCCGATGGCGCGCCAGGCCCCGCCGCCCGAGCGCTGGTCGACGTAGACGGTCTGGTTGCCGCTCGACGTCGCCACGATGTAGGGCGCCGAGCTGTTGTACCCCGGATCGGCCGGATGCCAGACCTCCACCCGGTACGTGCCCGCGCTCGGGATGTTCGCGGAGAACCAGGCCGGGTCGCTGGCCGCCACCGGGCCGGCGAACCGGTAGTCGGCGCCGTGGCGGTCGGTGGAGAAGCTGGAGGTGCCCCAGTTGGCGCTGGCCGTGAACTGGCCGGAGGTGGCGTTGTCGACGGTCACCGACCACGGCGTGGCGCCGCCGCCGGTCACGTAGTTCATGTAGGTGGTCCAGTTCCAGTGCGGCCCCGGGTCGGTGTGCGTGGCCCCGGGCACCTGGTTGTGGCCGATGATGTGGGCGCGGTCCTTGGGGATGCCGTACTTGTCGCAGATGTGGCGCGTCAGCGCGGCCGACGAGCGGTACATCGCGTCGGTGAACCAGGACGGGTCGCTGACCCAGCCCTCGTGCTCGATGCCGATGGAGCGGGTGTTGTAGTTCCAGTTGCCCGCGTGCCAGGCGATGTCCTTGTCGCGCACCATCTGGGTGACGGCGCCGTTGGACGACTTGACCACGTAGTGCGCGGAGACCTTGGCGTTCGGGTTCTGGAACCAGGAGATGGTGCCCGCGTACGAGCCCTGCGTGACGTGGATGATCACGCGGTCGACGGCGTACGTGGACTCGCGGCTGGAGGCGGTGTAGTTGCCGGAGTGGGCCGCCACCCAGGCCGCGTCGGGGTAGTCGGGGCCGGCGACCTCGGCCGGGGCGTTGAGGTCGCGGGCCTTGGCCAGCTCGCCGCGGTCGGCCGTGATCTCCTGCGGCTCGACGGTGACGCCGCGTGCCTTGACGCCGAGCCCGAGCAGCTCGTACACGGCGTCGGCGTACAGGCGGGCCAGCTCGGGGGAGGAGGCGTTGCCGTACCTGGCCACGGCCTGGTACCAGCGTCCGGCGTCCTTCCTGGCGGCCTCGTCGAGGCCCAGCTCGTCGGCGTGGGCCCGCAGGACGGCCGCGCCGCCGAGGATGTTGGACGCGTCGTCGGCGCGCAGCCTCTCCACGGGCAGTCCGGTGAGCTCGGCGGCCTTCTCCAGGGCGTGCGTGGTGGGGTTGCTGACCAGGTGCATCACGCCGTAGCCGCCGCTGGCGCTGGGCTCGCCGGCGTGACCGTCGAGGTGGGTCTCGGCGTGGGCGAGGGCGACGAGCAGGTCGCGGGGCACGCCGTGCTCGGCCGCGGCGCGGTCGAACGCGGCGGACAAGGGGGTGGCCCGCTCGGCCACGGCGGGCTGTCCAGCGACGACCAGGAGGGCTGCGAGGGTGACGACGAGAGCGGCTAATCGCGTGCGGGCGAAGGTCATGGCGGGCTCCTCGTTGGGGGGCATCGGCTGCACAGTAAGGGAGTTTCATGACATATGTCGATAATTGACATTACTTGCGAGTTGGGTGAAACTTCTCGCCCGCCGCGAGGGGGGTCGGCGGCCGGGCGCACGTCCGACCTTTCATGGGCTCCGGTGACGCCGACATGCATGGGTTCCTGCCTTGCCGCGGACGTGGCCCCGCGCCGCTGGTCGGCGGCCGAAATGCCGCCCCGTGGCATCGGCGGTGGGGGCGCCTCTAGTGTTAGGAAACTTTCCTAAAGTCGTTGCGGCCGGTCTGGCGCCGCGCTTGGATGGCCGGGACAAGGCAGCCCTCCGATGTTAAGGAACCCCCCATGCGCCTCCGCCTTGCCGCTGCCGTGCTGTTGAGCGCGGCCGCCATCGTCGCCCCCCACCAGGCCGCCCAGGCATCTCAGGCATCCCAGGCCGCTCCGTTCAACCATCCAGGTGTCCTGGTCAGCAGGGCACAGCTCGACTTCGTCCGGTCGAACCTCGGCGCCGAGCCGTGGAAGTCGGCCTGGAGCGCGCTCCGGGCCAGCACCTTCGCGTCGCTGTCGTGGACCGCCAAGCCGCGGGCCAACGTGGAGTGCGGCCCCAGCTCCAACCCCAATCACGGCTGCTCCGACGAGCGCAACGACGCCATGGCCGCCTACACCCACGCCCTGCAGTGGTACCTGACCAGGGACGCCCGCCACGCCAGGAAGGCCATCGAGATCATGGACGCCTGGTCGGCCGTGATCACCCAGCACACCGGCCACAACGCTCCGCTGCAGACGGGCTGGTCGGGCGCGTCCTTCTCGCGGGCGGCCGAGCTGATCAAGCACACGTACACGAGCTGGCCGAACGCCGCCAGGTTCGCCACCAAGCTGCGCACCGTCTACCTGCCGGCGGTCGTCAACGGCAGCGCCAACACCAACGGCAACTGGGAACTGATCATGACGGACGCGACGATCGGCATCGCCGTGTTCCTCGACGACCGCGCCTCGTTCGACAAGGCGGTGCAGCTCTGGCGCAACAGGCTCCCCGCGTACGTGTACCTCAAGTCGGACGGGGCCCTGCCGAAGACCCGGCCGGGCAGCAAGTACGACACCGAGGCCGAGATCATCGGCTACTGGCACGGGCAGTCCACGTTCGTGGACGGCCTGGCCCAGGAGACCTGCCGCGACTTCGGGCACACCGGCTGGGGCATCGCCGCCGCCGCGCACGTGGCGGAGACGGCGCGGCACCAGGGGCTCGACCTCTACGCCGAGGGCAAGGACCGGCTCAGGCACGCCATGGGCTTCCACGCGGGGCTCCAGCTCGGCGAGCCGGCGCCGTCGTGGCTGTGCGGCGGCAGCGTCAAGCTCGGCCTCGGCCCCGTGTTCGAGGTGGGCTTCAACGCGCTGAACACCCGCCTGGGCATCGGCATGTCCCGGACGCAGCGGCTGGTGGAGCAGGGCCGCCCGGCCGGGACGAGCCACTTCCTCGGCTGGGAGACGCTCACCCACGCCAAGAACCCCGCCTGACGCCCCCGTGCGCGGCGCCCGCTCCTGCGCCGCCGGCGCACGGCCTCGTTGAAGACCGGAGCGAGCCGAGGGGGAGGCGATGGCGTCTCCTCCTCGGCGTCGAAGCCGAGCCGCCAGTGCCCCTCGCCCGCCTCGGCGTCCGTCGACGGCTCCTCGTTCTTTTCGGGGGCCGGGCGGCATATGGTGGCGGCGAACGCTGCCGAGCATGCGCGCCGGAAAGGGCCGGTGGACAGGCCGGGGGCGGTCGTCCGTACAAGAGGAAACGGGAAACCCGGATACTCCATGGGCGAACAACGAGACCATTTCGGTGCCGAGTTGAGGCGCCGCCGAATGGCGGTCGGAATATCGCTGCGCGACCTGGCCGGACGGACCCATTACAGCCGTGGGCACCTCAGCAAGGTGGAAACAGGACAGAAACGGCCGACCGCCGAACTGGCCCGGCTGTGCGACGCGGCTCTCGACGCGGGCGGCGAGCTCGTACGCCTGGCGACTCCCGCGCGGAGGACCGACCTGGCCCTCGGCGATGCCGGAGAGGTGTGGATGATGGGCCTGGACTCCGCCGGCGGGGGGTGGTTCGTGCCTGTCACGCGCCGCGAGATCCTGCTCGCGGCGGGCGCCTCGTCGATCAGCGGGCTGGCGGTCGAGGCGCCGGAGCACGTCGGCGAGCCGTACGCGGCTCTCGGCGCGGCCACGTTCCGGTCCTGGTTCGACCAGATCAGGCAGTACGGGCAGCGGGTGGCCCCCGGCGTCCTGCTGCCCACGCTCATCGCGCAGACCGCCACCCTTCGCGGCATGGCCGGCGCCGCTCCGCCGAAGGCCCGGCCGGGGCTGCTGACGCTGGCCGCCCGGTTCGCGGAGTACACCGGCTGGATGGCGCAGGAGGCCGGCGACGACCGGGCCGCCCTGTGGTGGACCAGCCACGCGGTGGAGCTGGGCGAGGCGGGCGGCGACCCCGCGATGCGTTCCTACGCGCTGGTCCGCCGGGCGCTGATCACTCTGTACCGGGAGGACCCGGACCAGACCGTCGAGCTCGCCCGCCAGGCCCAGGCGGAGGCGGTCCCGGCGCGGGTACGCGGGCTGGCCGCCGTCCGGGAGGCGCAGGGCCTGGCGCTCGTCGGCGACCACGCCCGCTGCCACCGCGCGTTGGAGCGTGCCAGGACGCTGCTCTCCGCGGACCCCCTCGGCCATGACGACGCGCTGCCGGCCCTGGGCACCTCCACGCTCGCCGACCCCGTGTCGACCGTGACCGGCTGGTGCCT
Organism: Nonomuraea lactucae; assembly: GCF_003313395.1. GTDB lineage: Bacteria > Actinomycetota > Actinomycetes > Streptosporangiales > Streptosporangiaceae > Nonomuraea > Nonomuraea lactucae. Next base: position 1,511 of record NZ_QNFZ01000960.1, on the reverse strand, counting down.
GTACGACCTCGGACGGCCGGGGGAGGCGGGCGCGATACTCGACCGTGAGATCGCCAGGATCCCGGCCGAGGCGCAGCGCTCCGGCCTGAGATACGCCGTGCGCCGGGCCCTGGCCTACGCCGCCCTCGGCGAGGTGGAGCACGCCTGCGAGCTGACGGTCCCGCTGCTCGCGCCGCTGCGGGAGATCCACTCCGCCACCGTCCGGCAGGACTGCCGCAGGCTCGCCCGGACCCTGGCCCGATGGCGCGGGCACCCTCGCGTACGCGAACTCCTCCCGGAGCTGACCAGCACCCTGCGCACGCCGACCACGACCGGAGGATGACCAAGCCCGAGATCTTCGTGAACTTCCGGCGCGCCTCCTACTCCTCGCGGGCCGCCAGGACGATGTCGGCGACCAGGCCGTAGTGGTCCGAGGGCCAGACGCGGACCCCGTCGAGCACCTCCGGTTCGGTGAAGGCCAGCTCCGCGTGCAGCGGCTCCCCGCGGAGCAGTTCGTCACCGCCGGTGAAGATGTAGTCGATCCGGCGGGACGGCTCGCGGGCCTGCCTGGCGTAGTCGTTGGCCCGGTCGTACGTGGCTCCGGCCGAGCCGTCACCGCCGTAGGTCCAGGCGTCGGCGAAGTAGACGCTCTGGCCCTCGACGACCGCGAGCCCGCGCAGGTAGCGGATCTCGTCGGAGTCGGGGTCGGCGTTGAAGTCGCCCATGACGACCGGCGGCAGCCGGGTCATGGCGGGGGAGAGCTCCGCCACCCGCGCCACGGTGTGTCTGACCTGCCGCAGCCGCGTCGAGCCGTGCGACTGCTGCCAGGTCAGGTGGGTGACGAACACGGGCAGGTCGCCGTGCTCGCTCTGGAGGAGCGCGTACAGCAGCGCCCGAGGCTCCTCACCGCCGGTGGGCAGGGCGAACTCCCGCTGCTCGCGGACGGGTAACCGGCTGAGGACGGCGTTGCCCTGGATCCGGCCGTCGCGGTCGCAGGCGGGGCCGTACACGATCTCGTAGCCGAGGCCGTCGGCGATCTCCCGCGCCTGGCAGTAGCCGTCCTCGCGCATCACCTCCTGCAGCCCGACGACGTCGGGCCGCAGGCGGGCGAGCTCGCGGCGGATCAGGTCGAGCCGCTGCGGCCAGGGGCCGTTGGTCCCCCAGAGGTTGAGGGTGGCGACCCGGAGTGTGCTCATCGGCGCGCCAGCCGGACCGTCAGCACCTGGAAGGGGCGGAGCGTGATCGGCACGGCCCCGTCGCCGTCGAGCCTGAGGCGCTGGTCCAGCGACCGTTCGAGCAGGTCGTCCACCCGCGCGGAGGTCACGGGGAACGAGGCCCGCAGACGGGTGTCCGCCCGGCCGCCCAGCGACTCGTACACCCGGACGATCACGTCTCCGGAGCCGTCGTCGGCGAGCTTCACGGCCTCGATCCGGGCGGCGGAGCCGTCCAGGCCGACCAGCGGCGCGGGCGCCGCGCCGGTGCCGCCGGGCACGACGCGCAGGGGCAGGTTCAGCGCGTAGCCCGCCGCCACG
>NZ_QNFZ01000959.1 GCF_003313395.1 Nonomuraea lactucae | reverse complement strand
GGCGCGGCGAACGGCACGGGCGCGGCCTCGACGCGCCGGGAGCGCGGGACGCGGCGCACCAGGCCCCCCTGCGTGGTGGCGACGTCGCGGGGCGCCTGCAGCGTCTGTGGCCTGTGGGCCTGCGTCTGTGGCGTCTGCGTCCGTTGCCTCTGTGGCGTCTGTGCCGTTTGTGGCGTTTGTGGCATCTGTGGCCTCTGCGGCGGCTGTGCCGGTGGACGCGGGGCCTGGCCGTTGGCGCGCGCGGCTCCCCCGGGCGCGTCGAGCGGCCGGGGCCTGCCCATGTCGATGGGGGCCGTCACGGGGACGGCGACGGCGCCCACCGGCTCGGGGCGGGGCGCCGTCTTCTCCACCAGCAGATCCCGCGGCATGACGACGCGAACGGTGACGCCGGTGAGCGGCGAGTCGTGCAGCCAGACGTCGATCCCCAGGCGCTGGGCGAGCCGGCCGACGACGTAGTGGCCGAGGTAGCGCGTGGGGGCCACCAGGAAGCTCCGCTCGCCGCGGAGCCGGGCGTTGGCCGCCTGGATCTCCTCGGGCGACATCCCGACGCCGTTGTCGATGATGGCGATGTCGTACTGGCCCGAACCGATCCGGGCCTGGATCTCGACGTCCTGGTCCGGCGGGGAGAAGACCAGCGCGTTCTCGATCAGCTCGGCCAGCAGGTGCGCCACCTCGGCGACCACGGCGCCGCGCACCATGGCGTCGTCGACCTTCCGCAGGACGACCCGCCGGTAGTCCTCCACCTCCGACAGGGCCGAGCGCAGCACGTCGCCCACGGGCACCGGAGCGACGGACCGGCGCGGGCTCTGCTCTCCCACCAGGACGAGCAGGCTCTCGGCGTTGCGCCGCATCCGGGTGGCGAGGTGGTCGAGCTCGAACAGGTTGGCCAGCGCGCCGGGGTCGGTCTCCTCCCTCTCCAGGGCGCTGATGAAGCCGAGCTGCCGCCGTACGAGGTTCTGGTTGCGGCGGCCCAGGTTGGCCAGGGACTCGGCGGTGTTGCGCCGCAGCACCGCCTGCTCGGCGGCCAGCCGGATGGCGGTCCTGTGCACGTTCGCCAGGGCCGTGGCCACCTCGGCGAACTCGTCCCTGCGCGAGGCCAGCACGGAACCCGTGTCGGTCACCACGTCACCCGGGTCGTCGGTGGCCTGGATGCGGGCCACCGTCTCCGGGAGCCGTCGCTCGGCCACCTCGTTGGCCTCGCCCGCGAGCAGGCGCAGCGGGCGGACGATGGAGCGCGAGGTCACGAGGCCGAGCCCGATGGCGCCGAGCACGGTCAGCCCGGCCAGCGCGAGCAGCGCCCACAGCAGGGTGCGCGCGTCGTCCCTGCCCTCCCTGGCCGTGAGGCCGATGTCCTCGCCGACGCGGCGCTGGACGTCGTGCATCGCGTCGACCTGCGTGGTCATCGCGTCCCACCAGGTCGCGGCGTCGACGTTGAGCCTGCGCGCGGTGACTCCGGCGATGGCGCGCAGCTCGAGCGCCGCCGCCTTGGTGGCCGCGGGACTTCGCTGGGCCGCGTTCAGCGCCGTGACCTGTCCCGGCGTCGCCTGCCTGACGAACTGGGCGAGCGCGTCGGTCCTGGTGGCGCGGAGCTCGGAGAACTCGACGTACTCGCGAGTGGTGAAGGAGCCCGTCGCGAAGACGCCGTTGAGGAGCCCGCGCTCGCGGGCCATCGCCTCCTTGGCACGGCCGAGCACCCGCAGTGCCTCCAGGCCGCGGCGGAGCGCCGGCTGGCTCTGTCCGGTGACCTCGTCGTGGGCGGCCTCGCCGAGGGCGTTGACGGCGGCGGTGTAGAAGGCGAAGACGTCGGTCCGCACGGCCTGGCCCGCGTCGACCGATCCCCGTACGGCGGCCAGGCCGGAGAGCCGGTCCAGAGCGGCGCGCACGCGGGAGGCGGCGGGAAGCGTCTCGTCGGCGAGGAGGCGATCGAGCGCGGAGCGCGTCACGTTGGATCGCGCCCGCTGGGTGTCGACCTCGTCGCGGTAGCGGGACTCGCCGCCGAGCATGCCGTTGGTGAGCCCGCGTTCCCGTTGCAGCGAGTGGACGAGTTCCTGGGTCGCCAGGACGAGTTCGACGTTGCCGGTGGTGGCGGTCGCGTCCTGGGCGGCGCCGTACTGCGCCAGCACGCCGACTCCGGCCAGGCCGATCAGGATGGCCGTCGGGATGGCCAGGAGTATCGAGAGCTTGCCGCGAATCGTCCGCGGTCCCAGCCCGGACCGCCGATCTCCCGTAGAGGCGGCGGCGGCCCGATGGCGTGGGTTCGCCCGAGGCACCGTAATGCCGCGTCGTCCGAAAATACGCATGGCTGACCCCTTGAAGGGTGATGCAGGGCTCTGGGTGATATACGGCAAGGAGTCGGATTTCTCCTGATTTCAGCCCTGCCGACCTAACTGGATGGCCAATAGCGCAAGTGCCGGAAAGATTTTAGGGAGGTTATGTTGCACGCCTGTTTCAGGTTGCCGTCCAGAGTGAGGAATGTGGTTTTCCTACGTCACCCGTACGTGATGGACCATGAGCGCCCTTTGCGCAGGTCACAAGGCGCTTCCGGTATTAGGAAAAGCACAATTCAGCCTTTCGGCCCAGCCATTCGTTACCGGAAGCCCTCCTGCGATGAAGAATCAGCGCCGGTGGAGGCGTGAGAACGAAAGGGGCCACGGGAAGCCCGTGGCCCTTCTGTCGTTTGCGGGTCAGGCGGCGGCGCGTAGCGGGACGGGTGTGCCGTGAGAGCTGATTTTCGGGTACGTCGCTCAGCGCGGTGGGAGGGAGCGGCTCGATCACGGCGCAAGGGGACGAGCCGGTCTGTAGGCCGGGTTCTGCAACCCCCGGCCGTGTGACCTGCCGCTACTCCAATTACATAGGCTCTGAGCTGCGAAAACGTTTGCCATCGTTTGGCTGTGACTAGCCGGTTTTAGAGCGCTGGCGCGGAACGCAAACGGAACAGGCTCAGCTCTTGAGACGGCCCGTCTCCTTCGCCCACTCCAGGATGTCGGCGAGCCACCACCAGTCACGCCCCGAGATCTTTCCTTCCGGCTCAGGGAACTTGGTCACGTTGACCCACTCCTTCGCCGAGCGGCGGCGCCAGGTGACCACCGTGTTCTCAGAGACGCCGAGATGAGCAGCGATGCCGTCAATGCCCACAGGGATCCATGGCGAAGTAGGTCGCGTCATGGAGATGAGTGTACGTGGATCACGGACGGATGTCTCCACGCGGCGAATGTCGGCAACGGGCGAATGCCGGGGGTTGACGGGTGAATGTCCGAGGCATACAGTCGGGTCAGCGCAAGACGGCAGGGTCAAGGGAGACGAGATGACCGACATCGACAGCGATGCGACACAGTGTCCGGACTGTGGGGAGATGACCATTCCGGGGCTGTGCATCTTCCACCCGACCGTTTCCAAGTGCCCTGACTGCGCCTGCCCCGGATGCGAGGCCGACGCCCAGTAGCAAGACGGGCGGGCCAGGTGCTCCAACACCTGACCCGCCCTTGATCCCCAACCTGCACTACCAGGAGAGGACCCAAGGTGAATTCCACCACGCCCACCCCCGAGCCCGCGAGGCCCGAGCTGCCGCCCACCGTGCGCGAGCGCGCCGAGAAGGCCGGCCGTGACGCCAAGCTGGCGTTCGAGGTCCAGTACCGCGCCGAGCTGGCGGCGTACAAGAACGAGGCCGCCGCCCGCGGAACCAGTGACGCGCACGTCGTCACCTGGCTGCAAGAGGACCCGTGCGACGACTGGTGCGTCGGCGACCCCGACCACCGCGCCGGCACCCACCCCGACGACCGCGTCCACATCGGGCCGACCCTGGCCGTGTCGCTGGTGACGATGGAGCCCGTCGCCGTCGACTACCCGTCCCGGTGGGCGCCGCCCGAGGTGACCGTCAGCCTGGAGCGGCTGTACAGGGAGAAGGAGCCGCGGATCGCCATCGGCGCCGGCGACGACACCCACATGTACGCCACGCTGGCGGAGGCGGAGCAGCTCGCGAGCAAGCTCGTGGAGGCGGTGCGGGCGGCGCGCGGCTGGACGTCGCCGGGCTCGGGCCTGTTCGACCCGGACGGCCGATGCCCGGACGTGGCCTGCCGCCACTGCTACCCGATCGCCGGCGAGGTGTCGGCGTGACAACTCCCCAGATCAGCCCGGAACTGCGGACGCTGTCCGAGATCCTCGACGGCCTGACGCCGGAGCAGACGCGTAAGGCGCTGGCCTTCCTGCACGGCTACGACAAGCGGACGTTCGCCATGGTCATCGAGTACGTCACCGGGGGTGCCGCGTGAGCTTTCCCCGCACCCCTGACTGCCCCGACTGGTGCGCCGACCGGCACCACGAGCCGGGTCGGCCGCACTTCCGCAACCTCGACCTGATCGAGCACCTCGACGACTCCGACTGCATGGTCGAGGTGAACGTCTGGCTGCGCGACGGCCAGGGCGTGGCGGAGGTGCGGTTCACCGACCGGGACGGCACCGAGACCCGCGTGGAGCTGTCGCAGGAGGCGGCCGGCGTCGTCGGCTACATCCTGCGCGAGTTCGACCGCCGCGGCGCCAAGGAGTTCGGCGCGCTGCTGTTCGAGGCCGCCCACATGCTGGAGGTGGCCCGGTGATCCGCTGGTCAACGACGGTCGTCGTGGTGCTGCTCGCCACGGTGGCGGCGATCGTCTCCTATAGGCACGCCTACGAGGTCATCACGGCCAACGGCGAGTCCGGTTGGGTGGCCTACCTGGTGCCGCTCACGATCGACGGCCTGATCTTCGCGTCGTCGATGGTGCTGCTCGACTGCGCCCGCCGCGGCCTGGAGGTGCCGTGGCTGGCGCGGGTCGCGCTGGTACTCGGCATCGCGGCCACACTGGCGGCGAATGTGATGCACGGCTGGTCTCACGGGCCGGTCGGGGCGATCGTGGCCGCCTGGCCGGCCGTGGCGCTGGTGCTCTCGTACGAGCTCCTCATGGGGGTCATCCGAAGAGGGGCCGTATCTGTAACGGTCGCGACCAACCTCCGTTCGAATCTCACGGAGGTGGCGGACAAGGGTGAAGAACCTACACCGATTCCGGTCGAGGTACGCGCGCCCGCCGTACCCGCAACCGTGGGCGTGACGCCCATGGTTGGGTCCGAGGGTGTCACCGTTGACACTCTCGAACCGGTCGAGGCCCCTGCGGACAACCTCGTGGTGATTCACCACGAGGTACACCCGCTCGCTGTACCTTCGCAGCTCGTGAGGCTTCCCGGCGCCGGGAAGCCGACCCATGGGGCGGATCTCGACGGGCCTGCACCCGAGGTCGAGGTACAGCCCGAGCGTGTACCTGAGCCCGACCCGGACGCGCCTTACCGGCCGGTCGCTGTGGCTCACTTCCTCGCCGAAGTGGCACAGGGCCAGACCCCGACCGTCCGCACGATCAAGGACCGGATGAACGTCAGCACCGATCGGGCCGGCCGCCTACGGCGGTACCTCGCCGGACTCGTGGAGGTGGCGCAGTGACCCCCGCCGACTTCGAGCACATCGACGACCTCACGCACCGGATCGCGTCGGGCAGCACGTACAGCATCGGCCTGGTCAAGCACGCCGAGACCGGGCGCGTGTTCGTCGAGATCCTGCACGGCGAGCTCGGCGATGAGCAGTACGCGTACGCGCCGGTCGACGTCGACCCCGCGACGGTGGAGAGCTGGGACGGCGCGTGGGAAGGGCTCGCCCGCCTGCTGGGCACCGAGGCGGGTCTGTGAGGCGGCACCGGCCGCGCTGGTTGCAGGGGGCGGCGGGACGCAAGTTCCGCCGCCGCCTGGCCGTCCGGCACGGCTGGCGCTGCTTCTACTGCCGCAAGGGCTTCCCCAACCACACGGCGATCACGGCGGATCACTTCATCCCGCTGAGCGTGTGGCGGCGCGGCTACCCGAAGTCGAATCTTGTCCCGGCGTGCAAGCCGTGTAACCGGGCGAAGGATGACCAGCTCCCCCGCGGGCTCGTGCTGGTGCTGCTGAGCGTCGGTACGGCATCCGCCACAGTGATGCAGGAGGCAGCGTGACTCACATGCCGTGGTGCACCGCCCACAGCGAGCGGGTGTGCCTGTCCGACACGATCGACGACGTGACGATCACGTGGGCGCCGGGCGAGCCGGTCACGGTGTGGGTGGACGGCCCGGACGGGCTGACCGAGATCCCGCTGACGGTCGAGGCGGCGCAGAAGGCCGCCAGGGCGATCCTACGGTGGTTCCCGGACGGCGCCTGACAGCGAGTCGACCACTCCCCCACCGGCTGAATGGATGTCCACGCGATGTCCACGCGATGTCCACGGACGACGTCGTTTGGACATCCACCCCCCTACGCGCGTGCGCGTGCGCGTGTGGAGGCAGGGGGAGGGAGGGGCGCAGTCCACGGGGCGGCGAGGCCCCCGCCGGGCGGGCACTCCCCCGGCCTCCTTAGCCGCCTCTGGACGGGACTGGAGGTGTGTCTACTCCCCCCGTCTAAGCGCCTCTACAGGCCCTACAGGGCACATCGGGCGGGCCGGACTGGAGGAGGCCGGAGCGTCTACACCGTAGGGGGCCGGGGCCTGCCTGTAGACCCCGTGCAGGGTGGGCGGCCACACGCAGCGTCACGCCGACGGGGTTGAGGCGCCGGGCGAGCAGGATGTCTCAAAGGGTTGTCGCAACCACCCTGCATAAGGCCTCCCGGGGGAGGGGCAATGCGACAACATCCGAGAGGGGCTGTGCGACAACATGGCGGCCACGGACAGTGACGGAAACGCGGTGTTGGTCTCGTCGGGCAGAGATTGTCTTTATGTCCCAGGAATCCTCTACATAGGGGCCCCCGGGGGAGGGGCCGGGGACAATAACCGAGAGGGGCTGCTGGGACATTCTTCGGTCACGCTGCGTACCGGATCTTGATTCCACATTTGTGGATCGAGATCAACTTCTGTCCCGTGCGTACGTGGGGCGGACCGAACTCTTCTTGGTCGTGTCGCGACCATGAAGTTCTGTCCCGTGCGTACGTGGGGCGGACCCTTCGCGGCCTGCTACGACTCGGGCCAGTCCGCGGCCGGCCTGACGTACGAGCCGCGCCCTTGGATCGTGGTCACCCATCCCTGCTCGCCGAGCGCTTTCATCGCCCGCCGTACGGTGCCGCGCGAGACGTCATGCTCCTGCTGCATGTGAGCCTCCGAGGGCAGCATTTGGCGAGGCGCGTACTCGCCGGCCTTGATCTGATCGCGGATGACGTTGGCGAGTTGCTGCCACAACGGTGTCGGGTCGAGCGGGTCCACGGTCATGCTCAACACGTTACGGACGTGCCGTCTGACCTGCGCAGACGGTCCGTATTACACAGGCTGTACGTGCTGTACGAGTTAGACGTACAGTGCTGGCATGGCCCTCCACGGCGAACCCCTCGACATCCCCCTGTGTGACGTCGACCAGGACGAGCACGGCGTGATCCACCTGCGGCACCACGCCAGCGGCGACACCGCCACCGCCACGACCGAGCAGGACGCCGTCATTCAAGGCGTGATCCTGCGCGTGTCGGCCGGCTACGCCCGCGAGATCCCGTTCACCACGGGCGACATGCCGTGACCCGCCCCATCATCCAAGCCTGGGCGGACCGGCAGGGCCGCGTATGGATGGACACGGGCAAGCTACATGTCAAAACCCACGAGGTGATCATCGAGCTTCTCAACGGTGAAGCGAAGGGATCATTGAGTTGGGTCAACAGCCAGTTCGGGCCGCTTGAGCAGCTCGGCGTCCAGAAGTCGCAGGACGCCCCGCCCCTGAACGGCTGACCCGCATGGGCTGGCCGGCCCCGCCTGGCCGTGGAGGGACTGGACGGGGCCGGCCCTTCACCCGCGTGACCCGATCCGGGTTGCGAGGCGCGCCCCGATCTCCTCGGCGCTCATCTGCTCCGTCGTGTGGAAGTGCTCGATGTTGAGCGGGCTGCGCCGCTCCATCTTGTCGATGCGGTCGACGACGGTGGCGAGCTGCTGCGAGACGGCTTCCATGCTGGCCACGTTGCCGCCGCCCGAACCACCGTAGGAGGAGGACCCCCCGCCGCGGCTTGCCATCTGCGGTACCGAGATCCTGCTGTAGTTGGTCAGATGGTCCCCGCTAGTCACGATGTAGCTGCTGCTGTTGTGGCCGGCGACCATGTCGGCGGGGTTGGATTTGGGCTTCAGGTTCGGCTTGGGGCCGATGACAGCGCCCGCGCTCCCCAGCCCGTACTTGCTCGGCGCCGCCTTCGGCTTCGAGCCGGGCTTGGGCGGGATCACGCTGCCCGCCGACCCGAGCCCGTACTTGTCGGAGCTGGTCGACGACGTCCGTGTCTTGGTGCCGCCGCCCGCCTTGCTCAGCACCGCGGACAGGGCCTTGTCGAGCACGTCCGCCACGGTCAGAGCGGCGTCCGCCACCCGCTCCGTAGACACCACGACCATGTCGGCGCTGATGCCCACCACGTCGCCCAGATTGGACACGGAGTCGGACATGCCGTGGGAGGCGGACGTGACCGCCGAGCCCAACGCCTGCGAGCCCGCAGTCCAGGCTTGCGACATCTGCCCGCCCACCATGCCCACCTGGGAGACGGCCTGCGTCAGCGACCCGGAGCCGCCGAGCGTCACATCCAGCTCCCGGGTGGCGTCGGCCAGGCTCGTCGAGAGGCTCGCGTTCGTGGCCTGCAGACCCGTCGACAGGGTCGTCACCTGCTTTTGAGCATCCTCGTTGTACACGGCGAGGCCGAAGTCCTGGGCGACCGCGCCCAAGATCTTGATGGCGCGGTCGCGGTACTGCGCCGCGTACGGGATGTACGCTTCCCGGCCGGCCTCGGCGAACACGGTCTGGCTGCCTGCGATGAAGGTCGGCTGCTTGCGGATCATCGGCGGGGGCGGCGACATCGATGACGACCCCGTCATGCCGCCGGCGGCCATGTACTGGATGCGGCCGTCGCCGCTCTGGATACCGCCCGCGGCCTTCCGCATCGACGCCCGCGCGGCGAACTCCTGCTGCTCTGTACGGACTCGGATCGTGACCGTCTTGTCCTTGACCGACTCCAGCGCCTGCTGTGCCCGCTTGACGCCCTCCACCAGTTCGCCGATCTCCGCCTTCAGCCTCGACTTGCGCTCTTTCGTGAGCTCTGGGTCCTTGAGTTCCTTGCGGGCGTCGGCGAGGCGAGACTTCAGCGCGTCGATCTCGGTCGTGATCTCGCTTTTGTACTCGGCGACCAGCTTCGGGTCGCCCAGCTCCAGGATGGCCTGACCCTTCGCGGCCAGCAGCCGCCCGATCTCGGCGCCGATCTGCGCCCGCCGCTCCTTGGACAGGTTCGGGTCGTCGAGCAGTGTCAACGCCTTGTCGATGTTCTGCTGCAACTCGAAGATGTCGGCCTTCAACCGGACCGCCTTCGATGCCTCGTCGGCCTGCCGCTGGAAGTCCTGCAGCTTCTTGATCCCGGCGTCCGACGCCTGGACGATCCGCCGGCCGAACTCCTCCATCCCCGGAACGTTGGCCAGCGCCTGACCGATCGTGCGGGTCACCTCAAGAACCCTGGTTCCGATCCCGGTGATCACGCCTATCGTTCCGGCCATCCGCTCCGAGATCGTCGCCGCCGACCGTATGACGGCCAGCCCGAGAATCCCGAAGAACTCGACCACTTTGCCGAGGCCGGCGATGGCCAGCGGGATCGTATCCAGCAGGCCGTTCAGCACCGCGCCGATGGTGCCCCGGTTGGCGCTTACGGCCCGCCCCAGGTCGTCGAACGCGGCGCCCAGATCCGACAGGAAGCCTTTGATGTCGATCTGGCCCAGCACGTCGGAGAAACCGCCCATCAGCGACGGGATCGCGTCGCCGAGCTCCTTCAAACCGGCGCCGAGATCGCGCACGAACTGCTCCATCGGCACGCGCGCCCGGTCGAACCCCTCAGACATGGCCGGGGCCACATCCTTGGCCACGCCGCGGGCCTGCACGCGCACCTCGTCCAGCACGCTCAGCATGGGCCTGCTGGACTCCTGCATGGCCAGCGTCAGGTCACGGCCCAGCTCCTTGAACTGCGCCCGCAGCTCGTTCGCCTGCTTGTTCGCCGCCTCGACGCGCCTCTTCTCGGCAGCGCTCCACGACTTCTCCACGTCCTGGACGAAAAACAGCGACTGCGTGCCCAGGGCCGCCAGTCGTACGCCGATCCCGGCGACCATCGCGCCACCCAGCGCCGCACCCGCCGCGGGCCCCACCGTGGCGGCCACGCCGCCCAGCACGCCGAGCACCGCCGGTCCTGCCGCGGACCGCAGCGCC
>NZ_QNFZ01000958.1 GCF_003313395.1 Nonomuraea lactucae | reverse complement strand
GGCCGCGGCGGTGCCCTGCTGGAGCAGGCCGGGCGAGGGGCCGTGGCCGAGCAGCCGCATGAGCGCGTCGCTCGCGCTCGGCCGGCGCGCCGGGTCCTTGGCCAGGCAGTCCGTCACCAGGGCGCGCAGGGCGGGATCTCCGACGCTGCCGACGTCGGGCTCGGTGTGCATGATCCGGTTGACCACGGCGGGCAGGCTGTCCTGGCCGAACGGCGCGTGTCCCGACGCCGCGAACAGCAGCGTGCACGCCCAGGCGAACATGTCCGACGGCGGGCCGGGGCTCGCCTCGGTGAGCTGCTCGGGCGCCATGTACGACGGCGTCCCGATGGCGCTGGCCGTCAGCGTGGAGGTCAGGTCGAGCGCGCGGGCGATGCCGAAGTCGATCACGCGGGGGCCGTCGGAGCCGAGCAGCACGTTCGACGGCTTGAAGTCGCGGTGCACGATGCCCGCCTGGTGGATGGCGACCAGCGCGGTGATCGTGCCGATGGCCAGCCGGTGCAGCGACGTCCCCGAGCGGGGTCCCTCGGCCCGCACCACGTCGGCGAGCGTCGGGCCGTCGATGTACTCGCTCACGATGTACGGCCGGTCGCCGAACAGCCCGGTCTCGACGACCTGAGCCGTGCAGAACGGCGCCACCCGCCTGGCCATCGCCACCTCGCGGACGAACCGCATGGACGCCTCCGCGTCTCCCGCGAGGTCGGAGCGGAGCAGCTTGACAGCCACCTTCGCTCCGTTCGGGGCCGACGCGAGGTAGACGGTGCCCTGCCCGCCCTCGCCCAGCCGCCCGTCCAGGATGTAGTCCCCCACCGAGGTGGGATCCCCTGGCCGCAGGGCCGCGAGGTCCGGCATTCCAACCCCCACATATGGCGTCTTTGCCGCCATTCTGGTGGCTGGCGGGCTCTCACGTCAGCCCTTCACGGCAGGCACCTGCCCCGATTGTCGGGGTATGAGGATTAACGTCCCGATCACCCGGAGGCGGACGGGCGTCACACGGTGTCGGCGATCGCGCCCGGGTCCTCCATCTGGACGTGGCGCCCGCAGCGGGGCAGGCGGACCAGCTTGGCGTCCAGCAGCTCGGCCAGCCGCCGCCGGCAGCGGCTCCTCACGCCCGAGCTGATCACCGTCACCGGCACGTCGGGCAGCGGGTGGTCGGCCCTGATCCGGCGCAGGTCGGCGGCCATGTCACGGCGGGCCAGCCACTCCCCCGCCACGGCGGCCACCATCCGGCCGCGCACCTGGACGCGCCGCGGATCCGCGACACCGGTGAGCATCCGGTGGGCCGCCGGGCCCGCCACGCGCGCCAGCGCGGTGGCCCCCCACGTGCTGCCCAGCGCGGGCATCCAGGGGCCGAGTTCCCTGCAGAGCGTGGAGGGACGCGGCCTGCGCCACCTGAAGCAGGTGGGATTGACCAGGACCAGCTTGGACACGCGCATCGGGTGCAGCCTGGCGAACGCCTCGGCGTGCCAGGCGGCGACGGAGTGGGCCACGACGGTGACCTGCTCGGGATGGGCCGGGGCCAGCGCCGCCAGGCGGGCCGCCTCGCCGTACAGGGTGGGCGGGACCGGCACGGCGGGGCTGAGCCCCAGGCCGGGGCGGTCGAAGCGGGTCACCCGGTGGCCGCGCGCCAGCTCGCCGGCCACCCGGTCCCAGTGGAACGAGGCCCCCGCCATCCCCGCGCTGAGCAGCACGGCGGGCCCGGCGCCCTGCTCGATCACGTGCTGCGGGCGCGCCCTGCGCACCGGCGCGTCGGCGATGAGGAGCCTGAGCGCGACGTACACGAGCCAGCTCGCGATGAGCGTCACCTGGACGCGCTGGACGGCGCCCACCAACTGGCCGGTGGCGACGGCGGCGAGCGCGAGCACGGTGACGCCCAGGCAGGCGCCCGTGAGCAGCGAGGCGCCCCAGGCGTTCCAGCGCAGGGTCAGCAGCACCATGGAGGCCAGCACGGCCGCGGTGGGCAGCACGCCGGTCGCGGCGTGCACGTGGTGCGACAGCGACAGCGGCCCGCTCGCGCAGGCCGGGTCGCTGAGGACCGCGCAGTCGAACGGGAACGCGCTGCCGACCACCGTGAAAACGCCGAAGCCGGCCATCGCCAGCCAGCCCGCCCACTGCCGCCGCATCCGGGGCACCAGGGCCACGCCCAGCACGCACGCCAGGCCCGCCAGCGCGTCGGTCACCCGGAACAGGCGCGTCCACGGCTGGTCGCGCGCGGCCAGCTCGCCCACGTAGCCGCCCGTCCGGTCCACGGCCGGCGTGGTGAACTGCCCGGTCACCCACGCGCTGTACAGCACGGCCGCCACGATGAACGCGGAGGCCGCGAGCACCACCAGTCTTCGCTCCACGTGGTCATTAGACCACTTAACGTGATCAGAGCCCCGGAGCGCCCCAGACCGGAAACCAGCGGCCGAGATCCTCCTCCAGCGGCAGCTCGCCCGCCAGCACGCCGCGCACCTGCAGCTCGAGCGCGTTGTCGCGCCGGCCGCCGGGCAGCGGGGCGAACGGGTAGAAGGTGCCCCGCTTGTAGAGGTAGACGACGGCGAGCCGCCTGCCGGGGGCATCGGGCGCGGAACCGGCCTCAGGACCCGGGCCGGGAGCGGGCTCAGGACCCGGGCTGGGAGCGGCCTCAGGAGCCGGGCCGGGAGTGGCGAACGAGACCAGCGAGCACAGCAGCGACGGGCCGAAACCGGCGTCCTGGAGCGTGGAGTTGACCGCGTGCAGCTCGGTCACCAGCTCGGCGGTCGCCTCGGGCGGGCGGCGCGCCAGCAGCCACGTGTAGCCGTAGCCGTCGGCCGACTCCTCCACCCGGTCGCCGAGCAGCGCCCTGGCGTCACGCTCGGCGGCGGCGAACGCCCCGCCCTCCGCGGCCCGGAAGGCCACCGAGCCGAGCCCGGTCGGCGCCAGCCCGGTGGCCGCCCGCAGCGTCACGGCGGCGGACGGGAGCGCGAACAGCGCGTCGAGATCTGGGGTCGCCGGCTTCGAGCGGCCGAGAAGGGCGTCCAGCCAGCGCATGGTCAGCCGGTGCCGAGCTGGGCGGAGATGGCGGCGAGCTGCTGGAGGCGGCGCTCCAGCGGCGGGTGGGTCGAGAACAGCCCGGCCAGCCCCGACCCGGACGCGAGGGCCGGGGCGAAGTAGAAGGCGTTGAACGGCTCCGCCTCGCGCAGGTCACGCGTCGGGATCCTCGCCATCTCGCCGGAGATCTTGACCAGCGCGCTCGCCAGCGCCGACGGCCGCTGCGTGAGCAGGGCGCCCGCCCGGTCCGCCGCCAGCTCGCGATAGCGCGACAGGGCCCGGGTGAGCAGGAAGCTCACGGCGTACACCAGCACCGAAACCAGCATGATGACCAGCCCGATCGGCACGCCGCCCTGGCCGTTCGAGCGGCGCCCGCCGAGGCCGGTGTAGAGGGCGGCCCTGGTCATGAGCCCGGCGATCACGCCGAGGAACGAGGCGATCGTCATGACCGCCACGTCCCGGTGGGCGACGTGCGAGAGCTCGTGGGCCAGCACCCCCTCGAGCTCCCGCGGCTCCAGCCGGCGCAGGATCCCGGTCGTCACGCAGACGACGGACTTCTTCTGGTTGCGGCCGGTGGCGAACGCGTTGGGGACGTCGGAATCGGCGATCGCCACCCGCGGTTTGGGCATGTCGGCCATGGCGCACAGCCTGTCGACCATGCCGTGCAGCTCAGGGGCCTCCGCCGGCGACACCTCCCGGCCGCCCATCCCGTACAGGGCGATCCGGTCGGACAGGAAGTACTGCGCCAGCAGCAGGCCCACGGCGATCAGCAGCACGGTCGGCGCGCGCACGCCCAGCGCGACGAGGGCGCCGACGAACACCACGTAGAGCAGCCCGAGCAGGAACATCGTCACCAGCATGCGGCTGGTGAGCCCACGGTCAGGCGCGAACCGCGTGCGCACCGGGGTCAGCCCGGGATGAGGCCCTGGTCGCCCAGCATCTCCCGGACCTCCTCGATCGAGGCGTCCGCGGGGGGAAGGATCAGCTCTGACGGCGCAAGGCTGTCGTCGGGCAGCGCCTTGCCCACGTGGCGCACCTTGTCGAGGAGCGCGTGCAGCTTGACGCGGAAGGCCGGCTCGTCGTCGGACTCGATGGCCGACTCCAGCTCGGTGTCGAGCTCGTTGAGCACGGCGATGTCGTCCGGCGAGATCTCGACCTGCCCCTCGCCCATGATCCTGACGATCATGCGCCCTCCCCGGGGTGGCGCGTCTGCTGCGGGTGCGGCTGCTGCTGAGTCTGGGGCTGCGCCTGCTGCTGGCCCTGCTGCTGGCCCTGCTCGATGGCGCTCTGCGGGGCCGGGCCCTGGCCGAGCTCGGCCTTCATGCGCGCGAGCTCCAGCTCCACGTCCATGCCGCCGCCCATGCGGTCGAGCTCGGCCTGGATGTCGTCTCCGCGCGTGCCGCTGAAGTCGTCGAGCGCGCCGCTGGCGAGCAGCTCGTCGATGGCGCCGGCGCGGGCCTGCATCTGCGCGGTCTTGTCCTCGGCGCGCTGGATGGCCAGGCCGACGTCGCCCATCTCCTCGGAGATGCCGGAGAACGCCTCGTTGATGCGCGTCTGGGCCTCGGCGGCGGTGTAGGTCGCCTTGATGGTCTCCTTCTTGGTGCGGAAGGCGTCGACCTTGGCCTGCAGCCGCTGGGAGGCCGTGGTGAGCTTCTCCTCCTCGGCCTGCAGGTTGTCGTGCTGGACCTTGAGGTCGGCCATCTGCGACTGCAGGTTGGAGCGGCGCTGAAGCGCCTCGCGGGCCAGGTCCTCGCGGCCCACGGACAGCGCCTTGCGACCCTGCTCCTCGTAGCGCCTGCCCTGCTGCTCGAGGCCGTTGATCTGCAGCTCGACCCGCTTGCGGGAGGTGGCGACGTCGGCCACGCCCCTGCGCACCTTCTGCAGCAGCTCCAGCTGCCGCTGGTAGGAGTAGTCGAGGGTCTCGCGTGGATCCTCCATCTTGTCCAGGGCCTTGTTGGCCTTGGACTTGAAGATCATAGAAAGTCTCTTCATCACGCTCATGCGCGTCGGCCGTCCCCTTCTTAGGTCGTGCTGGTGGTAACCCAGTGCAGCGCAGCCGCCTTGGGATTACCCTACGCATAACGCACGGGGGCGTCACTAAGTTGCAGTCCAGGTAGGGTTGACTGCGTGTTGCGACGCCGTTCCCAAACCTCCGCGGACGCCACCCCCGTCCCCGTTGACGATCCTAAGCCCCAAGGTAAGGGTCGTCCCACACCCAAGCGCCGAGACGCCGAGGGCAGGCGGCGCCAGCCGGTAAACGCTCCCAAGGACCGCAAGGAGGCCTACCGGCAGATGCGGGCCAAGCAGTCCTCCGAGCGC
Organism: Nonomuraea lactucae; assembly: GCF_003313395.1. Lineage (GTDB taxonomy): Bacteria > Actinomycetota > Actinomycetes > Streptosporangiales > Streptosporangiaceae > Nonomuraea > Nonomuraea lactucae. The sequence goes on along the minus strand of NZ_QNFZ01000958.1, from coordinate 4,896 downwards.
GAACGCGCCCGGCAGGGCATGCTGGCCGGCGACGAGCGCTACTTCCCCGCCCGGGACAAGGGCCCGGCCCGCAAGTTCGCGCGCGACTGGGTCGACTCGCGCCGGCTGCCGAGCCAGTACTTCCTGCCGTTCTCGCTGTTCATCCTGCTGATGACGTGGATCCCGTGGCCGGCCAACATCCAGCCGCTGGTGATCGGCTACGTGATCACGATCGGGTGGCCGGTGATGATGTTCGGCGTGCTGTTCACGTCGGTCTACGTGGCCTGGCGGGTCAAGCGGCTGGTGGCCGAGAAGCACCCCGGCGAGAGCCTGAGGGGCGTCGGCTTCTACGCCGCGATGCGCGCGCTGCAGATCCGCAAGCTCCGCTTCCCGCCGCCCGCGCTGCTGCCGGGCGGCAAGCCGGTCCAGCCCAGGAAGTAGCGGGGCGGGGACGCGGGCGTGCGCGGCGGCGCAGCCGTACGGCTATGGCGGTGAGGACCGCCGCGGTCAGCGCCGCGCGCACGAGCTTCAGCACGTCGCGCACCCTATCCCGGATCAGATCGGTCCATGGCACCGCCTAAGGTCGGGTTCATGGAATTCCGTCACCTCGGTCGCAGCGGTCTCAAGGTCAGCGAGATCAGCTACGGCAACTGGCTCACCCACGGTTCCCAGGTCGAGGAGGAGGCCGCCAAGCAGTGTGTGCAGGCGGCGCTCGACGAGGGCATCACCACGTTCGACACGGCCGACGTCTACGCCGGCACCAAGGCCGAGGAAGTGCTCGGCCGCGCGCTGAAGGGCGTGCGCAGGGAGTCACTGGAGATCTTCACCAAGGTCTACTGGCCCACCGGCCGCGGCCAGAACGACCGCGGCCTGTCGCGCAAGCACATCACCGAGTCGATCCACGGCTCCCTGCGACGCCTGCAGACCGACTACGTCGACCTCTACCAGGCCCACCGCTTCGACGTCGAGACGCCGCTGGAGGAGACCCTCAAGACCTTCGACGACCTCGTACGGCAGGGCAAGGTCCTCTACATCGGCGTCAGCGAGTGGACGGCCGACCAGATCTCCGCGGCTCTGAAGATCGCCGACGAGATGGGCTTCGACCGGTTCGTGTCCAACCAGCCGCAATACTCCATGCTGTGGCGGATCATCGAGTCCGAGGTGGTGCCGCTGTGCGAGCGCGAGGGCATCGGCCAGATCGTCTGGTCGCCGATCGCCCAGGGCGTGCTCACCGGCAAGTATCTGCCCGGGCAGCAGCCCCCCGAGGGTTCGAGGGCCACCGACCCGAGCGGCAGCGGCATGATCTCCCGCTTCATGAACGACGACGTGCTGACCAGGGTGCAGAACCTCAAGCCGATCGCCGCCGACCTCGGGCTCACCATGGCCCAGCTGGCGGTCGCCTGGGTCCTGCAGAACCCGAACGTCTCCAGCGCCATCATCGGCGCCTCCCGCCCCGACCAGGTGCGCGACAACGTCAGGGCCGCGGGCGTCAGCCTCGACCAGGACGTGCTCAAGCGGATCGACGACGTGCTGGGCCCGATCGTCGAGCGGGACCCGGCCAAGACCGTGAGCCCCAGCTCGCGCCCGTGACGCCGTCCCCGGCGGGAGGAGGCCCCTTGAGCCGCGGCTCAAGGGGCCTCCCGTCCTCCCGCCTGGCTGTTCACTCGGCGCGCAACGACAACGCTGTGTACTCGACGCGGTCCTCCTCCAGCAAGGCCACCTGCTCGACGCCGGATTCGAGCAGCTCACGCCAGTTCTCGCCGAGCCAGGACTCAGCGTCGGCCTGGCTCGGGAACACCTCTCGCGGCAACGGGCGATCTGTCACCTCACCGCCGTTAGCGTTCTCGTAACGCCACCGCCATGTCATGCCATACGCTCCTTCTCCGCGGGTTCGCCGGCGCACCCTCCGACGGCACTGGAACCCTACTCCCGAGCTCTGACGTCCATCGACGCCACGCGCCCATGTCGCGTCCCGCGCGCTCGGGGCCGGGCGGCTGGTCGGTACGCTCGGCGCGGTGAAGGTCTTTCTCGCCGGTACGGCGGGCGGCGCGGGCTGGCCGGAGCCCGGCTGCCGGTGCGCCTCGTGCGGCGGCCTGCCCTCAGGTCATCGCCGCCCGCTCGACCTGGTCGTGGACGGCGTGGTCCGCTTCCCCTTCGACGACCCGCCCGGCGGCTACCTGCCGTTCGCCGAAGGCCACGGCCTGACGGGGCCGGACGGGACACGCCTGCTGTACGTGCCCTCCGGCCGGTCGGCGACCCTCGGCGTGGGCGCCGTCCCCGGGCCCGGCCGGTGCGACTTCCTGCTCATCGACCTGCTCGACCGGCCCGAGCGGCTGGGCCTGCTGCGGCGCGCCGGGGTGGCGGACCGGGACACCCAGGTGGTGGCCGTGGGGCTGGACCACCGTGTCAGGTCCGAGGCCGAGCTGGCGCGGCGGCTGGCGCTGTGGGGGGCGCTGGCCGTACCGGATGGGACCACGCTCCACGCCGGCCCGTCAGGGCCCGCTCCGGGCGGCGGCTCGCCGTCGGGGGCGGGGGCGCGCAGGGAGCTCCTGCTGGGCGGTTCGCGGTCGGGGAAGTCCGCCGAGGCGGAGCTACGGCTGGCCGGGGAGCCGTACGTGACCTACGTGGCCACGGGGCCCACCGGCGCGGGCGACGGGGAGTGGGCGGCGAGGGTGCGCGCCCACCGGGAGCGCCGGCCCGCGCACTGGGCGACGCTGGAGACGACGGACCTCGCCGGGGCCGTCCGCGACGCCACGGCCCCCCTGCTGGTGGACGGGCTCGGCACGTGGCTGGCCGCGGTGTTCGACGAGCACGGGGCCTGGGAGGGCGACCGTTCGGCGGTGTGGCGGCGCTGCGACGAGCTCGTCGAGGCGTGGCGGGGCGCGCCGTGGCGGATCGTGGCCGTCTCCGACGAGGTGGGCATGGGAGTGGTGCCCGCCACGTCCAGCGGGCGGGCCTTCAGGGACGCGCTCGGCCGCCTCAACGAGCGCCTGGCCGCTGAGTCGGAGGACGTGGCGCTCGTGGTGGCCGGGCGCCTGCTGCCGCTGTGAGGGCCCGCGCGGCGGATCAGCGGGTCAGGGGCGGGCCGCGCGGGCGAACCAGCGGCCGTCGAAACGGTCGACGTGGAGGGCGCGGCCGAAGCAGTCCGACAGGTTGGCGGAGGTGAGCACGTCCGCCACCGGCCCGGACACCAGGACACGGCCGTCGCGCATCAGCATGGCGTGGGTGGTGGTCACCGGGAGTTCCTCCAGGTGGTGGGCCACCGTGATCGTGGTCAGCACGGGCCTGGTCGCGGCCAGGTCCTCCACCGCGGAGACGAGGTCCTCGCGGGCGGGCAGGTCGAGGCCCGCGAACGGCTCGTCCAGCAGCAGCACCGCCGGGTCGGGCATGAGGGAGCGGGCCACCCTGATCCTGGCCCGCTCCCCCTGGGAGCACACCCGGAACGGGCGGTCGGCCAGTTCCTTGCACCCGACGTCGGCGAGGAGCCGGAGGGCGCGGTCGTGTTCGGCGTCGCCGTACCTGTCCCAGAGCGGGGCGCTCGTCGCGGTGTGACCGGTGAGCACCACGGTGTGCGCGGTCGCCCCCTCCTCCTCCATCAGCTCCTCGTCGATCAGCCGCCGACCGGCGGCGACCAGGCCGATGTGGCGGCGCAGCGCCCGCACGTCGACCCGGCCGAGCCGGTGGCCGAGGACGCTGACCATGCCCTCGCTCGGGTGCCGGACGGCGGCGGCCAGCGACAGGAGCGTCGTCTTGCCGGCGCCGTTCGGCCCGAGCACGGCCCAGTGCTCGCCGTACTCCACCCGCCAGTCGACTCCGGCCAGCAGCGTCTTGCCGACGACCCGGACAGCTACGCCTTCGAGTTCAACCACGTGCATCCGCACACCTTATGGCCTCTAGGATCAACCGTTATGCGGCTTCCGGGACGGATCTTTGACCTCTTCGGAGACGACGCCGTCTGGTCCGACGACCACGAGGGCGTGAGCGGCGAGACGCTGCGGGTCACCTCTCCGGCGGGCGTCCACTACGTGAAGCAGGGCCCGACGGCGCGGCGCGAGCACGAGCGGCTCCTCTGGCTCAAGCGCTGGCTGAGCGTGCCGGACGTCGTGGCGTTCGACGACGACGCGCTGGTGCTGGCGGACGCGGGCTGGCGCAGCCTGGAACACCGGCCGCCGCCCCACGCCGGGGCGACCATGGGCCGGGTGCTGCGGGCGCTGCACGACATCCCGGTGCGGGAGTGCCCCTTCGACGAGCGGCTGGACGTCCGGCTCGCCCGGGCCCGCGAGCGGGTGGACGCGGGGCTGGTCGATCCGGCGGACTTCGACGACGACCACGCGGGGCTGAGCCCGGAGCAGGTGTACGAGCGGCTGGTGGCCGAGCGTCCCGCGAGCGAGGACCTGGTCGTCACGCACGGCGACTTCACCCCGTCCAACGTGCTCTCCCCGCCGCTCCCGGCCCCCGCCCGCTCCGGCCCGCCCGCTGGGGAGCCGTCCCTGGACGCCTCCTCCCCCGGACCGCACGCGGCGCCGCCCCCCGGCCCCGGCTCGCGCGTGTGTGAGCCCGTGCTGGTGGACGTGGGCGCGCTGGGCGTGGCGGACCGGTACGTGGACCTCGCCATCGCCCTGCGCGACCTGGAGGGACCGGCCGCGGAGGATTTCCTGGCGGCGTACGGGCTGCCCGAGCCGGACCCGCGCCGGCTCGACTACTACCGGCTGATGGACGAACTGTTCTGATGCACGGCGCGCGCCTGGCGATCGGCACGCTCACCGTCTTCCCCGTCCGGGTCGAGCGGGTGGACCGCCTGATCGCGGGGCGGGCGATGCTGCTGGCCCCGGTCGTGGGGCTGGTGCTGGGCGCGCTGGCCGGCCTGCCGCTGTTGCTGCCCGGGCCGCCGCTGCTGGGCGCGGCGCTGGCCGTGGG
>NZ_QNFZ01000956.1 GCF_003313395.1 Nonomuraea lactucae | reverse complement strand
CGGGCCGACACGACGGGCACGGGGAAGCCGGTGGCGCGCCGCAACTGCCGGGCGAGCAGGTCGCCGACGGCGGCGACGTCGCTGTGGATCGCCGTGGCGGCGGTGATCCGGTACGTCACGCCGGGCGCGGGCACCGCGCTGACCGGCGCGGGCACCACCGCCCCGAACGCCACCGGCCCAGCCACCGAGTCCACCCCCGAGTCCATCCCCGAGCGCGGCACCGGCCCCGCACCCTGCCCCGCCACCAGACCGGCCACCGGATCGCGCGCGAGGACGACGGCGGCGGACGCCGGGACGGCGCAGAGCGCGAGCAGCGCGATCGCGAGCCGGACCTTCACGATGGCCTCCGTGGTGTGCCCCCAACCCTACGGACCCCGCGGACATCAGTAAAGGTTCTTATCTAATTGGCGCGTGGTGACCTCCCGCCCCGCTCAGGCGTCCTCGCGGTCCGAGCCGGACCCGTCCTCCTCGGCCGGGCCGGAGCGGTTAAGGGCCGGCTGCCCGAACCAGCTCCACAGGGCGAGCACCGCGACGAGCGCGGCGGTGACGACGGCCACCGTGCCGTCGAACAGGTAGTCCACCACCAGCATGGTGGCCGTGGTCATCGACACCGCGAGCGCCAGCGCCCCGGCGATGCCGTAGAAGTTCGACCGGCGTACCAGCGTCTCCTTCAGCCCCTGCCTGAACAGGACGCGGTGCTGCGCGGCCGGGGCGATGTAACAGATGGACGCGATCGCGGCGCTGACGAGCGCCACGTAGAACAGCCGCCGGTCGAACTCGTCCAGCCGGGCGAACCCCGGCGAGAACGGCACCGTGAGCAGGAACGCGAACAGCACCTGCACGCCGGTGACCGCCACGCGCGCGCCCTGCAACAGCTCCACGAAGTTGCGATCGGCTCGGTCGCCGGCGGATTCCTTGCCCGTCCCCAACCCCTGGTCCACCTGGGCCGTCCTTTCCGCCACGGTCGTCCTCCAGACGCTACGACTTACCGGACGTTCGCCCGCGAAACCAGACAATGACCGCTGAAATGCTAGGTCCGTAAGATTCTTCCGCCGTGGCCGGCGGTCGCGACGACAGCCGAGTGTCGGCGCGTCCGTGACTCCGGAGGTGTCGCCCGGCCCGCGGGCGGGTAGCCCGCGGCAGGGAGGCGAACCGGATCGAGGTCGCCCAACGCCAGCAGACACGATGCCAGCAACGCAGCGCCAGCAGACTCACCGCCAGCCGAGGAGGCCGCACACCGTGACGACCGTGCTAACCGTCAACGCCGGATCCTCCAGCCTGCGGCTCGACCTCGTGGACGGCCTCGTGGACGGCGGGACGCTCATCGACAGCGCGCACGCCGAGCGGGCCGTCGATCCGCGGGCGGCCCGGGACGAGCTGTCGGCGTTCCTCGGCCGCCACCACGACCGCGACATCGAGGCCGTCGCCCACCGCCTGGTCCACGGCGGCGAGGCCGTGCGCGTCCCGGCGATCGCCGATGACGAGACGGTGGCGGCGGTGCGCGCCTTCTCCGGGCTCGCGCCGCTGCACCTGCCCCCGGCCCTGGCGCTGGTGGACGCGGCCCGCGAGCTGCTGCCGGCCCTGCCCCACGTGCTCTGCCCCGACACCGCGTTCCACGCGGACCTGCCCGGCGAGGCGGCGACGTACGCGCTGCCCAGCGACTGGCGCGAACGGCACGGCCTGCGCCGTTACGGCTTCCACGGCCTGTCGTACGGGTGGGCCGCCGACAGGGTGGCCGAACTCACCGGGCGGCCGGTGGAAGAGCTGGACCTGGTGCTCACCCACCTCGGCGGAGGTTCGTCGGTCTGCGCCGTGTCCGGCGGGCGGAGCCTCGACACCTCGATGGGCTTCACCCCGCTCGACGGCGTGCCGATGAGCAGGCGGTCAGGCGGCGTCGATCCGGGGATGCTGCTCTGGCTGCTGTCGGAGGGCGGGCTCACGCTGGACGAGCTGAGCGAGGGCCTGTGGCGGCGCTCCGGGCTGACCGGGCTGTCCGGCGGACGCTCGGGCGACACCCGCGAGCTGGTCGCCGCCCAGCGTGACGGCGACCAGGAGGCCGCGCTGGCGATGGCCGTGTTCTGCCACCGGGTGAGCCGCGAGATCGCCGCGGCTGCCACCTCGCTCGGCCGGATCGACGCGCTGGTCTTCACCGGCGAGATCGGCTGGGACCAGCCGGAGGTCCGGCACGACGTGTGCCGCCGCCTGCGGGTGCTCGGCGTCGAGCCGCCGGCCGTGGCCGGCCGCGACGACGACGGCCTGATCAGCGCGCGGGACGCCGCCGTGCCGGTCTTCCTGGTCGAACCCCGGGAGGCGCTCCAGCTCGCCCGCGAGTGCCTCAAGGCCCTCGCCTGACGCGCCCGACCGGCCGCGCGGGTCCGGGCAGCGACGAGAGCGACCAGGAAAGCGGCAACCGGAGGTGACCACAAGGCCGGCCACCAGAGATGACCGCGAGGCCGGTCAGGTGGCGCGCGAGTAGAGCCAGGGGTCGCGCAGGTCGAGGTAGCGGGGCTCGCCCTCGAAGAGCCCCACGAGCTCCTCGAACGCCTCCCGCAGACCGGGCGGCAGCTCCCTGCCCTCACCCTCCCTGGCCTCCTCCTCGGAGCTGAAGTAGACGGTCTCGGTGTAGCCGCCGTCGTCGTGCACGGCGGCGAGGCCGCCGATGAGGTCGGGACGGAAGGCGCCCAGCTCCTGCTCGGTGCGCCGGATGAGGTCCCGCATCCGGCCGGCGTCGCGGATGCGGCCCTGGATCACCTGGACGAACCTCGCCGAGTCGGACCCTCCGCGCAGGTACTGGTGGACCTGGTCGGAGTCGTGGAAGGCGACCTCGCCGGCGAAGAGCTTGGCGGTCTCCATCCACCACTGGGTCTGCTCGGGGCGGTCGGAGTTGCGCCGGGCGGCCTCCCGCGACTCGAAGCGCGCCACGGCCACGAACGTGCCGTCCTCCGTCACACCGGCAGTCGTGCCGAGCCAGCCGTACGAGCCGGGCGCCAGCTCGCGCGCCCACCGGTCGAGCGCCTCCTTGCTCTCGCCGCGGTCGGACACCTGGCCCTGAATGACCTGGATGAACATCGTGGCCCCCTCTCAAGGCAGCGTTGCCTCCTTCCACGCTAGGAAAGCCCGCCTGCCAGGTCGAGGGGGCAAGGTTCTCCGGCGGGCCAAGAGCTCGTCTGAATTCCGGGAGCGAGCGCCGGTGACCGCCTACGTCGCGGGGGTGGCGCCCATCTTGCTGAGGAGGTGGAACAGCAGGAGGAGCTGGACAAGCCGGAGGGGCTCGTCCCTGCGGTCGTCGAGCAGGCCGAGGCATTCGGGCAGCGTGCCCGGGGCGCCGAGCTCGTCCCAGATCGCCTTGGCCACGGCGTCGCCGTCGGACGGGCGCAGGTCCCGGTCGATGCGCAGGGCGTCGACCGGGATCCCCTCCGGGTCGCGGGTGAGCGAGACGGCGACGCCCCTGACGCCCGTGTCCGCGAGTATCCCCACGAAGTTGGGGTGCCTGATCGTGGGCCGCAGCAGCACGGACGCCCCGGTCAGGCCGAAGGCGATGACGATGTCGGCGACCCTCCGCTGCGGCCTGATGAACTGCTCCGCCTCGGTTTCCCGCCGCCGCAGCTCGGCGAGCACCTGGTCCGGGGTGTAGCCGCGCTTGGCGGTGTCCCTGGCGATCTTCCAGTCGCGGCGCACGCTCTCGGGGGGCGCGAGGAAGACGGTCACGTCGAAGCAGGCCCGCAGCAGCCGCGTGTAGAGCGGGAGCAGCCCCTCCACGATCACGAGGGGGTGCGGCTCGATCAGTTCCGGCCGCGTGAGCTCGCCGTTGCGGTGGTCGTAGACCGGTTTGAGTATGGGCTGGCCGAGCGCCAGCAGCTGTAAGTGCTGCTCCATGATCTGGACGTGGTTGCACAGGGGATGGAGGGGCGTGAACGGCAGTGAGCGCCGTTCCGTCCGGTCGTAGCGGTGGTAGTCGTCGACGCACAGGGAGACGCTGCGTTCCCTGCCGAGGGCGGCGACCAGGCCACGCGTGAGCGTGGTCTTCCCGGCGGCGCTGTCACCGGCGATGGCGATCATGATGGGCCGCATGGCCTCGTCCGCGCGCCTGATTCGCATCAGCTTGTCGGGCATTACCTGACAGTAACTTCGCGGCGCGGCGCCGTCTTCCCCACTATGCGTGAAAGAAGCCGCGAAATTCAGTGCTTTCTTGACGCTTCCGTGAATTCTCCGCACATGATGACGTACCGAACGAACAGCGCGGCGGTGGCGGGCAGCCTGCCCGGGTGCGCCACCAGGTGCCAGTCCCTGCGCAACGGCGTCTGCGGGGTGCCGAGCACGGCCATCGCGGCCGACGCCAGGTCGCGGGCGACCGCGTCGCGCGACATGAGGCTCACGCCCAGCCCCGCGATCACGCCCTCGCGGACAGCGGCGCCGGAGCCGATCGTCAGCGTCGGCGGCGAGATGCCCAGCTCGTCGAGGAGCACCTCCGCCGTGGCGCGGGTGCCCGAGCCCGGCTCGCGCAGCAGCCACGTCTGCTCGGCCAGCCATCCCCGCCGCTCCTCCCACGGCGCCGCCGTCCGCGGAGGCGGGGCCGCCCCGCCTCCGGGCGCCACCACGACGAGCTCGTTCGGCCGGACAGCCAGCACGGCCCGGCCGCGCGGTGGCCTGCCCCCGATGACGACGTCGACGCGCCGGTCGTCGAGAAGGCGGTGCACGTGCGCCCTGTTGCCGATCCGCAGGCCGATCCGGGCGCGCGGGTGGGCCTGGCGGAAGCCGTGCAGGAACCGCGGGACGAGCTGCTCCCCCGCCGAGGTGACGGCCGCGATCCGCAGCTCGCCGCCCTCCGGGTCGGCCTCGCCCGCGGCGGCGGCGCCTCCCGCCTCCAGCAGCCCGAGGGCCTGCCGCACGTACCCGGCGTAGACCTCGCCGGCCTCGGTGAGCTCCAGCCCGCGGCCCGCCGGCCGTACCAGCCGCAGGCCCAGCGACCGCTGGAGGGCGACCAGCGACGCCGACACGGCCGACTCCGTCACGACCAGCCGCCGCGCGGCGTCTTTCACCGAGCCCGTCTCCACGACGGCGAGGAACGTACGCAGGCGAGTCAACGTCATGCTTGATAGTCACCGGCCAACCGTCAATAGACAACTGGATGGTCGGCGGTGACGGTGAAGCCATGGACCGTTTGAGTTCGGGAGTCATCCCCTACGCCAAGCTCGGTTACCACGATCCGGACTACGAGCCGAAGGACACCGACGTGCTCTGCGCGTTCCGGGTCACCCCTCAGCCGGGGGTCGCGCCGGAGGAGGCCGCCGCCGCGGTGGCGGGCGAGTCGTCCACGGCGACCTGGACGGTCGTGTGGACCGACCGGCTGACCGCGTACGACCACTACCAGGCCAAGGCGTACCGGGTGGAGGAGGTGCGGCCCGGCGAGTACATCGCGTACATCGCCTACGACATCGACCTGTTCGAGGAGGGGTCCATCCCCAACGTGGCCTCCTCGATCATCGGCAACGTCTTCGGGTTCAAGGCGGTGAAGGCGCTGCGCCTCGAGGACATGCGCATCCCGCTGGCGTACGCCAAGACCTTCCAGGGGCCGGCGCACGGGATCGTGATGGAGCGCGAACTGCTCGGCAAGTACGGCAGGCCGCTGCTGGGGGCGACCGTCAAGCCGAAGCTGGGGCTGTCGGCCCGCAACTACGGCCGCGTGGTGTTCGACGCTCTCAGGGGCGGGCTCGACTTCACCAAGGACGACGAGAACATCAACTCCCAGCCGTTCATGCGCTGGCGGGACCGGTTCCAGTTCGTCATGGAGGCGGTCAACCGGGCGAGCGAGCGGACCGGCGAGATCAAGGGCCACTACCTCAACTGCACCGCCGCCACCATGGAGCAGATGTACGAGCGGGCCGACTACGCCAAGCGGCTCGGCAGCCCGATCATCATGATCGACCTCACGGTCGGGTTCACCGCGATGGGGTCCATGGCCAGGTGGGCCAGGGACAACGGCGTGCTGCTGCACCTGCACCGCGCCGGCCACTCCACCTACACCCGGCAGAAGAACCACGGCGTCAGCTTCCGCGTCATCGCCAAGTGGTCGCGGCTGCTCGGGGTGGACCACATCCACGCGGGGACCATCGTCGGCAAGCTGGAGGGCGACGCCGCGACGACGAAGGGCTACTACGACACCTGCCGCGACCCCAGCACCCCGGCCTCGGCCGCGTACGGCCTCTACTTCGACCAGGACTGGGGGTCCATACCCGGGGTCATGCCCGTCGCCTCCGGCGGCATCCACGCCGCGCAGATGCACTCCCTCGTCCACCACCTCGGTGAGGACGTCGTCCTGCAGTTCGGCGGCGGCACGATCGGGCACCCGATGGGCGTCGCGGCCGGCGCCACCGGCAACCGGGTGGCGCTGGAGGCCGTGATCCAGGCCCGCAACGAGGGCCGCGACCTGGTGGCGGAGGGCCCGGCCGTGCTGAAGGCGGCGGCCAGGCACTCCCCCGAGCTCGCGGCCGCCCTCACGACGTGGGGCGACGTCGAGTTCGCCTTCGAGTCCACCGACCGGCCCGACGGAGCATCCGAATGAGAGTGACGCAGGGAACCTTCTCCTACCTTCCGGACCTGACCGACAACGAGATCCTCGCCCAGATCGAGTACGCCGCCGACCAGGGCTGGGCCGTGGGCGTGGAGCACACGGACGACCCTCACCCGCGCAACGTCTACTGGGACATGTGGGGACTTCCGCTGTTCGACCTGGTGGAACCGGGCCTGGCGCTGGACAAGGTCAACGCCTGCCGGGCCGCGAACCCCGCCAGCTATGTCCGCGTCACCGCCTACGACGCGTCGCTCGGCCGCCAGACGACGGCGCTGTCCTTCATCGTCCAGCGCCCCGCCGTCGAGCCGTCCTTCGTTCTCGACCGCACCGACGAGGGCGGCTTCACGCTGCGCCTCTGACGAACTCCCGCAGGATCCACGAGCGGTGCGCCGCCAGGGCTGGGGCCGACCCCCTGGCGACGCACCTCCCATCGGAGCGCCGGAACGCGGCGCTCCCCCAGCGCTCCCGCGGCGCTCTTCCCCGGGCTACCGGAGCGCGGCGTCGAGCGCGTCGGTCAGGAGGCCGGGGTCGCCGGACATCTCCCACATCATCGCGCCGAGCAGGCCCTTGCTCTTGAGCCACGCGGTCTTCTTGCCGATCGACCACGTGTCGTCGAAGGACCACCACTGCCCGTCGGGACCGGTGTAGCAGAAGGTGGCGACCGCCTGCTCGTCATGCCGTACCGTGCAGCCGGGCACGCTTGAGACCAGGTTGCCGTAGCCGCGGGTGCCCGCCTCCTCCTGGAACTGGCCCGGAGCGGCGCCGCCGGCGGACTGCCACTCGCCGTACCTGCCGCCGTCGGCCACCCGCTGCCAGCCGCGGCCGTAGTAGGCCAGGCCGATGGTGAGCTTGCGCGGGCGCACGCCGGCGTTCAGGTAGACGTCGACGGCCCGTTCCACGCTGAAGTCGGGGTTGTACGGGCTGTCGGTGTCGAGGTGGAGGTTGCCCTGGTGGCCGGTGCGGTTCGGCTCCCAGGAGTTGTCGCTGCCCGCGCCGTGGAAGTCGTACCCCTGCACGTTGAAGATGTCCAGGGATCTGGCGACCTGCGGCAGGTCCCACCCGGCGGCGATCTTGACCGGGTCCGCGGGGGTGAAGGCGGTCAGCTGGTAGCGCTTGCCGGTGGTGGCGCTCAGGGCGTCGAGCTGCCGCCGGAACTCCTCGATCAGCAGCGTGTTGTTGGCCTTGTCGTTCGGGCTGACGTGGTTGCCCGCGTGCCCCTCGGCTCCCGGCCACTCCCAGTCGAGGTCGATGCCGTCGAAGATCCCGGCGCCCGTGCCCGGCCCGCCCGCGCCGTTGTACACCGGCAGGTTGCCCTTGATGTAGATGTCGATGCACGACGACACGAACTTCTTGCGGGCCGCGTCGGTGGCCGCGACGTCGGAGAAGTACTTCGAGTACGTCCAGCCGCCGAGCGAGATCAGCACCTTCAGGTGCGGGTGCTTGGCCTTGAGCTTCTTGAGCTGGTTGAAGTTGCCGCGCAGCTTCTCCCAGCCGGTGTCCGCGACGCCGTCCACCGACTGCGCGCCGCTGAACGGCCTGCCGTAGTCGGCCTCGGCGTCGCCCGCCCCGTCGCCCTGGTTCGGGTCCTGGGGGTTCGGCGAGGTGCCCTTGGTCACGCCCTGCAGGCAGGTGAGGTTCACCGGGTCGATGTTGCCGAAGGCGTAGTTGATGTGGGTCAGCTTCGCGGCGGCCCCGGAGCTGTCCAGGTTGCGCACGAAGTACTGCCTGCCGTAGATGCCCCACTGCACGAAGTAGCCGACCCGGGCGTAGCCGTTGTCCACGATGTCGGACGTGGTGACCTTGACCGGGGCGCTCGGCGTGGAGACGTTGTCGTACAGGTCTCTGGCCCGGACCGTGAACGTGTACTCCGTGGACGGCGAGAGCCCCGTCACGGTGGCGGTGGTGCCCGTGACCGTCGTCGCGACCGACGAACCGTTGTAGACGTCGTAGCCGGCGACGCCCGTGTTGTCCGTCGAGGCGTCCCAGGTCAGCGTGACGCTGGAGGACGTCCTGCCCGTGGAGCGCAGACCGCCGGGCGGCGATGGCGGCTGGCCGTCGTCGGCCGGGTTGTTGGTCCGCACGGTCACGGGCGCGGAGGCGGCCGACAGGGTGCCCTTGCGGTCCTTGGCCTTGACCGTGAAGGTGTACGAGGTGTTGGGCGACAGTCCCGTCACGGTGACCGCCGTCCCGGTCGCCGTGGCGGCCGCGGCCGAGCCGTTGTACACCTCGTAGCCCGTGATCGGCAGGCTGCCCGGGGTGGCGGCGTCCCAGGCCAGCGAGACGGTCCTGGTGGTCTTGACCGGGGAGCGCAGGTTGCCGGGCGCCCCCGGCGGGGCGTCGGGCGAGCCGTCGCAGTTGACGTCGTTGACCCGGCAGCTCACCGGCTCGGCGCCGGCCGTGCTCACGGTGAACGACGGGCTGTAGGGCTCGGTGGTCGCGCCCGCGGCGATCGTCGTGTTGTAGTGGGCGGGCGTCAGCGTCACGGTCCGCCCGCTCTGGCTGATCGAGCCGTGCTGCGCGTTGCTCGCGGTGACGCCTGCGGGCAGGTCGAAGACGATCGTCCAGCCGTTCAGCGCCGTGGTGGTGTTGTTGGCGACCACGAATCTCGCCGAGGTGCCGCTCACGTCGTAGGACGCGGTGACCGGGGCGGGAGCGGGCGGGTCGGCGCCGCTGCCGTCGCAGTTCGCGCCGTTGATGGTGCAGCCGGTCGGCTGCACGGGGGCGCTGAGCGTGACCTTGGGGCTGTACGGCTCGGTGTTCCGGCCCGGCTGGACGGTGTTGATGTAGTGCGCGGGCGTGAGCGTGACCCGCGTGCCGTTCTGCCGGATGGTGGCGTGCTGGGGACTGCTCGCGGTGACGCCCGCCGGCAGGTCGAAGACGATCGACCAGCCGGTGACGGCGCTCGTGCCGGGATTGGCGACCACGAACGTGCCGGTGCTGCCCGACAGCGTGAACGTGGCGACGAGGCGGCCCGCGGCCCCGGCGGGGAGTGCGCAGAGGGCGATGATCAGTAGGACGGCGACCAGGGGGGTGACTAATCGGCGCACACTGGATCCTTTCTTTAAAGAAAGTTTCCTAAGAATTACGCCGGATCGTAAGCCCATCGGCCGCCGCTGGCAATACGCGAACGCCTCCCGTCACCCTCTTGTGGCCCTGGCTAGGTGCGCGCCGCCCGGCCGCAGTCGTACAGGTCGGCGTGCCCGGCCACCGGCGCGCACGCGCCGCGCACCCAGGCGACGATCTCGGGGGCCTGCTCGCCCTTGCCGGGCATCACGTAGCGCAGCCTGCCGGAGGCGAGGAGGTCCTTGAGCCCGCCGACGCTCATCGCCGGGTCGCCGCCGGTGAAGCCGCCCATCGCCAGCGCGGGCCGCCCGGTCTCAAGGATGATCGCCGAGACGGGCTGGGCGCCCAGCATGGCGACCAGCCAGGTCGCGCCGCCCTGGTTGGCCCGCAGGAAGGCGATCAGGCCGGGGTCGATGCGGTCGCGCGGGCCCATGGCCGGGCCTCCTCCCTTCCAGACCGTCGGCCGGGCGCCGTCCGCGGCCCGCGCCGGGTGCCCCACCGGCACCGGGCGCG
>NZ_QNFZ01000953.1 GCF_003313395.1 Nonomuraea lactucae | reverse complement strand
GGTGCCGGGGCGCCGACCGCCTGCGAGGGCTCGTTGGAGGGCGCGGCGGCGGGCGGGGCGGTGGGCGGGGCGCTCTGGGGCGCCCCGCTGGTCTCCTCCTGGGCGGGCGTCTCCGCCATGGGCGCCGCCGCCACACCGGTGATGGGCTCAACGTCCATGGGCGCGGCGTGCACGGGCTCCACGGTCGCGGGTTCCCCGTTCGCCGGTCCGGCCTCAATGGGCTCGGCCTCCACGGGTCCGGCCTCAACGGGCTCGGCTTCGGCGGTGAGGCCGGGCTCGGTGGTGGAGGTGATCGGCGGTGGAGCAGGTGCCCTCTCGCCGCCCTGGGGAGGTGGCGTGACGGCCGTCTGGCTGGGGCCCGGTCGCGTGGCGGTGGCCGCCTCGCTGGTGGACGGCCCCTCGCTGGGCTTCGGTGGTGTGGTGGGCGTCGGCGGCGCTGTGTCCGCTCGCTCTCCCGGGGTGGCGGGGTGGCCGGTGTCGCGGGTCGCGGGCGCGTAGAACGCTTCCGCGTCGCGCCCGGAGCCACGTTCACCCGTACGGCCGGAGCCGAAGTCGGGGAGCCAGGCCGCGGAGCCGCCGCGGCGGGAGGCGTCGCCGGGGCGGGGATAGCCGGTGTCGCGGGCAGGGGCCTCCGGCCGGGAGGCGGGGCCGGTGCCGAGGCCGCTGTCGGGTGCCGGAGCAGGCGGGTCGAACGGCAGCTCCGGCGGCGCGGCCGGACCGCCCTCCCACGGTGCGTTGCGGGTGGCGGGATCACGCTCGAAGGGAAGGTGACGGGCGGCGGGATCGTGGTCGGAGGGTACGTCCCGGGGCGCCGGATCGCGCTCGAACGGAGTGTAGGCCGGGTCTCCGTCGAACGGGCCGGTCGCCTCGCGCGGCGGGCTGCCCGGAGCCCGGTCGAAGGCATGGGAGGGCAGGCCGAACTCGGCCGGAGGGCGCGGGTAGGCGGGCTCTGAGCCGCGCGCGGGCTGGTGGTAGCCGACCGCGGGCTCCTCCGGCTCCGGATCGCGCCGCACCGCGGACGGGAACGGCAGCGGGTCCGACCCGAGTGGCGGCACCGGCTGCAGCTTGGCCACGCGCGGCGTGAACGGCGTGACCGTGGTGTCCTCCACCGGAGGGTCGGGGTCGAAATCGGCCGACGACAGCCGCAGCGCCTCGTCGTCGTGGGGGGTCACGTGGCGGCGGCGGGGGTCGAAGAGCCATTCGGCGTGCCGCGTGTGGCCGTTCCACACGTAGCCGAGCTTGACCCGCCACAGCCCGTCATCGCGCTTGGCGGAGTCCCAGTCGATCTCGTCGGTGGGCACGCCGCGCCGGGTGAGGCGCTCCGCGACGAGGTCGCCGAGGGTGGGACCGGCCGACGACTCTCCTGGCATCCGTACGGCGACGCGCTGCGCCTGCTGGGCGACGTACTCCCGCTCCTGGAGCACGGGCCCCTCGAACCAGCGGACCCGTTCGACCGGGATGCCGGCGGTCGCGGCGATCTCCTCCGCGGTCTCTCCCGCGCGGATGCGCGCCTGGATCTCCTTGGGGCGCAACGGACTCTCCACTTCGATCTCGTACTGGCCGAGACGGGAGAAGTTGCCGCGGACGGCAGCACGGAGCCGGTCGTCCACGGGAAGTGTGAAACGGGTGCCTCGCCCGGCAGTCGCCAGCACGAGATAGGTGCCGTCCTCACTTACCGCGACGAGTCGGAGCTCCTGCATGCGAGTCCCTTCGTCAGCGTGCTCATTCTTCCCCCGGACCCATGAGTCTCTCGCGTGTGCCGGTTGCCTGCCAGCACCGTACCCGGCATGTCCGAACATCGCCTTCCTGGGATAGCCCCGGGGCGATGTGACGCCGGTCACATTTGTCGATTCCGTCATCGTCAGAACCCACCGGTCCGGAGAGTCCTTGACGGATTCTCGCGAATGACTGCGTGTGACGACGGGTGGTTGGGCCAAGACGCGAGTCGGACGGGGGTCGTCCCGGGATGGAGCTCCACGCCGGTGACGAGGACGCCCGCCCGTGCGAGGCGCCGCACGGCCGTGGTGAGGGCCGGGGAGCCGTCGGCGTCGGCGGCCTCGGCGGCGTCGGCGGACAGGACGGCCACGGCGGGCCTTCTGGCGTGCCTGCGCACCCAGTCGAGCCCCGCGACGACGTCGGACAGGCTGCCAGTCCCGTCGCAGCCGAGCACGCGGACCGACGCGAGCCGCGCCCGTGGCGCCACTCCGGAGGCGCGCCCGGCGATCCGGCGGGCCAGCCGCGTACCGTGGCCGGTGCAGTCGTCGCCCGTACCGCCGGTCGCGTCGAAGGCGCGCCAGGCCCGGTCCCCGAACTCGCCGCGAGCCGGATCCAGCCCGCTGTCCAGGACGTACACCGTCATCCCGTCAATCCCGTCAATCCCGTCGATTCCGGCGATCCCGATGGTTCCGGCGATCCCGTCGATTCCGGCGGTTCCGATCGTTCGGGCGGAGCCGGCGGTCCGGGTACCTTGTCCCGCCTCCTGGGGAAGGCCGTGTTTCGCCTCCCGGGCGGGGGTGCTCTGCGCGTTCCCTGGGAGGCCGTGATCGCCGCGTGCGGGGTGGATCCGGCGGTCGGGTTCCACGGCCCGCACGCGCGGATCGGCCCGCAGCTCGCCGACCTCCGCCGCGGTCAGCCACGTGGCGAAGCCGGGCAGCGCCGCGGTGTAGTAGCGGCGGACCCGCCAGCGGACCTCGCCGACGAGGTCTCGGGCGGCGTCCCGGTCACGGGCGGTGACGAGGTACGGCGGCGCGGGCTCGTTCGCGGCGGGCCGGCGGGCGGTTCCGGAGGCAGGGGTCACGGCGAGGGGCGCCGCCGTGGTCACGGCCGTCGCGACCGCAGTCGCCACGGCCGCGGCGAGATACACGGAGGGCAGGCCGAGTAGTCGGGGCACGAGCCCTGAGGGTGCCTGTCACGCAGGTCACAGGAACAACGGGACACGCCCTCGCGTCTATTCACGAGGAAGCTCTTTACCCGGCGCATGACGTACGGGTTCGGGCCGCACGACCGACGACGAAGCACTTCACGAGCATGAAAGGGGACTGGTCCAGGGCATGGGCGGCGAGCAGCGGAGGTTCGAGCTGAGCGTGCCGCAGATCGGGGGAAGTGCCCTTGCGGCGGCGACGGCCGCGGTGGCGGCCTCCTACCTGGGTGTGGCCGGCACGGTGATAGGCGCCGCGGTGATGAGCGTCGCCAGCACGGTGGGTACGGCCGTCTACACGCACTATCTCAAGCAGACCGGCGACAGGGTCAAGCAGCACGGCGTGATCGCCCGGTGGGGGCTCGCCGGCGAGCAGCCGTCCGAGGACGACGGGCAGGGCGAGCTCGCCACGGCGGTCCGAGCCACGGCGGTCCGAGCCACAACGGCCCGAGCCACAAGCGTCGGCCCCGCGAGTGTCGGCCCCGCAGGGGCCACAGGGGGCCACACCGCGGCCGTCGACGCCACGGACGTTCGCCCCACGGACGTTCGCCCCACGGACGTTCAGGCCAGGGCCGGTGATCGTGGCGGCGCCGAGGGCGACCCGCCGACTCTGGTGATGTCGCCGGTCGAGGTGGCGCCCGCGGGCCCCGTCCCGGGAGGGGGCGAGGGCGAGCCTGGGGGATTGCCGTGGAGGAGGCTGGCGGCCGTGGCCGCGCTGGTCTTCGCGGTCAGCATGGGCGGCATCCTGATCTACCAGGCGCTCGCCGGCGCCACGGTGCACGACCAGATGAGGGGCAAGGCCCGCGACAAGGCGCGTGACCCGGTGCCCGCCCGCGAGGAGCGGCGCTCCCAGGATCCGGCGCGCGAGCCGGGGGCGACGGTCCTCACCCCGTCCGCCACGCCGTCCACCAGCCCGTCCGTGTCCCCGACGCCGGCTTCCACGCCCAGGGCGAGCGGCACGCCGGCGCGCACCTCGCCCGCGTCCCCCGTGGAGACGCCCGCCTCCCCCGGCACCGGCGAGCCGACGGACGCGCCCACCGGCCCCTCGCCGGGGGAGACGGAGGAGCCCGGGGGGACGGAGCCGGCGCCGCAGGACGGGGAGCCGGAGGCCGACGAATAGAGCCTGAGCCGACCGTCGGCCCGGGGCGGCTCGGTCAGCCCAGCACCCGCTCCAGGTAGGCGTTGCCGAACAGCCGGTGGGGGTCCAGCCGGTCACGCAGGGCCACGAAGTCCGCGAACCGCGGGTAGACCTCACGCAGGTACGCGGCGTCCCGGGTGTGCAGCTTGCCCCAGTGGGGCCGCCCTTCCAGCCGCGTCATGATCTCCTCCACGCCCTCGAAGTAGGCGGGGTGGGGGGTGGGCCGATACATGTGGCACGCGACGTACCCCGTCGGCCTGCCGTACGCGGTGGAGAGCCAGGCGTCGCTCGGCGGCGTCACCCGGACCTCGACCGGGAAGGTGATCTTCCAGTCCATGCGCTCGATCAGGTCGCGCGTCTCGCGCAGCGCCTGGGCGAGGTGCTCGCGCGGCACCGCGTACTCCATCTCCAGGAAGCGCACCTCCCGGCGCGCGGTGAAGATCCGGTACGAGGCGTCCACGGCCTCGGAGGCGGAGAGCGCCGCCGCGCTGACGGCGTTGATGCGGGGGATCAGCCCCGGCCACCTCGCGCCCACGGCGCACGCCATGCCGAAGACGGTGTTCTCCAGGAAGACGTTGTCCAGCCAGTGCTTGAAGGCGCTCGGCGGCCGGGCCGGGCCGGGGTGCCGGTTGTTGGTCTTGACCAGGCACGCGTCGGTGTGCGGCAGCCAGAAGAAGTCGAGGTGCTCGTTGGCCGAGGTCGTCTCGTCGAGAGAGGCGAGCATCCCGCTCAGCGTGGCCCGCCGCCGCTCGTTGCGCAGCAGGAACGCGGGCTCCACCCGGAACGTCACCGAGGTGAGCACGCCGAGCGCGCCCAGCCCGACCCGGGCGGCGTCGAACAGATCCTCGCCGGGCGCGGCCGTCGCCACGGAACCGTCGGCGAGGACCAGTTCCAGCTCGCTGACCTGGTCGGCGAGGCCGCCGCTGTCGCGGCCGGTGCCGTGGGTGCCGGTCTGGATGGCGCCGGCGACGGTCTGCTCGGTGATGTCGCCCATGTTGGCCAGGGCCAGGCCGCGCTCGTGCAGCAGCTCGTTCAGCGCCTTGAGCGGCGTGCCCGCGAGCACGGTGACGCGGTCGCCGTCGTACGACCGGACGCCGGTCAGCGCCGTGGGGAGCAGCATGATCCCGTCGGTGAGGGCCACCCCGGTGAAGGAGTGGCCCGTGCCGACCATGCGCAGCCGCCGCCCGCTCGCGGCGGCGTCGCGCACGGCGCGCACGACGTCCTGCGTGGAGGCCGGCGTGCGTACTTCGGAGGGGCTGGCCGACTGGTTACGAGCCCAGTTCGCGAACACCATGAGCGCCCTCCGGGCCTCGTTCCGATTAAACGTGAACGATACTCAGTTCTGCCAGCCTTCCGGAAGCGGGAAGACGTCGCCCGGCTGCAGGTTCTCCTTCTTCGCGATGTCGGACACCTTGACGAGGTGGTAGCCGCGGCCCTGCAGCGTCTTGACGATGGAGGGCATCGCGTCGACGGTCTGCTTCACCCAGTCGTGCATGAGGATGATGCCGTCGGGCTGGGCCACCGCGAGCGTCTGCTTCTTGATGGCGTCCACGTTCTTGGTGTCCCAGTCACGCGACCCGGCCGTCCAGAGAATGATCGGCATGCCTGCCTCGGCCGCGATCTCGGTCACCTGCAGGTCCGTCAGCCCGTACGGCGGGCGCAGGATCTTGGGCTCGACGCCCGCGGCCTTCTTGACGGCATCCTGGGTCTTCTTGATCTCGCTCCGGATGGCCGCCGGCTCGATCGTGGTGAAGTTCGGATGCGTGTAGCTGTGGTTGCCGAGCTCGTGGCCCTCCTTGGCCATGCGCTTGACGTAGGAGGGGCGGCTCTTCACGTACTGGCCCTCGAGGAAGAACGTCGCCTTGGCGTCGTACTTCTTCAGCGTGTCGAGCAGTGTGCCCGCGTACTTGCCGGGACCGTCGTCGAAGGTCAGCGCGATGCACTTGACCTGCTCGCAGTCGACGGTCTTGGCGCGTTTCGCGGTCTTGGCGGTCTTGCCGGCCTGTGGAGTGGGATCGGCCAGCGCGGGAGCCGGAGTGAGGGCGAGGGTGACTATCGCGATGGCCAGGAGTGAAGCTCTTTGTCGGGACATAAATAGTCGTTTCCAATGTGAAGGGTGTTGCGAGGGATGTCTCGACCGTAGCGGATCAGGTCTTCGCGGGTGAAGCCGCGTCGGGAATCCGTAGCAAACCCGAACCTCCCACCCCCACCGCCACCGCGACGGCCGCGCTGGTCAGGGCGAAGCCGTAGGCGTTGGACGCGCCGAACGCCTCGGTGAGCCGGCCGCCCGCCCAGGCGCCGATCGCCACGCCGAAGCCGATCGAGGTCGAGATCCACGCCAGGCCCTCGGTCAGCAGCGACGGCGGCACCAGCCGCTCGGTGAGCGAGAAGCCCGTGATGAGCGTCGGAGAGATGGCCAGCCCGGCGACGAACAGCCCCACGGCCATCACCTTCGCGTCGCCGATGAACATGATCGGCAGCAGCCCCACCACGAACACGCCGAGCGCCCGCAGGAACCGTCTTCGCAGCGAGACCCGCCAGCGCCTCGACCCGAACCACAGCCCCGACACCATCGAGCCGCCCGCGAACGCCGCCAGCAGGAATCCGGCCGCGCCCTTGACGCCCTTCTCCTCCGCGAACGCCACCGTGATCAGGTCGACCGAGCCGAACACCGCGCCCAGCGCGAGGTAGACGCACGACAGCAGGGCGATGCCGGGGATCAGGATGGGCGAGCCGCCGCCGCTGCGGACCGGCTGGACCGGGGGCTGCGTGCGCCGCTGCGACGCCAGCGCCAGCGAGCCGCCCAGCATGCACAGCAGCGCCACCGCCAAGCCGGCGAACGGATTGATCTTGGTGGCCAGTACGGTCACCACGGCCGGCCCGGTGACGAAGATCACCTCGTCGGCCACCGACTCGAAGGCGAAGGCGGTGTGCAGCTTGGCGGAGCCGCCGTGCAGCCTGGTCCAGCGGGCACGCACCATCGAGCCCAGCGAGAGCGAGGTCGCCCCGACCAACAGGCCCGAGGAGTAGAGCGTCCACTCGGGCAGGCCCAGCCCCGCGCAGGCCATCAGGGCGGCCAGCGCGAGCGCGTTGACGGTGGCGAACGGGACTATCACCCTGCCCTGCCCGAACCGGTCCACGAGCCGGCCCGACAGCGGGGCGGCGACCGCGAAGGCCAGGTTGGTGGTGGCGGCCACCGCGCCGGCCGTGGCGTACGACTCGGTGAGCGCGGAGATCAGCAGCACGATGCCGATGCCCAGCATCGACATCGGCATCCGGCCGATGAAACCGGCCAGCACGAATCCCTTGACGCCGGGCCCGTCGAACAACCCCCGGTAAGGCCCGACCACGTGTTTTCCTCCTGTCGCACTTCCCGCCTACTTTTGCGTGCCATGTGCCCGGACGGCAAGTGCTTTTCCCGCCGTTTCGGCTAGCCTGTCGCCCGTGCCGGATCTTCCTTCGCTCCGCTCCGTGCTGCTCATGGCCGCCGCCGTGGCCGTTCTGACCGTGGCGGGCGGGGGAGTGGCGGTGGTCCTGGGGGGAGACGACGACCTGTTCCCCACGGCCCAGGAGCGACCCGCACGGCGACCGCGGCAACAGCCCCAGCGGACACCGCAGCAGCAGCCGCAGCCACGGCTCGACCAGCTCGTACCCACCACGGCACCGGCGAACGGCAACGGCAACGGCAGCGGGAACGGCACGGCGGGAGACTTCGGATCGGGTGGCCCCGGCGTCACCCCCACACAGCCGCACCTGCTGGCGATCGCCGGCGGCGAGGTGCCCAAGCGGACCCGCTTCGCGCTGGCCGGCGTCAAGAACGTGCGGAAGGTCACCGTGGTGGACGCCGGCTCGGTCAAGGTGTCGGGCACCGGCCTCAACCTGCTGGCCGTCGATCCGGCCCACTTCCGCTCGTGGACGCCGAAAGCCGTCGCGGACCAGCCCGCGGTCTGGGGCGCGCTGGCCAGGGGCGAGTTCGTCGCCGACGCCGCGGCCACGCGCCGGCTCGGGCTGGTGCTGGGCGCCGATTACCAGGTGGACGGCGGCCCCAGGCTGCGCGTCGCCGCCTCGGCCACGCTCGGGCTCAAGGGCATCGACGGACTGGTGGGCCCTGAGCTGGGCAGGCGGCTCGGCCTGGCGCCGGGCGTGGCGGTGCTGCTGCACGGCAAGGAGGGCGGCATCAGCCCGGCGCGCGTGAAGCGCCTGCTCGGCCCCCGATCCCAGGTGCTCTCGCTGGCCGCGACCCAGAAGAGGCCGCAGTCACAGGCGGGGCAGCCCGAGGGCTCGGTCACCGCGAACCGGCCCACCAGCTACCTCGACCTCTACAAGGTCTCGGCCACCCGCTGCCCGGGCCTGTCGTGGACCGTGCTGGCCGCGATCGGCCAGGTGGAGAGCTCGCACGGCCGCAACAACGGGCCCTCCAGCGCGGGCGCGCTGGGGCCCATGCAGTTCATGCCCGCCACCTGGAAGGCGTACGGCGTGGACGGCGACGGCGACGGCAAGGCCGACATCTGGAGCCCGTACGACGCGGTGCCCGCCGCCGCCGGCTACCTGTGCGCGAACGGCGCCGGCAAGGGCGGCCAGAAGCTGCGCAAGGCGATCTGGTTCTACAACCACTCCTGGGCCTACGTGAACAAGGTGACGGGCATCGCCGAGGCGTACGCCCGGACCTACGCCTGAGACCCCCGGACCGGGGAGGGGCAGCAGGTCAGCGGGCACGGCGCCGGCTCGGGCTCGTCCATCAGCTCGCGCACCATCCGCACGAACGCGGGGTGGGTGCCCGCCGTCGCGGCCCGCTCCATCGGCAGGCCCAGCTCGGCCGCCACCTGCCTGGCCTCGGTGTCGAGGTCGTAGACGACCTCCATGTGGTCGGAGACGAACCCGATCGGCACCAGCACGACCGCGGGCGCGTCGACCTTGCGCAGGTGGTCGCAGACGTCGGGCTCCAGCCACGGCACCTGCGGCGGCCCGCTGCGCGACTGCCACACCAGGTCCCACGGCCCGGTGCGGCCGAGCGCCCGGTTGACCAGCTCGGCCGAGCGGCGCAGCTGCTCCTCGTAGAGCCCGCCCCCGGGGCCGGCGGTGCGCGCCATGCTGAGGGGGACGCTGTGCGCGGTGAACACGAGCCGCGCGTCGTCGCGGCCGAGCCGGTCGAGCGCCCGCCGGGTGTGGTCGGCCACCGCGGCCACGAACCCCGGATGGTCGCCGTAGTGGCGCATCTTGACCAGCTCGGGGCCGCCCTCGACGGAGATCCTCGCGATGTCCTCGTAGTACTGCCTGCAACTGGAGTAGCCCGCGAAGGCCGAGGTGGCGAAGACCGCCGCCCTGCGCACGCCGTCGGCCTTCATCCGCAGCACCGTCTCCTCGCCGAACGGGTGCCAGTTGCGGTTGCCCCAGTAGACCGGCACGCCCGCCACCGGGCGCAGTGCCTCGACCAGGTCGCGGTTGTGCTGGTTGATCGGGCTGACGCCGCCGAAGCCCTGGTAGTGCTCGGCCACCGCCAGCAGGCGCTCGCGCGGCACGCCCCGCCCCCGCACCACGTTCTCCAGGAAGGGCATCACGTCGTCGGGTCCCTCGGGCCCGCCGAACGAAAGAACCAGGAGCGCGTCGTAGTTCCCCACGGCGACAACCCTATGCCGGAGCGCTCATGGCCCTGGCCAAGAGGTAGGTTCGATCAGGTGAGCGCATTCAACGACATTCGTGACTATGTGGCCATCCCCCGAGTTCTCTCGCTGAAGCTCTCGCCCGACGGTTCCCGCCTGGTCTCCGCTGTTCAGTCCCTCGACCCCGACGGCAAGTCGTACGGCACCGCGCTCTGGGCGATCCCCGTCGACGGCGAGCCGTACCGGCTGACCCGGTCGGCCAAGGGCGAGAGCGCTGCCCAGTTCACCGGAGCCGGTGACCTGCTGTTCACCTCCGCCCGGCCCGACCCGACGGTCAAGGACCCCGCCGACGAGGTGCCCGCGCTCTGGCTGCTGCCGCGCGGCGGCGGCGAGGCGCGCCAGGTGGCCTCCCGCCCCGGCGGCGTCGCC
>NZ_QNFZ01000957.1 GCF_003313395.1 Nonomuraea lactucae | reverse complement strand
TGACGATGCACTCACCAACGCCTGATCGCCAGCGGAACCGGCAATCTCGGCGGTCCGAGGCGGAGCCTCATTAGTACGTCTGGTTTCCCACCGGTCCGAGCCGTCGACGTCGACCGGTGGTGCGGGGTGGTGAGTGGACGCTCGAGGGCCACTCCATGCGCGACGTGTGGGTCGGCCCGTCACCGCACGGCGCCTGGCGCCGCCAGCCTGCTACGCGGAGTGTGACAAACAAGGTGTCGATCGCATCAGCGCAGCTCCGGCCCGGCCTAAAGCCATACGATCTAGGCGCGGAGCTTTCCATTGGCCTTGGAATCTGCACGCGCCGGACCGGCAGCGGATCCCAGGACATTCGGGTTCGGTGCACTTTCACCGCCATCTTCGCCCTGGCCTGCGAGGTCAGAGCGTGCACCTGCCGAAAATTCCATCCATGCAGTTCAAGCGGCATGTGAGTACTCGTGGAGGACTCCGCCGAGCCGGTCTCGTCGGCGCACGGTCAAGCTCGTGATTCGCTCTGGATCAGTGATCGGATCCGGGACGGGACGTAGCGGGGCGGCCTGGGCCAGGGCTTGGTGGGCTCGGTGCCGGTTGTAGAACTGTTCGTACTCGCGCAGGGCGTGCTGCAGGTGGCGTTCGTTCCACAGCAGGCAGCGGTCGAGAAGCTCGTTCCGGTGAGCACGGTCTGGATGCCAGCCTGGGCCAGGATCTCGTCCATGAGCGCCGGGAACTTCCCGTCCCGGTCGCGGATCAGATAGCGGAGCTGGCAACCGGCGTCCTCCAGATCCATCACCAGGTTCTTAACGGCCTGGGCGACCCAGTTCGCGGTCGGGTGCTCGGTGGTGCCAAGTACGCGGATGCGTCTGGTTGCGTGCTCGATGACGGCCAGGATGTACTGACGCCGCCCACCAGTGGTGACGGTCTCGATGAAGTCGCATGCCAGTAGAGCTTCGGCTTGGGAGCGCAGGAAGTCGGCGCATGTGGTGGACGCCCGATCGGGTGCCGGATCAATGCCTTCCTGCTTGAGGATCTCCCAGACCGTGGACGGAGCGATCGTGATGCCGAGCGTGGTGAGCTCCGTGGACCCGCCGGTAGCCCCAGGACGGGTTCTCCCGGACCAGGCGCAGGACGTCGCGGGGCAGCGGTGCCAGGAGGGCGGCGAGGAAGGCCCGGTCCTCCGGGGCGAACCTCAACGGCCGACGCCGCGCGGGCCTCGCTGTCGTGGGGCTGCCCGGCGTTTCGGGCGCGGCCGGTCCTGAAGCCCCCGGGTCTGGCCGAGGGCCGAAAGCGGTCAGTGGCGCTGGCGGAGTTCTTCGTTGATGCGCAGCGCCTCGGCGAGCTGGTCCTCCAAGATGATGATGCGGCAGGCCGCTTCCAGCTGGGTGCCGGCGTCGACGAGTTCGCGGGCGCGGGCGGCCAGGCGCAGCTGGTAGCGGGAGAAGCGGCGGTGCCCGCCCTCGCTGCGTAGCGGCTCGATCAGCTTGGCGGCGCCGAGGCTGCGCAGGAACGCCGGGGTGACGCCGAGGATCTCGGCGGCCCGGCCCATGCTGTAGGCGGGATAGTCCTCGTCATCGAGCCGCTGCCCGAGACTGCCGGCCGCTTCGACCGCCTGGACCGGGTGATCGGATGGGTGAGCGCCGGTGGGGCGGGGCCGCTCCTGCCTGGAGGTGGTGACCGTTGCCTGAGGTGTTTGATCCATTCAACCTTCCCGAATGCGAATAGGGGCCCCGGCGGCATGATGCGCCGGGGCCCAGAGGTTAACACCATCGACCGGCCCTGCCTGCGTGCTGCAGGGGCGGTTCACTTATGCGCACCAGCCGCCCGATGCGGGGGTGCGGGGATCGCGTAAGCGTGACCGTAGACCACCGTCCTGTTCGTGGAGCTGCGGTACCCGTGCGGCGACATGCGACCGGCGACGGGCGATCCTGATGGCGTTCAACACTCCCTTCCAGTTATCCGTACCTCGGCACCCCGACCACTGGCGCCGACTCCTGCAAGCGGCAGCGCGCCCACCGCCCCGGCCCTCTTGCTCAACCACACTGGCCGCGGCAGTTCGACCTTCTGCCCTCTACCTTCGTTCTGTACTGCTGTCCACGTCCGTCCGGGCAGCCCCATCGTGGTGCTCGTACTGCGCTGCCCCCGTGGATCCGTCCCTTGCGATGTCAGGTACTCTAGCCACCCACAGCGCGAATGTCTACCGTGGCGACTACAGATTTCCTTTCGCGTTTGAGGCAAGAACCCGTCGCCATGCCACATGCAGAGCCGGGGGTGAGGTGATGGCGATGGGCGAGCACGTCCAGGACCACGACAGGGCACGGCTCCTGGGCGGCCTCGATCTTCGTCAGCTTCATCGCGCCGGATTGACGATCCTTGATCTCCATGACCGATAGTTCTCCGATGGCCGGGGCCTGATGCTCGTGTCAAACCCTTCTTCTCGCCCGGTCCATCCGAGGCACCTCAACGTCGTCCGGCAGCTTGCATCCATTCATGGGTGGAGCTAACATACGAACCAAGTTGGAGGTTCTTCTCGGAGAGCTCGCGAAGGGAGCTGGACATGCTGCTCACATCCCTCGACCCGTTCATCCAGGAGTTCGAGCGCCAGTTCGACCAGCTGGCCCGCCGGACCTTCGGCACCGGCACGGGCGCCCTCATGCCGATGGACGGCCTGCGCCGCGACGACGGCGTGCTGCTGACGTTCGACCTGCCCGGCATCGACCCCGAGTCCATCGAGGTCACCGTCGACCGCGGAGTGCTGAGCGTCAGCGCTCGCCGCGAGGAGGAGATCCCCGAGGGCGAGCGGGTCTTCGTCCGCGAACGCCCCATGGGCACCTTCACCCGCCGCGTCTACCTGTCGGAGTACCTCGACAGCGACAAGATCGACGCTGGGTACGCCAACGGCGTGCTGAAGGTCCGCATCCCCGTGCTCGAGCGGGCCAAGCCCCGCAAGGTCGAGATCCAGCAGGGCGACGTCAAGGCCATCCGGGCCTGATAGGCACGTCCATGGCAAGGGCGGGTGCCGACGGGCCCGCCCTTGCCATTCGAGAGGAGGTCCGGATGGCCGGCATGCCGTTCGACGACGAGCACGCCCCGCTGTACTCCCTGGGCCAGGTCGCGGAGATGCTGCAAGTGCAGCAGGCCTTCCTGCGCCGGCTCGACCAGCACGACGTGGTCAGCCCGCACCGCTCCCCCGGCGGGCAGCGCCGCTACTCCCGCCACGACATCGGGCTACTGCAGCACGTCACCACGATGACCGGCCAGGGAATGACGCTCAACGCCATCCGCCGCATCCTCGAACTGGAGCAGGAAGTCCGCGAACTGCGTGCCGACCTGAAGCGACCCAGCTAGGAAGCAGGCACCTGCCATGATCGAGACCGCTCCGGCGATCGCATCTGCGGCCGCGGGCGGCGACCGGCCGGTGGTCGGCTCCTACGACACCTGCGAACAGGCCCGTGAGGCGGTCGCCTTCCTGGCCGGCAACGGTATTCCGGCGCACCGAGTGGGCATCGTCGGGAAGAACCTGCGCCTGATGGGGAACGTTCTGGGCCGGATGACCACTCCCCGTGCGGCGGGCATGGGCGCTGCGCTCGGCGCCTGGTTCGGCCTGCCTTCCAGCCTGATGGTCCTACTGGTCGCGGGCCCGTGGGCGGCGCTGCTGGCGGGGATGGCCTTCGGCGCGCTGCTCGGCGCCGCCTTCGGCGTGACCGCGTGCTGGGCCGCGCGCGGCCGAGGCGACCTATTGACCAACCAGTCGCTGGCAGCCGCCCGCTACGCTGTCGTGACCGACACACACCTACTGCACGTCACGCTCGAGCTCATCCTCCCTGCGGGGTGGGCCAGGCCTGCCTGTGCCCGAGCAGCCGCCATCCGATCGCGTGGCGAACAGAGGCACCGGCAACGCGCCGAATCTCGTCATAGCAGTAGGTCGAAGACACGGATCGTGCGTGTCCATTCCTTGCTCGCCGGGTTCTTGCGGTCAGGCTCCATGGTTCTGATCGCCCTGGCGAGCGCCACCGAGAGCCCACCCGCCACAGCCGGTAGCCGGGCCTCGGCTTCTTCGCTGAGCGACAGATCCAGCGGAGGCAGCGCCGCGAGCTCCGCCAGGATCGATGCCAGGTCCAGTTCCTCGTCCAGGTCCCGGAAGTCGTGCATGCTCTCCTGCAGTCCCTTGGTGATGGGCAGATCCCAGGGCTGGATGATGTCGCGCCTGTTCGACTTCGCCGCGGCCTCGGCGACGACGAGCATGTCGTACAGCTTCCGGTTGATGAAGTCGCTGTAGCGCTTGAGATCGGACTTGTCCACGTCTAGTCCCGCGGCGGCGCGGAAGAAGTGCTCGAACCTGGAAACCGCGATCACTGGCATGCGGATCATCGTCCTTCCTGTCGATTCCCTGTCTTGGTGAACCTTTCGTGCACCAGGCGTACCGCCATGGCGCCCTCCCCGACGGCGGACGCGACCCGTTTGGTCGATCCGCTGCGGACGTCGCCCACGGCGAAGACGCCCGGCCGCCCGGTCTCCAGGGGCAGGGCCTCCCAGTGTGACGACGAGCCCTCGCCTGTGATGACGAAGCCCCGGTCGTCCAGCGGGACGGCGCCCTCCAGCCATCCAGTGTGCGGATCCGCGCCGATGAAGACGAACATCGCGTTGGTCTCGATCTCGATGAACTGCCCGGTCTGGTTGTTCTGGGCGCGCACGGCCCGCAGAGAGCTGTCGCCGAGGAGCTCGCGTACTTCGGTGTGGAACATGATTTCGATGGCGGGAGTCCTGGTGATCGCATCGGCGAGGTAGCGGGACATGCTCCCGCCGAGGTCGCCGCCGCGGACGAGCAGGCGCACCGACGAGGCGTTCCTGGACAGGTACAGTGCCGCCTGGCCCGCGGAGTTTCCGCCGCCGACGATGACCACCGGCGCCTGGCGGCACATGCGCAGCTCGAACGGCGTCGCCGCGTAGTAGACGCCGCACCCTTCGTACTTCTCCAGATCGGGGACGTCGAGTTTGCGGTAACGGGCGCCGGTGGCGATCAGTACGGCGTGGCCCCGTACGACAGGCCCTCCAGCGACGTGGACGGTGTAGTGGCCGTCGTCCGCCTCCAGCCTGCTCGCCTCGGCCGGGACGGTCAGCCGGGCGCCGAACTTGGCCGCCTGGATGACGGCCCGCTCAGCGAGCTCGGCGCCCGAGATGCCCGACGGGAAGCCGAGGTAGTTGTCGATGCGGGAGGAGGTGCTCGCCTGGCCGCCCGCGGCGACCGCGTCGAGCACGACCGTGGTCAGGCCCTCCGAGGCCCCGTACACGCTCGCGGCCAGGCCGGCGGGGCCCGCGCCCACGACGATCAGGTCGCACACGCCGTCGGCCGGCCGGGGCGCCGGCAGGCCGACGGTCTTCGCCAGCGTGGCGACGGACGGGTTGCGCAGCACCTGGTCTCCGCGCCAGATCACGACCGGGGTCTCCTGCGGGGAGATGCCGAGGTGGCGGAGGAGCGCATCCGTCTCCTCATCCTCCTCCAGGTCGATCCATCGGTGCGGGAGCCTGTTGCGGGCGGCGAACTCGCGCAACCGGCGGGCGTCGGGAGAATAGCGGGAGCCGATGATGCGGAACCCGGCGTCCATCCCGATCAGCATGGTGCGGCGGGTCAGGTAGGCCCGCAGGACGAGGTCTCCGAACGCCGGGTCACCGGCCACCATCGCGCGCACCTGGTCGGCCGGAACAGCCAGGATCTCGCCGGGCTCCCGCACGACAGCGGTCAGGAATCCGGCCTGGCCGGTGAGGAGGCCGAGCTCGC
Organism: Nonomuraea lactucae; assembly: GCF_003313395.1. Classification (GTDB taxonomy): domain Bacteria; phylum Actinomycetota; class Actinomycetes; order Streptosporangiales; family Streptosporangiaceae; genus Nonomuraea; species Nonomuraea lactucae. Next base: position 4,274 of record NZ_QNFZ01000957.1, on the reverse strand, counting down.
CGAGAAAGCGTCCGGGGCCGTGGACGGCGATCGTCCGCTCCTCCTCGCCGCCGTACCCCTCGACCGTGGCCACCTTGCCCCGCAGGATCACGATGAACTCCCGGGCCGGCTCACCCTCCCGGTAGAGCACGTCGCCGGGCGACACGGTTCTGCGCTCGCCGCATTTCGACAGCTCGGCGACGCGCCGCTCGTCCAGACGGGGATAGGCCCCATGCAGGTCCGGTGTCTCGGACAGGGAGGCCACCGACTCCATCATGACGGTGTCCTCAACGTCCCCTCGACCCATTCGCGGAGCTGGGCCGGCGGGGCCCCGCCCGCGCGTTGTGCCACGACGCGGCCTTCGTTGAGCATCATGAGCGTCGGGACGGCCGTGATCGTGAAGCGCTGCGACAGGGCCGGGGCCCGGTCCACATCGACCTTGACGAGCTTCACCCGTCCGGCCATCTCGTGGGCGAGTTGTTCGAGCGCGGGCGTGACCGCCCGACACGGCGCGCACCACTGCGCCCAGAAGTCGACGAGTACCGGCAGGTCGGCCCGTTCGGCGACCTCCGCGAAGGTGTCGTCGCCGGCGTCGGCGATCCACGGCAGCGGCTGGTGACAGTTCCCGCAGCGGGGCCGGCCCTCGGCCGCGGCCGGAACCCTGTTCTGCCTCCCGCAGTTCACGCAGGTCACGACGGTGTGCATGTCAGCTCCTCGGCGAGTGGAAGGTGACGTTGAGTTCCCCCTTGTCGGCGCCGACCCTGACGGTCGAGCCGTCGGGGACGTCGCCGGCCAGCAGGGCGCGGCCGATCCTGGTCTCGACCTCGCGGGCGATGAAGCGGCGGAGCGGCCTGGCGCCGTAGACGGGGTCGTACCCCTGGTTGGCGATGAGCTTGCGCGCGTCCTCGGTGACCTCCAGCCTGAGCCGCCGCTCGGCCAGGCGCTGCCTGATGTCGTTGAACATCAGCTCGACGATCCGCTCGATCTCCGCCTCGGTCAGCGGCTTGAACAGCACGACGTCGTCGATCCTGTTGAGGAACTCGGGGCGGAAGTGCCGGCGCAGTTCCGCCATCACCCCGTCGTGGGCCTCGGGCTTGATCTCGCCGTCGGGGGTGATCCCGTCGAGCAGGTGGTGCGAGCCGATGTTCGAGGTCATGATGATCACGGTGTTGCGGAAGTTGACCGTGCGGCCCTGCGCGTCGGTCAGCCGGCCGTCGTCGAGGACCTGCAGCAGCGTGTTGAAGACGTCCGCGTGGGCCTTCTCGATCTCGTCGAACAACACCACCGAGTACGGCTTGCGCCGCACCGCCTCCGTGAGCTGCCCGCCCTCCTCGTAGCCGACGTAGCCGGGAGGGGCGCCGACGAGGCGGCTGACCGTGTGGCGTTCCTGGTACTCGCTCATGTCGATGCGGACCATGTTGTCCTCGGTGTCGAACAGGGCCTCCGCGAGTGACCTGGCCAGCTCGGTCTTGCCGACCCCGGTCGGCCCGAGGAAGAGGAACGACCCGATGGGGCGACGGGGATCCTTGATGCCGGAGCGGGCGCGGATGATGGCGTCGGCCACCAGTCGCACCGCCTCCTCCTGCCCGACGACCCGCTCGTGCAGGATCTGGTCGAGCTTGAGCAGCTTGTCCCGCTCGGCCTCCTGCAGCCGGGACACGGGAATGCCGGTCCAGCGCGAGACGATGTCCGCGATCTCGTTCTCGGTCACCACCTCGCGCAGCAGCCGCTGCCCGTGCTGCCGGCTGCTCAGCCGCTCCTCCTCGGCGCGCAGCCGGCGCTCCAGCTCGGGGAGCTTGCCGTGGCGAAGCTCGGCGGCACGGTTGAGGTCGTAGTCGCGTTCGGCCTGCTCGGCCTCCCGCCGTACGTGCTCGATCTCCTGCCGCAGGCTCTGGACCTTGCGCAGGGCCGAGCGCTCGGCCTCCCACTGCGCCCGCATCGCATCGGCCTCGGAACGCAGGGCGGAGAGCTCCGTGCGCAACTCGGCGAGCCTGGCCCGGCTGGCCGGGTCCTCCTCCTTCTCCAGGGCGGCCTCCTCGATCTCCAGCCGCCGCACCCGCCTGGTCAGGGCGTCCAGCTCGGCCGGCATGGAGTCGATCTCGGTCCTGATCATCGCGCACGCCTCGTCGACCAGGTCGATCGCCTTGTCGGGCAGGAACCGGTCGGAGATGTAGCGGTGGCTCAGCGTCACCGCGGCGACGAGAGCGCTGTCCTGGATCTTCACGCCGTGGAAGACCTCCAGCCGCTCGCGCAGGCCGCGCAGGATCGAGATGGTGTCCTCGACCGAGGGCTCGTCGATCAGCACCGGCTGGAACCTGCGCTCCAGGGCGGCGTCCTTCTCGATGTGCAGGCGATACTCCTCGACCGTGGTCGCGCCGATCATGTGCAGCTCGCCGCGGGCCAGCATCGGCTTGAGCATGTTGCCCGCGTCCATGGCTCCCTCGGTCGCCCCGGCTCCCACCACCGTGTGCATCTCGTCCACGAACAGCAGGATTCGGCCCTCCGCCGCCTTCACCTCGTTCAGCACGGCCTTGAGGCGTTCCTCGAACTCCCCGCGGTACTTGGCGCCCGCCACGAGCGCGCCCATGTCCAGGTTGAAGACGGTCTTGTCGTGCAGCCCCTCAGGGACGTCTCCGTTGGCGATGCGCTGGGCGAGCCCTTCGACGACGGCCGTCTTGCCGACGCCGGGGTCGCCGATCAGCACCGGGTTGTTCTTGGTCTTGCGGGAGAGGATCTGGATCACCCGCCGGATCTCCGTGTCGCGGCCGATCACCGGGTCGAGCTTGTCCGCCCGAGCGTCGGCGACCAGGTCGCGTCCGTATTTCTCCAGCGCCTCGTACGCGACCTCGGGCATGGCCGAGGTAACGCGCTGGTGACCGCGTACGGAGGTGAGCGCCTCCAGGAACCGGTCCCTGGTCAGCCCCTGCTCGTGCAGCAGCCGACCGGACACGGTCGTGGGTCCTTCCTCGATCAGGGCCAGCAGCAGGTGCTCGACAGAGATGTACTCGTCCTTCAGCCGGCTCGCCTCCCGGTCGGCGGCGTCGATCAGCCGCGACAGGCGCTGGGTGACGAACACCTGGCCCGGCGCGGCGCCCGGCCCGCTGACCTTGGGCCGCCGCGACAACTCGGCCTCCAGGTCGGCGTGCAGGCGCCGCGGATCGGCTCCGGCCTGCTCCACCAGCCTGGGTGCCAGACCTTCTGGCTGGTCGAGCAGGGCCATCAGGAGATGCTCGCCGTCGACCTCGGTGTGGCCGAAGCGCAGGGCCTTGGTCTGGGCGTCGTGCAGGGCTTCCTGCGACTTCTGCGTCATCCTGTTCGGGTCCACTCCAGCCCCCTAGCGTCGTGGGAGGCCGCGCAGAGCGGCCTCCAGCTCCTCGATCCGGTCGAGGAGGTCGATCACCACGCCGATCGCGGCGTAGTTGATGGACAGTCCCTCGTGCAGCCGCTGGATCCGGGCCGCGGTTGCCACCTGGGAGGGGGCGAAGCACAACTCCCCCCTGGCGTTCCTGGTCGGCTCCAGCAGGCCGAGCGTCACCAGCCGGCGCACGGCCTGCGGGTGCAGGCCCGTGGCCCGCGCGTAGGAGTCCAGGTCGAGTCGGATCGGGCGGACGATCGCGTACGTCATGAACGCCCCCTCGGGTCGAAGTGAGAGACGGCGGCGAGCTGCTCGAACAGACGCCGCTCCTCGTCCGTGAGCCTGGCCGGCACCATGATCCGGACCTCGGCGAAGAAGTCGCCGGGCGCTCCGCGCGGATTTGGCATACCGCGGCCCTTCAACCGCAGGCGGCGGCCCGAGGACGTGCCCGGCGGCACCTTCACCTTCGCCTCGCCGCCCGGGGTGTCCACCGCGACCATGGCGCCCAGCGCCGCCTCCCACGGAGCGAGAGGCAGCGAGGTGTGGATGTCCCGGCCCTCCAGGCGGTAGCGGGGATGGGGGGCGATTCGCATGATCAGGAGGAGGTCGCCGGCCGGCGCTCCGTCGCTTCCATGCCCGCCCTGGCCGGCCAGCCTGATCCGCTGACCGTTGGTGACCCCGGGTGGGATGTTGACCTCCAGTCGCCTCCCGCCGGGTAGCGTGATGGTGCGCCGCCCGCCGTGGTAGGCCTCCTCAACGGAAAGCGTCAGCTCCGCCTCCTGGTCGGCACCGGGCACGGGGCCCCAGTGCCGTCTGCCCCGGCCGCCGAACATGCCGCCGAGCAGGTCCTCCAGGTCGACTCCCTCGCCGAAGCCGAAGTCCCCGGGCCGGGCCTGGCGCCACTGGCCGCCCGCGCCGGCCCGCGCGCCGGCGCCCGCAC
>NZ_QNFZ01000955.1 GCF_003313395.1 Nonomuraea lactucae | reverse complement strand
CCGGGAGGCTGGCCCGCGGCGACGGGCCGCTCTGGCGGGAGGTGCGCCGGGTGCTGGCCGACGACGGCCTCGCCGTGGCGCTGCTCCACGACCCGCCCCGCGAGCCGGGCGGGTTCGTGGTGGAGCGGGCGCTGGAGGTCGGCCTGTCGGGGCGGCGGCCGGTGATCGCGGTGCTCCGGAAGGAGGTCAGGAGGCGGGGCCGACCCAGTCGAGCACCAGCCGGTTGACCTCGTCGGGCCGTTCGAGGTGCAGGAAGTGCCCGGCGCCGGCCACCTGCTCAGCCCGCGACCCCTCGGGCAGGTGGTCGAGCACGCCCTTGGCCACGCCCGGCGCGAGGCAGCCGTCCTGCGCGCCGTGCAGGTAGAGGACCGGCCCGGTGGGGCTGGGATCGACCTCCGGGTAGCGGCCGGAGGACGGCGTGGTGCCCAGCATCGCCCGGTAGTAGCCGATGGCCGCCGCCAGGTTGGCGGGCCGGCCGATGCTGCGCCGGACGAAGTCGAGGTCCTGCCGCGCGTCGTAGCCGGGCGACCAGTCGCGCCAGAGGTTGTCCAGGAAGGCGGGGTCCGCGGCGGCGACCTCGGCCAGGGACGTCTGGAAGAGGAACACGTAGAACGACCGCTTGAGCTGCTCGTACTCCAGGAACCCGGGCAGCAGCGCGCCGGTGGGCGGCAGGGCCATGGCCACCGCCTTCCTGAAGCGCCCGGCGGTGGCGTAGACGGGGAAGGCTCCCCAGTCGTGGCCTATGATGACCGCGTCGTCGCCGCCGCCGAGCTCCTCGTGCAGCGCGAGGACGTCCGCCACGAGCGCCGCGCCCTCGTACGCGCCGTCGGCGGGGACCTCCGTTGGCGCGTAGCCGCGCGTGAACGGCGCGACGGCGCGGTAGCCCCGCTCGGCCAGCCCCGGCATCAGGTGGCGCCAGGTGTGCGCGGTGTCGGGGAAGCCGTGTAGGCACAGCGCCAGCGGCCCCTCTCCCACGGCCAGATACGCGAACTCCACCCCATTGGCGTGGATAGTCCTGATCTCCATGACTGCGAAACCTAGCACTCGCCCGGCCGCGCCGACGGCGTTCCCGGCCGGGCGGGTCAGCGGGTGGGTCAGAAGGTGTAGCGCAGGTGCTTGATGCCGTTGATGAAGTTCGAGAGCAGGTAGTCGGGCTCGCCCACGGACCTGATGTCCGGCAGCCGGGCGAACAGCTCGCGGAACATCACGACCATCTCCCGGCGCGCCAGGTGGGCGCCCAGGCAGTAGTGCGGGCCCGGGCCGCCGAAGCCGACGTGCGGGTTCGGGTCGCGGGTGACGTCGAACACGTCGGGGTCCTGGAAGACGGCCTCGTCGCGGTTGGCGGAGTTGTAGAACAGCAGGACCTTGTCGCCCTTGCGGTAGGTCGTGCCGTTCATGACGTGGTCGCGCGTCAGCGTGCGGCGGAACTGGATGACCGGCGTGGAGTGGCGGACGACCTCGTCGCAGGCCCTGCCGATGAGCCCCTCGAAGTTCTCCAGGAGCAGCCGGCGCTGGGCGGGGTGGTCGGTGAGGAGCTTGAGCCCGTGGGCGATGGCGTTGCGCGTCGTCTCGCTGCCGGCCACCACGAGCAGGATGAAGAACGAGCCCAGCTCCTGGGAGGTGAGCCGCTCCTCGCCGTTGACCAGCAGGCTGACCAGGTCGCCCGTGGGATGCTTGCGCCGCTCGTCGCCCAGCCTGGCGGCCATGCGGTTGAGGGAGTAGCCGGCGCGGAGCAGCCTGCCCAGGCCGCGGGCCATCCGGAGCCGGTTGAGCTCGGCGCCGATGCCGGTGTATTCGGGGTCCACACTGCCGAGGATCACGTTGGTGCAGCGCAGCACGTGGTCGTGATGCTGCGGCGGGATGCCCATCATGTCGCAGATGACGCGTACGGGGAGGCGGGCGGCCACCTGCGTGACGAAGTCTCCCGGCCCTTCCTCGATCGCCTGGTCCACGATCTCGGCCGCGGCCACGGCCAGGTCCGCCTCCAGCTTCGCCAGGACGCGCGGGGTGAACGCCCGCGAGACGATCCCGCGCAACCTGGCGTGCCTCGGATCGTCCATGTTGATCATCGAGCCGAAGTACACGGCGAGCCAGCGCGGCAGGTCGGGGATGCTGTTGGCGCACGGCTGGCTGCTGAAGACCTCCGCGTTCCTGCTGGCCTCCATCACGTCCGCGTGCCGTACGAGGGCGTAGTAGCCCGGCCCGGCCTTGATGAACGGCGCCTGCTGCTCCCGAAAGAAGACCGGCCGGTCGAGCTGCCGCAGCCTTCGGAAGGCCTCCAGGCGGGTGGACCGCGGCAGCCCCCAGAACTGGAGGTGCGACATGTCCAGGTCGGCGTAGAGCGTCATGCGTACACCCTTGTGCAAGTGATCACTTACGTCAAGGGCGTCGCATCCCGCCGAGGATCAGGTCGGCGGCCCGCTCACCGATCATGACGGCGGGCGCGTGGGTGTGCCCGCGATTGAGCGTCGGCATGATCGACACATCCACCACCCTGAGCCCCTCGACGCCCCGCACCCGCAGCTCGGGATCCACGACCGACTCCTCGTCGACGCCCATGCGGCAGGTGCCGGCCGGATGGTAGAGCGTCTCGCCGCGCTCGCGCACCCACTGGGCGAGCTCCTCGTCGCTCTCCGCCTCCTGGAAGGGCGGCATGGGCCCGTCCGCGAAGGGCTTCATGGCGCACGCGGCGAAGATCTGCCTGGCCGTCTTCAGGCCGGAGACCAGCCTTTTGACGTCGCCCTCCCGGGTCAGGTAGGCGGGGTCGATCACCACGTCGCGCCCGTTCAGCCCGACCCTGCCGCGGCTCTCCGGCTGGAGCAGCACCACGGCGATGGTCATCCCGTGCCCGGTCGGGGGCGTGAGGCCGTGGTCGATGAACGGCCCGGGCGCGAAGATCAGCTCGATGTCCGGCGCCGGCTCCTCCTGCGAGGTGCGCACGAACGCGACGGCCTCGCCCACGTTCGTGGTCAGCATGCCGGAGCGCAGCACGATGTAGCGCAGCAGGTTGCCGGCCGACTCGGCCTTGGTCAGCGTCACCGGCTGCCTGCACCGCATCAGCACCCCGGACGTCAGGTGGTCCTGGAGGTTCTTGCCGACCTCGGGCAGCTCGCGCACGAGCGCCACTCCCGCGTCGCGCAGCTCGTCGGCCGCGCCCACCCCCGAGCGCATGAGCAGGTATGGGGAGCCGATCGCGCCCGCCGCCAGGATCACCTCGCGCCTGGCCCTGACCTGGGCGCCGCCGCTGTGCTCGACACCGGTGGCGCGCGTGCCGTCGAACACCACCCGGTCCACGGTCGCGCCGGTGATCACGGTGAGGTTGGCCCGCTTGAGCGCGGGACGCAGGTAGGCGTCGGCCGCGCTCCACCTGCGACCGCGGTTCTGGTTGACGGGGGTGGGGCTGTAGCCCTCGTTCGAGGGGCCGTTGAGCTCCTCCAGGCGCCCCAGGCCCAGCTCCTCGCAGGCGCGGAGGAAGGCGGCCGTGGTGACGTTGGGGCTGCGCAGCTCCGAGACGTACAGCGGGCCGGCCGAGCCGTACACGCCGCCGTGGTTGCTGCCGACGCGGCGCTCGGCGCGCGTGAAGTAGGGCAGCACCTCCTCGTACGACCAGCCCGGCACCCCCCACTGGTCGTAGTCCTCGCGGCAGCCGCGCACCCACATCTGCGCGTTCATGGAGGACGAGCCGCCGATCACCCGGCCCCTCGGCCAGTAGAGCTCCCGGCCGGACATCTCGGGCTGCTTGGCGGTCGTGTAATTCCAGTCGTAGGCCGTCTTGAAGAGCTTCTTGAACGCCGCGGGCATGCGGATCTCCAGCTTGTCGTCGCGCCCGCCGGCCTCGACCAGCACCACCGACACCCCCGGATCGGCCGACAGCCGGTTGGCCAGCACGCAGCCGGCCGACCCGGCACCGACGATCACGTAGTCGTACTCCATTGCTCCTCCAGGGGACAGCGACGTGGTACCTGCTTACTCCAGGCGAGCAGACTCGTCCATATCCCCCTGTGGCCCACGTCACCTACCGGCCGGTATGGTGCGCTGCGAGGATAACGCGCAATCGTCCGCGTAAGCCGCCATAGGGAGGAAAGCGTCATGCTCAACCTGTCGATCATCCTGGAGGACAGCGCCAGGAAGGCCCCCGACGGCACGGCCGTCGTCTTCGGTGACATGCGCCTGCCGTACTCCATGATCGACAGCGTAGCCCGGCAGGTCGCTAACCTGCTGGTCTCGCGCGGCATCGGCAAGGGCGACAAGGTCGCGCTGGCCTGTCCCAACCTGCCCTACTTCCCGTTCGTCTACTTCGGCATCCTCAAGGCCGGGGCGACCGTGGTGCCGCTGAACGTGCTGCTGCAGAGCCGCGAGATCGCCTACCACCTCGACGACTGCGAGGCCAAGGCGCTCTTCTGCTTCGAGGGCTCGCCGGAGCTGCCGCTCGGCGAGCGGGGCAGGGCGGGGTTCGAGGCGGCCGAGGGGTGCGAGCACTTCTTCGTGCTGCCCGCCACGCCGCTCGCGACCGAGTCGGAGTACGGCGAGTCGATCTGGGCGGCGCTCGACGGGATGTCGGCCGAGTTCGAGACCGTGCAGACGGCGCCCGACGACACCGCGGTGATCCTCTACACGTCCGGCACCACGGGGCAGCCGAAGGGCGCCGAGCTCAGCCACCAGAACATGCTGATGAACGCCATCGTCAGCGACGAGATGTTCCCCGCGGCCGAGGGCGGCGACGTGTTCCTGGCCGTGCTGCCGCTGTTCCACTCCTTCGGGCAGACGGTCATGATGAACGCCGGCCTGCGCCGGGGCGCCGCCATCGTGCTGATGCCGCGCTTCGACCCGGGTGACGCGCTCGCGCTCATGCGCAAGGAGGGGGTGACGCTCTTCTCCGGGGTGCCCACCATGTACTGGGGCATGCTGACGAAGATCCACGCCGAGGGCGCGGAGGTGCCGACCACCCTGAACGTGGCGGTGGCGGGCGGCGCCTCGTCGCCGGTGGAGGTGCTCAGGGACTTCGAGCAGACCTTCGGCATCGCCATCCACGAGGGGTACGGCCTGTCGGAGACCTCCCCGGTGGCGAGCTTCAACCAGCCGGGCCTGCCCACCAAGCCGGGCACGATCGGCACCCCGATCTGGGGCGTCGAGATGAAGCTCATCGACAGCGAGTGGAAGACGGTCGAGGACGACGAGCCCGGCGAGATCGCGATCCGCGGCCACAACGTCATGAAGGGCTACTACAACCGGCCCGAGGCCACGGCGGAGGTGATACGCGACGGCTGGTTCCGCACCGGCGACATCGCCACCCGCGACGCCGACGGCTACTACGCGATCATCGACCGGGCCAAGGACATGATCATCCGTGGCGGGTTCAACGTCTATCCGCGGGAGCTGGAGGAGGTGCTCATGACGCACGAGGCGGTCTCGCTCGTGGCGGTCGTGGGCGTGCCCCACGAGTCGCACGGCGAGGAGGTCAAGGCGTACGTCATCCGCAACCCCGGCGCCACGGTCACCGAGGACGAGCTGATCGCCTGGAGCCGGGAGAACATGGCGGCGTACAAGTATCCGCGCCTCGTGGAGTTCCGTGACACGCTGCCCATGACGGCCACCGGCAAGATCCTCAAGCGCGAGCTGCGCTGACCGGGCGCGCCTCACGCTCCGCGCGGCGCGCTGGCGGGCAGGAGCCTGAAGGAGACGGCCTCCATCAGGCTCTTGCGCTTGGTGTTGTGGAAGGCGGCTATCCGCCAGCGGCCGTCCGCCTCGCGGACCAGCGTGTAGGTCTGCACCTTGCCCAGCGCGCGGGGGCGCTTGCGGCCCACGTCTCCCGTTCCGAGCACGACGGCGGCGTCCGGGCCGAGGAAGCGGATCTCGACGAGGTCGTTGAACATCACGGTGCCCTTGAGGAACGCGCCGAACAGCGCCTGGTGGCCGGCGGCGATGTCGGCGCGGCCGCGGTAGACGGTGCCGACGAAGGTGGTGTAGGTGGCGTCCTCGGTGAAGCAGGCCCCGTAGGCGTCGCCGTCGCCACGGTCCCAGGCGTCCTTGAGCTGGTCGAACAGCTCTCGGACCGCCCGCTCGCCGGTCTGGATGGTGGCCATGCGCACTCCTCTGATAGCTTGCTCGATGCAACCTCTGCATTGAGCATTTATCTGTTTGCTTGCAGATATTAGATTAGAGAAGAGGAATCTCCCGTGTCAACGCCGCAGTCCGCGGTCTTCCGCCGCTACCTGAGCGCGATGGTGCTCAACAGCCTGGCCACCGCCGAGGCCGCCGGGCTGAACGCCACCGACTACTACGCGCTCAACCTGCTCGACCTGAGCGGGCCGCTCACCTCCGGCGAGCTGGCCGCGCGGACCGGGCTGACCACCGGCGCGACGACGCGCCTGATCGACCGGCTGGAGCGGGGCGGCCACGTACGGCGGGCGGCCGATCCGGCCGACCGGCGCAAGGTGATCGTGGAGTCCGCGGGCCGGCCGGAGGGCCTCGACACCGTGCTGGCCGGGACACGGCGGCGGATCGGCGAGCTGCTCCAGAGCTTCTCAGCTGAGGAGCTGGCCGTCCTGTTCGACTACTTCGGCCGGGCCGCGACGGCCTACCAGGAGGCCACCGACGAGCTCGTCAGCCAGACGCGCAGCTGAGACGGGCCCGCCGGAGCCGCAGGAGGGATCAGGGCCAGTCGAGGGCCGGGCGGAGCGGGACGCCGGAGTGGCCCTCGTCGTCGAGCTTCACGCCGAGCACCTGGTGGAGCTGGACCTTGTTGCGCTCGAAGCCGACGATGCAGCCGGCCATGTAGAGGGCCCAGACCCGGGCGGTGCCCATGCCGACCTCCTGCACCGCGTCCGCCCAGTTGGCGTCGAGGTTGTCGCACCAGTGGCGCAGCGTCCTGGCGTAGTGCTCGCGGAGGTTCTCCTCGTGGCGGATCTCGAAGCCGGTGTCCTCCATCTGCCTGACCAGGTAGCCGACCGACTCCAGCTCGCCGTCGGGGAAGACGTAGCGGTTGATGAAACCGCCCTTGTTGAACGTCTTCTCCGTGCCGGTCGGCCGGGTGATGCAGTGGTTGAGCAGGCGTCCGCCCGGCCTGAGCTTGCCGTACAGGAAGGAGAAGTAGGACGGCAGCTTGGCCTTGCCGATGTGCTCGGTGAGGCCGATCGAGCTGACCGCGTCGAAGCCGGACTCGGAGACGTCGCGGTAGTCCATGTGGCGGACCTCCGCCAGGTCCTGCAGCCCCGCTTCGGCGATGGCCTGCTGGGCCCACTCGGCCTGCTGCTTGCTGAGCGTCACGCCGAGGGCCTTGACGCCGTAGTGCTTGGCCGCGTGCATGACCATGCCGCCCCAGCCGCAGCCGACGTCGAGCAGCCGCATGCCGGGCTCGAGCCCGAGCTTCCGGGCCACCAGGTCGAACTTCGCGAACTGGGCCTCCTCGAGCGTCGAGGACTCGGAGGGGTAGACCGCGCAGGTGTAGGCCATGGACGGGCCGAGCACCCACTCGTAGAAGCGGTTGGAGACGTCGTAGTGGTGGTGGATAGCCTCGGCGTCGCGCTGCTTGGCGTGGCGGGAGCCCAGCCTGGCCATCGTGCTGCGCCGCACCTCCTGCGGTGGCGGCGGCACCCGCATGAGCAGCGGCTTCAGGCCCAGCGCCCGGACGGCGGCCACCTTCTCGGCCGGCGTCAGGTCGTTGGTGGTGATGTTCCACATGCGGTCGAGCACGGTGTAGAGGTCGCCGTGCAGGTCGATGTGCCCCGAGACGTAGGCCCTGGCGAGACCGAGCTCGCCCGGCGCCTGCGCCATGTAGGCGACCGCGATGGGCGACTTCACCTCAAGGCAGATGTCCGCCCCGTCGGGACCCGCCTTGCTGCCGTCGTAGGCCATGAAGGCGATGTTCGCCTTCGGGCCGACGATCTTCTCAAAGATGGATGCCAGTGCCATCTGCTCACCTTCCCCGCACACACTTGTCGTACAGGTCCAGCAGGCGCCCGTCCGGGTCGTATTCCCGCTTGACCGGCCAGTAAGCATCGCCGTTGTAGAGGCCCCAGAACTGCTCACGGGCGTAGAAGGAAGTCGAGTAGAGCGACTTGTGCCCGTCGAGCTCGTGCACCGTGTTCTCGATGAGCCGGTTGTGGTAGCCGTCGAACTGCCCCCGCGGCAACGGGACCATGCCCCAGAAGCCGAAGTTCACGTAGAGCCGGCCCGGCTCCAGAGGGTAGAGCGGCCAGCGGGACGACGCCCGGAGCGGGCACATCCACACCGGCGTCATGCCGACCTTGGCGTGGAAGAAGTCGAGGAACTCGGCGCCGCGCTCGACCGGGGTCTCGACGTCCTGGATGACCGACTCCTGCACGGGCCGGCCGCTCCACCGGTCGATCCGGGCGGTCACGCCGGCCCTGCGGTCGAGGGCCACCAGCTTGCGGTAGACGTCGGAGCGCATCCAGCGGCGCGGCATGAGCGAGCGCACCACGGGCTGCTGCACGCCGAACGCGCGCGAGCACCAGAACCAATCGGTGTCCCAGCGCCACAGGTAGTCGCGGATCGTCAGCCAGTCGCGGTGCCGCTGCCTGATCGACTGGTAGTAGATCCGCATGCCGGTGTAGTCGGAGGTGTAGGGGGCGCGTTCGGCGAAGCGGCCCACCGTGACGTACATCTCCTGCGGGCCGAAGAACACGCCGTCGACGAAGTCGACGGGCTCACCGTCGTGCTCCATGCGCTCGCAGATCTCCTGCATGGCCAGCATGCACTTGTCGGCGTCGGCGAACGGGATGTGGGTGAGCTTGACGAACGGCTGGACCGGCCTGAGCTTGATCTTGATGCGCAGGGCGTAGCCGAGCGTGCCGTAGGAGTTGGGGAAGGCGCGGAAGAGGTCGCGGTGCTCGTTGTCGTCGCGGGCCACGACGACGCGCCCGTCGCCGGTGAGGATCTCGAGCTCCTCGACCGACTCGTGCGGCAGGCCGTCCCTGAAGCTGGTGGACTCGATGCCGAGGCCGGTGACGGCCCCGCCCAGCGTGATGGTCTTCAGCTGGGGGACCACGTACGGCATGAGGCCGTGCGGGAGCGTGGCGTCGACGAGATCCTCGAAGGTCGTCATACCCTGGACCTCGGCCGTCATCGTGGCCGGGTCGACGCTGATGACCTCGTCGAGGTCCCTGGCCGACAGCTTGGCGGTGCGGGCCTGGTCGCGAAACCTGAAAAGGTTGGACGTGGCCTTGGACAGCCGGGGCGCGGCGCCGCCGGGGATCTCCGCGTAGGATCGCCGGATCTGCTCTACTGCCCGTCGGTGCGTCGACATGGTCGTCGTCACCTGAAGCACCCCCCTTGAGCTCGTAGAGATCGTCCGTAAGAAGGTATCTCCCAGGGGCAACGTCGAACAGACCGGGGTCGTTAAAGACACGAAAACTGTTCATCGTGCCCGGTGAAGCCCCTGAGCGGTAGATGCAGCCGAAAATCCACCCGATCATGGGCAAAACGCCGCGGCTCAGGCCCCAACGGTGAAGCTGGTGATCACCTGCCGCATGAGCCCCCTGTGGCGGCCCCACTGGGGCTCGGTCATCGCCCAGGAGACCGTGTAGGAGGCGTGGTCAGCGACGACCACGCGCCGCACCTCGCGATACCTCGCGCCCGGCCTGGCCCACGGCGCGCCGCCCTGGCCCGCCGTGTAGGCGAACTCCCACTCCACGGCCTTGACTCCCTGGTGGACGGCCGTCCTGCGGCCGACGACGCGCAGGTCCGGCGCGCTCTTGCGGAGCTCGTCCTCGGAGTCGCGGAGCAACTGGTAGGGGTCGCGGGTGACGTAGGAGGCCGCCACGCCCAGGTGCCCGGTCCCGCCGCGCCGGGTCCACTCGGTGTAGGCCTCCTCGCGGGCGCCCCGCCAGCCGGTGGGCCGCGCGATGGACCAGCCGTCACGCGACCTCCACACCCGCACGGCCGGGACGGTCCTCACCGGCGTGGGCGTGGGGGTGACCGTCTGGGCGGGGGTGAGGTCAAGCGTCGGGGTGGCGGAGGGGGTGGGCGCGCCGGCCAGCGGGCTGGAGGCGGCAGCGGGCCGCGCGGCGCCCGAGG
>NZ_QNFZ01000954.1 GCF_003313395.1 Nonomuraea lactucae | reverse complement strand
GACCAGGGCCAGGCTGGGCGCCGCCGCCAGGAGCCGATCGGGCGCTGCCCCCGCGGCGAGCAGCTCGTCCAGTACGGCCGCGGTCGCCAGCAGTCCGCTCGCCGTCGCGGCGCCCGCGGCGAGCTCAAGGACGAGGATGGTGAGCGCGGGCCGGCGCCCGCACTGCCAGATGAGCCGCAGCACCGGGACGGTGATCGCCGACAGTTGCCGCGGCGTGCGCCGGGACCCGTCCGGCCGGTCCAGGTGCCAGTAGGGAGTGTCGAGCTGCTCCTCCACGTGCCCCTCTTCCACCGGGCTCACTCCAGGTCCGGGAGCAGGACGGAAGGCAGCGCGCACTCAGGGTGCATGCGGAGCAGCTGGTAGGCCACCCCGCCCAGGCCGGGCAGCAGGCCCGGTGTGAAGGCGTCCCTGGCCAGGCCGCTGATGGGGCCGTTGACCTCCAGACTGCCCAGGATGTGGGCGTCCAGCCGTGCCGGATCCACCGGCGAGACCCCGGCCGCCCGAGCCTGCTCGATCGTCTCCCGGCATCCGAGATCGCCGTGGCAGAGCGTGTGGTTCCAGCCGATGCCGTCGGCCCAGCAGGAGGCGGCGGCGCGCGCCAGCGTGTCGCGCCATCGGGTGCCGCCCTCGCGGGCCAGCCGGTCGGCGGCGACGATCCCGATCCCGCCCGCGCCGTGACACCATGCCTTGGCGGTGAAGCCGTCGTTGCGCAGATCCAGCCAGCCGCGCTGGTCCGGGTCGTAGAGCGACTCCTCATAGGCGAACGCCGACTCGGCGAGCTCCCGCATGCCCTCGGGGCCACCGGGGGACTCCGCCAGCCGCGCCAGGGCCCAGCCGATGCCGGTGGCCCCATGGGCCAGCCCGCCGAGCCCCTGAGGGAATCGCGGGCTGGGCCAGCAGACCCCGCCGGAGCGGCGCTCCGCCAGCCCCGCGAGGCGCGTTCCGATCGATCGGGCCAGTTCGGCCCACCGCTCTTCCCCGGTCTCCCGGCTCAGCCGCAGAAGAGGGACGATCGCCCCCGCCATCCCGGAGAGCAGGTCGTAGCTGTCGTCGGCCTCGATCGACTCCGGGAGCAGCTCGGCCAGCGCGCGGGCGCGCGTCAGCGCCTCCTCCCCGGCCACGCCGAAGGCGCGCAGCTGCAGCCAGCTCCACACCTGCGAGGCGATCCCGAGGTAGGCGCCGGGGGGCTCCGGCCGGATCGGCATGCCCTCCAGCCGCCTGGCCGCGTCGCGGTCCTCCGTGACGCGGATGGTGCGCAGGACGGCCTCCAGGAGTCCGGGCAGTTCCTGGATCCGCTCGGCCCTGCCGTCCGCGGCCTCCTGGATGTAGGCGGACAGCAGGATCGCCACGCCGTGGGCTCCGCCGTACACGTCGAGCGACAGCGGCTGCACGGACCAGCCGGTGAGGTTGAGCAAGGGCGTGATCCAGGTGACCGAGCCGTCCGCGCCGCGCACGGCGCTCTCCAGCACGGCGCGCAGGATGCCGGCCGCGGCCGCGCACCGCCGGGGCTCCAAGCGGTCGGCGCGGATGAGGCCGGGCGAGAGCCGCTCGAGGTCCGGCATCCAGCCCTCGTTGAGGTAGGCGCTGACCAGGGCCGCCTGCGCCACCCGGCGGTCCAGGCCGTGGTCGCGCGCCCGCCAGCGGGCCACGGCGTCGGCGATCAGATCGTTCTCCGGGCCGCACCTGGTGTCGGCGGGGCCGCGCAGCATGCCGACCCGCGGAGTGGTGTCGAACATCGGGATGTCACCGTGGCACAGCTCGTCCACCTCGGCGGCGATGATGGCGGGGTCGCCGGGAGCGCCCGGCACGTTCTCCGACATCTTGGCCAGCAGTCTGGCAGCCTTCGCGCGGGCGGGCGCCTCGTCGTGGAGCGCGGCGGGATGCCAGAGCATGCGTCCCAGCTCGGCGTACGCCTCGGTGGAGCGCAGCACCGCGCGGACCGGGCAGTCGGCGAAGGCCGCCAGCAGCGGCTCCAGCTTGCCCGACCGGTCCAGTTCGGTCAGGCGGCCGTCGAGCTCGTCGAATCCGGCGATGATCAGGTCCCAGTACTGGCCGAGCACCGGCTCGGGGCTGGGCAGGTTGGCCGCCGGGGGCAACTCCACCCGCTCGGTGCCCATCCGCGGGCTGTCGGTGCCCGCGCCGAGCACCACCGGCAGTTCGATCTGCGGCTGCTGGCCGGGCAGCGCGCCCGCCCCCGACATGTCCACGCCCCGCCAGCCCAGGGCCACCCCTCGTCCCGGGAGCAGCCCGGTGCGCATCACCGAGGTGTTGACCAGCTCCACCGCCAGGTCGAAGGCCTGGCCGTACCCGGAGGGACGCGCCTCGGCGTGCGGGGTGAACAGGCTCTCGCAGTCGACCACCACGGGATGCGGTCCGCTGGCGATGAGGTTCTCGGCGTGCAGGTCGCTCCCGCCGAGCAGGCGCATGAGCGCCAGCCAGTGGCCCATGCCGCGATAGAACGCGCGCAGCTCTTCGACGTCGGCGCAGTGCCTGTGCTCGATGTGCTCGGCCCAGCCGTACCCCCGCCTGGTCACGACCGCGGGCACGCGCATGGTGGAGACGCCGAGGTGGGTGAGCAGGTCGGCGAGCGCCGCGTCCACCGCCAGCGAGCGTGGTTTGTAGATCACCCGGCCGTCTTCGCCGTGCAGCATCACGACCGTCTGCCCGCCCCGGTGGCTGTCGCCGGCGCCGAACTCGACGCGTTCGAGCTCACCTGACGGTGCTCCCGGGAGGGCGGCCAGCACTGAGCGGTCCTCGGCGAAGCGTTCGGCCAGGCGGCCGGCGGCCTCGCATCGGTGGCGGATGACCGTCGTGAGCCTGGCCATCATGCTGGGGTACGGAATCGCCAGATCATGCCAGAACGCCGGTTCCGCCACACTTTGCTTCCACTCCTCCCATCGAGCCGCGGAGTCGGCGGCGGTCAGGCGTCCGGACAGCCGGGCGGCGTTCACCTCCAGCACCAGCACCCTGGTGATCCTGCGGCGGACCTCCTCCTCGACGGACAGCGCGGCGCCCGCCAGGATGGCGCCGCGCTCGGCCGGGGCAAGGCCGGTGAGCGACCCCAACCGGGCCTCCAGGTCGGCCAGAGCCGGTCCGATCAGCGGGTCCAGCGGAGGGTCGAACTCACCGGCCATGTGCTCCGTCCCGCTCAGCAGCACTGATAGGTTCTGGAACCCGAGCAGGCGGTCCCGCATCTGCCGGAGTGACCTGGCCCGGTCATGGTGATCTCGGATTCGACGTACATGCCGGGCAGCAGCGGGCCGACGGGACTGTCCGGGTCGTCGCCCGTCCTCCAGGCGGCGATGATCTCCTCGGCCCTCTCGAGGGTGACGGTCATACTGGGCTCCCTTCTCGAACTTGGCGACATGATCCATTACTAGAAGCGACGGCCGATAGAGCCATAACTGGGCACTTGACACAACATTCCGCATGTGAGAAAGACAGTCGTGATCACCCTTTCTGCGGTAGACGATGATCGGATGCTCCTCGACGGTCTGGCCGCCTGGCTGGCAGGTGTGCCCGACGTACGGCTGACCGGACGGGCCGCGACCGTCGCCGAGCTGCTCGGAACGGAGCGGTCACCGGCTGACGTGGTGCTGCTCGACCTGCTGCTGGCCGACGGCTCCGACCCGGTGGAGAACGTGCGCACGCTGGTACGGCTGCGGCGGCGAGTGCTCGTGGTCAGCGTGGTCACCACGGGTGACATGGCCAGGCAGATGATCGACGCGGGAGCCGGCGGATACCTCACCAAGGACCACGACCTGGCTGCCCTGGTGGCGAAGGTCAGGGAGGTGGCGAAGGAAGGGGTGGCCATCTCACCAGAGCTGGCGCTGGGCTGGCTGGCCGACCGGGACGGCGATCGGCCCGTCCTGTCTCCGCAGGAGCAGGCGGTGCTGCTCGCCTACGCCTCCGGCATGACGCTCACCGCGGCGGCGCGCAGCACCGGGGTGCGGCCGGGAACCGCCAAGAACTACCTGGAGCGCGTCAAGGACAAGTACCGGAAGGCGGGCCGTCCCGCCTACACCAAGCTGGACCTCGCCGCCCGGGTCAGGGAGGACGGTCTGGCCACCTGAGCTCCACGCACACCCCCTCGCCGGGAGCCGTGATGATCTCCGCGCCGCCGCCCACCTCGCGCATGCGCTCGACGACCGAGGAGCGCAACCCGTAGCCGGGCCGGACCCGGCCGGGATCGAAGCCCCTGCCACGGTCGACCACGCGGACGGTGACCACGCCGTCCACCGGGACGGCGGTCAGCCATGCCTCCCGCTCCCCGGAGTGCCTGGCCACGTTGTTGAGCGCCTCCGCCACGGCCTCCGCCATGGTCACGGCCACGTCGGCGGGCAGATCCTGGGGCGGCGCCTCGGCGGCGTAGCGCACGCACAACCCCAGCCCCGCCGCCCTGGCCACGGCCCGGGCCAGGCCGTTGGTCAGCCCGGTGGCGGCACCCGAGGCGTCCTGCCTGATCAGTGCCCGTACGTAGGCCGCGTCGGCCGCGCAGCGGCGCCGCACCTCCTCCGCCTGGTGATCCAGCCCTCCTCGGGCGATCGCGGTCAGCGTGGCCAGGACCGTGTCGTGCAACTGCCGGTAGTGCGCCAGCCGGACCTGCTCGGCGATCCGCTCCGTCTCGACCGCCAGTCGCTGCTCGGCCAGCCCGTCCAGCCGCGCGGCCTGGCCTGCCAGGTAGCGACGGATGAAGAACACGACGATCGCGAACCAGACGTAGGCGTTGACCTGCACGGCCAGTTCCAGCACGGGCGGGAGTCCCCGTCGGAGATCGTCGGCGTGCGCGATCACGTAGACCACGATCGGCGGCAGCAGGGCGGCGAACCGCATCGGACGCTTGATGACCGCCCCGATCAGCGCTCCGGTCGCCAGCATCGCGTGCGAGGACCAGTCGGTCACGCACGTACCCGATTCGGGCAGGCAGGCGCCGGTGACTCCGATCATGAAGGCGCAGGTGGCCAGGACGTCGATCACCACAGCCCTGGGCGCGAACCAGCCGCGCCGTGCGACCCAGTGGAACAACGTCATGTTCCAGATCAGGGCCAGGGCCAGCAGCACCGCGTTGCGGCCGCGGCCGGACAGGAGCGCCTCGTCGGCGAACAGGCTCGCGCCCGCCGGCAGCAGGTAGCTGAGCCGCTGCAACATCAGCAGCATCGCCACGAACCGGCTCACGCGCTCACCACTGGGCCTGGACGCCAGGAACAGCGGATCTCGCCAGCCGAGCGTTGGTGCCTGCATGTGGAGTGACGCCCCTTCTGACGAACCGGCTTCAAAGATCCATCGCACTCGACGTGATCTCAAGCGCGGACCGTAAACGGACGTCCGCGTTGCCGGATAGCGCACGACCGGTCCGGCATGAGGCCGTACCACGAGGTCGGGCCCAGGCTCCGTGGCCACGCGGCGAGCACGCCGGCGCTCTGGGGCGAGGGAAACGAAGTTAGGAAACCTTCCTAACTTGTTGACAGTCCATCAAGCCGCTTGCCAGTATGCGGTGAGCGGCTTGGCGCGGCGCCTCCCCGGCGGGGGCGTGACGCGCTCAGTGAGAGATGTGCTGCCCCGGCCGTGTGTCGCACGGTGCCCCCAGGCGGTGCCGTGGTCTTTTCGTCTCTCACCCCCAGGAGACAGCTCGTGTCTTCAACGATGCCTTCCCTCGTTCCCCGCCCTCTCCTGCCGGTCCTCGTGGTGGTCACCGTCCTGTTAGCGGGACTCCTCGTCGCCACGGCCCGCGCCGAAGCCGCCGAGACCCTGCTGTCACAGGGCAGGCCGGCCTCATCCTCGTCCAAGGAGGGCTCCTCCTACAGCTCGGGCAAGGCCGTCGACGGCGACCTCACCTCGACCCGCTGGGCCTCCCAGGAAGGCAGCGACCCGCAGTGGATCCGGGTCGACCTCGGCGCGGTCTTCCCGATCTCCCGGGTCAAGCTGTTCTGGGAGGTCGCCTACGGCAGGGCTTACAAGATCCAGGTCTCCGGTGACGCCGCGAACTGGACGACCGTCTACTCCACGAGCGGCGGTGACGGTGGCCTGGACGACCTGACGGGCCTGTCGGGCTCCGGGCGCTACGTCCGCATGTACGGCACGGCCAGGGGTACCGACTACGGCTACTCCCTGTACGAGTTCCAGGTGTTCGGTGGCGGGACCTCCACCCCCAGCCCGACCCCGACCCCCACGCCGACCCCGACCCCGACCGTGCCTCCGGGTGACACCTTCGTCGTCGCCGCCGCCGGTGACATCGCCGCCCAGTGCACCGCGAGCTCCAGCTCCTGCGCACACCCCAAGACGGCCGCGCAGGTCCAGGCGCTGAACCCGGAGTTCGTCATCACCATGGGCGACAACCAGTACGACGACGCCCGGATCTCGGACTTCCGGAACTACTACGACAAGTCATGGGGCAAGTTCAAGAGCAAGACGCGACCGGCGGTCGGAAACCACGAGACCTACGACCCCGCCGGGACCTACGCGGGATACAAGGCCTACTTCGGCTCCCTGGCCACCCCGCAGGGCAAGACCTACTACAGCTACGACCGGGGCAACTGGCACTTCATCGCCCTCGACTCCAACTACTTCGACCAGCAGGCCCAGCTCAACTGGCTCAGGTCCGACCTGGCCGCGAACACCAAGGGCTGCATCGCGGCCTACTTCCATCACCCGCTGTTCAGCTCCGGTGAGCACGGCAACGACCCGGTCAGCAAGCCGGTCTGGAGGATCCTCCACGCCGCCGGGGCCGACCTGGTGCTCAACGGCCACGACCACCACTACGAGCGGTTCGCCCCGCAGAACCCCGACGCCCAGGCCGACCCCGACGGCATCGTGGAGGTCCTCGGCGGCATGGGCGGCGCCTCGCCGTACAAGATCGAGAACGTCCAGCCCAACAGCCAGAAGCGGCTGACCAACACCTTCGGCGTGCTCAAGCTGAGCTTCGCCCCCAGCGCGTTCTCCTGGCAGCTGATCGGAATCGACGGCGCGGTCAAGGACACCAGCCCCACCTACGCCTGCCACTAGATGTACATCTCCGCGAACCGGACCGCGGACGGAGCGCGTCCGCGGTCCCGGTTCTCCCGGGCGGTCCCCGGGAACGTGCTCGCCCTCGGGTGGGTCAGCCTGATCACCGACATCTCCTCGGAGATGGTCACCGCCGTACTGCCGCTCTATCTGACGCTCTCCCTCGGGCTCAGCATGCTGCAGTTCGGCCTGCTCGACGGGCTCTACTTCGGGGTGACGGCACTGGTCCGCCTCGCCGGGGGGAACCTCGCCGACCGGTGGCAGCGGCGCAAGCTGGTCGCCGGGATCGGATACGGGCTGTCGGCGCTGTGCAAGCCGGCCCTGCTCGCGGCGGGAGGCTCCGTCGCCGCGCTGGGCGCCGTGATCGCGCTGGACCGGGCAGGCAAGGGACTGCGGACGGCCCCGCGCGACGCGCTGATCTCGCTGAGCGCCCCGCCGGACGCGCTCGGGGAGGCGTTCGGCGTGCACCGCGCCATGGACACGCTCGGCGCGCTGCTCGGCCCGCTGGTGGCGTTCGCCATTCTCACGGGCACCGGCGGGGCGTATGACGCGGTGTTCGTAGCCAGTTTCTGCGTGGCCGTGCTCGGCGTACTGCTACTCGTCATGTACGTCCGCGACCGGCGCACGCCACTGCCGGATGCGCTGCCTGGCTCGCAGCCCTCTGGCCGGCCATTGGCGGCCTGGCGCCGGCCATTGGCGGCCTGGCCGCGTGCCGCGCTGGGGCTCCTGCGTGAGGCGCCGTTCCGGCGGATGTGCGTGGCCGCCGCCGCCCTGGGACTGGTCACGATCGGCGACGGGTTCGTCTACCTGCTGCTGCAGAAGCGCGGCGGGCTCGACGCCGCGTACTTCCCGCTGCTGCCGGTCGGCACGGCCGCCGCCTACCTGCTGCTGGCCGTACCCGCCGGGCGGCTCGCCGACCGGCTGGGCCGGGTTCCGCTCTTCCTGGCCGGACATGTCGCGCTGATCATCGCCTGTCTCCTGCTGCTGGGGCCGGGGTGGTTCGTGCCCGTGCTGGTCCTGCACGGAGCCTTCTACGCCGCCACCGACGGCGTGCTGATGGCCGTGGCCGGGCCGATGCTTCCCGAACACCTGCGCACCAGCGGCCTGGCCCTGCTCCAGACGGGCCAGGCGGTCGCCCGCATGTTCTCCTCGATACTGTTCGGCGCCATCTGGACGGTGTGGGGGAGCGGTGGGGGGCTCGTCGCCATGACCACCGGGCTCGCGGTCTGCGTACTCGGCGCCTGGCCCATGATGAGGAGGCACGTATCGCCCTGATCCGAGCTTGGGCCAACCGATTCGTGACGGGAGGACGCTCGTGACGCCGATCCGGCGTCTGCTGGTGCTGCTCGCGGCCGTCGCCCTCCTCGGCGGCGTGGCGGCCGGCTACCTGGCCTGGGCCGCGCGGCATGCTGCCGCGCCGGTCCAGGCCGCCAACGGCGACGTGCTCCGTCCCGGACAGCTGGTGTTCCGTACGACGGGCGGCCGGGTCGCGGCGGTCCCGCTGGGGAACACCTCGGCCGCCCCCGAGGCCGAGGGCCCGGTCTGCAACCGCTTCTCCACGGCAGGCGGCACCTCGATCTGCCTGACCGCCCAACCGGGGGCGGTGGCCACCACGCACGCCGTGATCCTCGACCGGGCCATGAAGGAGACCCGCCGGATCAAGCTCGCCGGGATCCCGAACCGGGCCAGGATGTCCCAGAGCGGCCGCATGGCATCGTGGACCGTGTTCGTCACCGGAGAGTCCTACAGCCAAGGCGGCTTCTCCACCTGGACGGGGATCCTCGACACCCGCACCGGCTACGCCGTCACCAACATCGAGGACATCCCCCTGACCCTGAACGGCCGCCGTTACCACGCGCCCGACGTGAACTACTGGGGCGTCACCTTCGCCGCCGACGACAACCGGTTCTACGCGACCGTGGCCACCAGGGGGAAGACCTACCTCGTCGAGGGTGACTACGGCACATGGCGGGCACGGACCCTCAGGGAGAACGCCGAATGCCCATCCCTGTCGCCCGACGGGACCCGCCTGGTGTTCAAGAAACGGGTCTCCGCCGATCCCGCTCGGATGTGGCGGCTCCACCTGCTGGACCTGGCCACCATGCGGGAGACGCCGCTGGCAGAGCCCGCGAGCGTCGACGACCAGGTGGCCTGGCTCGACGGGCGCACAGTGATGTACGCCAAGGGACCCGACGTCTGGTCGGTCCCCGCCGACGGCTCCGGCACCCCGGCCCTCCTGGCGCGCGGCGCCTCCTCCCCGGTGGCCGTCCGGTGACGCGCGGTGCCGTTCTGGGCGGAACCCGACGCCGATGAGGTAAACCGCGAGCGTCCAGATGAAGGGCAGCCGTTTGCGCGCCGCGGGATGGCCTGGGCGGCGTGTGGGAAGGGCAGAGCGGAAGGGAACGCGCATACTTTCATCCAACGATTCTCGCGGCGGCCGTGCCCGTCTCATCGGTGCGGTTGTCGAGGATCGCCTTGTGCCAGGGCAGCGCTTGAGCCTGCGCCGCAGGGTGGGCTGGTGCAATTGACGACCAGCAGGTAGTGACCTGCGGCCGCGACGATCTGCCGGACGTGCTCATGCTGGGTGTGCAGGGCGTCGGCGATGATCACCACGCCGGTCAGTCAGCTCCAGGCCACGCGAGCCGGGGGCCGAAGCCGGGAGCTCGTTGCTCTTGGCCGCGATCTGCTGCTGGGCCACGAAGATCCGGGTGTCATGGCGGCTGGCAGCCAGCAGCCAGGTCACCTACGGCCGAACACCCCTGTCAGGCTCACGCCCACCTCACCAGCCGAGAACGCTTCAGCCCTGCGTGAGCGATGGAGGTAAACAACTGATTTCGTGTAGCGGTAGGTAGTCGAGAAAGCACGGCAGGATTCCCCGAACTGGAACTCTTGCGTGGAGTAAGAGGGAAACTTCGTATCCATTCAGGCCTGTGATTGATCAGGCGTTTTGTGGTGGCATCCAGGGGGTTCCGGCCAGGGCCTCGCGGAGG
>NZ_QNFZ01000952.1 GCF_003313395.1 Nonomuraea lactucae | reverse complement strand
CGCAGCTCGGCCATGCGCAGCGCGCTCATCGCGTGGCGCAGCGCGGCCCGGTCGGCCGGCGCGCGCCGCTCGGCGGTGACGACGGCGATCTCCCAGGTGCCGTCCCACGGCTTCGGGTGCGGGGCGCGGCTCTCGTCCTGCCTGGCCTGGCGCTCGACGAGCCGCTCCGACAGCGTGTAGCGGCCACCGGCCGGTACGAGGTCGCCGGCCGCCACCATGCGGGAGAGCGCCACCCGCACCGTGCCCTCGGCGATGCCGAAAAGCGCGCCGACGCGCACCAGGTGGCGGGCGGGCAGGCTCGGCGGGTGGCTGCCCAGCAGGACGCTCAGCACGGCCGAGCGCGCGCTCAGGGTGTTACGGTCTTCCATCGCGTGTTGAGTATATGTAACACTCGCAGGCATGGGGCGCTATCTCATCGAACCGTTCGACGGCAGCGACCGCTACGCGACCGAGCGCTACCAGGGCGCCGCCGGACGCAACTGGTGGACCGTCGACCCGTCGCTGCGACTGCTCATGCGGCGCCATCTCGGCGACGGCTTCGCCTGGGCAGAGCCGCACCTGGACAGGCTCGGCGCCCTCATGAGCGGCCCCGTCAACGCCTGGGCGGAGGAGACCGACCGCAACCCGCCGCGGCTGGAGAAGTACGACAGGTGGGGCAGGGACGTCAGCGAGGTCGTCATGCCGCCGTCCTTCCACGCCGCCAGGCGGGCGCTGATGGAGGACAACTTCACCTCTCCCGCCTTCGCCCGGCGGGCGAGCGAGCACGGTGCCGACCCCGCCGCGCTCGCCGCGGCCTGGACGTACCTGCTCGACCAGGCCGACATCGGGATGGGCTGCGCGCTCGGCACGGGCGGCGACATGGTGGTGCGGCTCGCCGAGAAGCACGCGCCGGACGACGTCAGGGAACGAGTACGCGAGATCTTCGCCAACGGCTTCTACTCGGGCGAGGCCGCCCAGATGTTCACGGAGCGGACCGGCGGCTCCGACCTGGCCGCCCTGGAGGCCACCGCCGTCCCCGACGGCGAGTCGTGGCGGCTGACCGGGCTCAAGTGGTTCGCCTCGAACGCCAACGGGTCGGCGTTCGTGGTGCTCGCCCGGCGGGACGGCGGGGACGTCGCCCCGTTCCTGGTCCTGTGGGAGCGGCGCGACGGCTCCCGCAACGCGGTGCGCATCAGGCGGCTGAAGGACAAGCTGGGCACCCGCTCGGTCGCCTCGGCCGAGGTGGAGTTCGCCGGCGCGGAGGCGTACCTGCTGGCGGGTGAGGGCTCCGGCTCCGGGTTGGGCACGATGATGAGGCTCACCAACGCCTCCCGGCTCGGCGTGGCGATGATGGGCCTCGGCGTGGCCCGCCGCGCGCTCGTCGAGTCGATCTGCTACGCCCGCGCCCGCGAGGCGTTCGGCAGGCCGCTCATCGACCAGCCGCTGATGCGCCGCAAGCTCGCCGAGCTGATCGTGGCGGTCGAGGCCGCACAGGCGCTGGTGTTCGACGGCCACCTCGGCCCGCCCCTGCGCCTCGCGCCCGCACTGATCAAGCTGCGGGCCGCCCGGCTCGGCGTCACCGCGGCCAGCGACGCGATCGAGGTGCACGGCGGCAACGGCTACATCGAGCAGTGGCCCGTGGCCCGCCTCCTGCGCGACGCCCAGGTCAACCCCATCTGGGAGGGCGGCGACAACATCCTCTGCCTGGACGTACGGCGCGCCGTGCTGCGCGACCAGGCCCACGAGCCCTTCCTCGACCGGCTGCGCGCCGCCGCCACCTCCACCCTGGTCAACCGGCGGATCGACGACCTGGAGAAGGCGATCACCGCCTGGCGCGCCCTCGACTCGCGGACCGCCGAGGCGCGGCTGTATCCGCTGGGGGTGTTCATGGCGGACGTCTACGCCGCCGCGCTGCTGGAGGAGCAGGCAGGCTGGGGGCTCGACGACGAGCGCAAGTCGCTGGTGGCCCGCCTGTACGCCGAGGAGCACCTGGCCGAACGCGGACCGCTGCGCGGCCTCGACCGCCCGGCCGAGGACCTGGACCGCTTCGACGAGCTCGTCACGGGGGCCGTGGTCCTCTGAGTCGTCGGCAGGGTCGGGCAGGGTCGCGGCAGCGTGGTTGGGAGCGTGGTTGGCTGGGGCGTTGGCCAAGACCGGGCGGGGGTGGCAGGGGGTCGGCGTGGTCAAGCAGCTCCCGCGCACCGTGGCAGAGGCGATCGCCGCCGAGCGGGCGGGGCACCGCCTGCGCTATCTGTACTTCTGGGGGCACCGGCCCGCCCGCGACGGCGGTGTCGGCCCCGGCTGCCTGTCGCAGTGGTGGCCCGTCTCGTTCAGCGAGGGCGGGCACGTCTTCGGTTCGGCCGGCACCCCGAGTTGAAGGAGTACCTGCTCGCGACGGGGTCCCGGATCCTGGTCGAGGCCAGCCCGCGTGACCGGGTCTGGGGCATCGGCCTGGCCGCCGGCGACGAGCGGGCGGCGTCTCCGGCGACCTGGCAGGGGCTCAACCTGCTCGGGTTCGCGCTGATGGCCGCCCGCGACGCGCTCTCGGGAGGTGCCGAAACTGCGTGTGGCGCGGCGCCCGCGTGAGGTGCGGTGCCCGGGCCGTCCCCCGTACCGGCCGGGCGGTGCCGATCCCGATATGCTCCCGTTGGCGGGAGCTCCGAATCCAGCGGAGGTGGCCATGACCGTACGGATCGAGCGGGACGGGGCGGTCACGACCGTCGTGCTGAGCAGGCCCGAGGTGCGCAACGCGGTCGACCGGAAGACCGCCGGCGCGCTGGCCGAAGCCTTCCGTGAGTTCGACTCCTCGGACGCCTCGGTGGCCGTGCTGTGGGGCGAGGGCGGCACGTTCTGCGCGGGCGCCGACCTCAAGGCGCTCGACAACCATGTCGGCGAGGAGGGGGACGGGCCGATGGGGCCGACGAGGCTCCGCCTGTCCAAGCCCGTCATCGCCGCCGTCGCCGGGCACGCCGTGGCCGGCGGGCTGGAGCTGGCCCTCTGGTGCGACCTGCGGGTCGCCGAGGAGGACGCGGTGTTCGGCGTCTTCTGCCGCCGCTGGGGCGTGCCGCTCATCGACGGCGGCACCGTACGGCTGCCGCGGCTCGTCGGCGGCTCCCGGGCCATGGACATGATCCTCACCGGCAGGCCCGTCGGCGCGGCCGAGGCCAGGGAGATGGGGCTGGCCAACCGCGTCGTGCCCACGGGAACGGCGAGGCGGCACGCCGAGGAGCTGGCGCGCGAGCTGGCCCGGTTCCCGCAGGCGTGCCTGCGCGGCGACCGGATGTCGGCCCTGGAGCAGGAAGCTCTCGACGAGGCCGACGCGTTCCGGAACGAGCTGCGCCACGGCCTGCTCTCCCTGCCCGACGCGGCGGGCGGCGCGGCCCGCTTCGCCGCCGGCGAGGGCCGCCACGGCGCCTTCTGACCTCCGAGCGGGCGTTCGGGCAGCTCAGGGGGATTGTCGGAGGGGCGGCGTAGGGTGGGCCGCATGCCCGACATCGAGGTCGCGGGGCGGCAGGTGCGCGTCACCAACCCCGACAAGGTGATCTTCCCGCGGACCGGTCACACCAAGCTCGACCTGATCCGCTACTACCAGGCCGTGGCCGACGGGGCGCTGCGCGGCGTGGCGGGCAGGCCGATGATCCTCAAGAGATATGTGCGCGGCATCGAGGAGGAGGCGTTCTTCCAGAAGCGGGCGCCCGCCAAGCGGCCGAGCTGGATCGAGGTGGCAGAGCTGCGCTACCGGTCCGGGCTCAGCGCCGAGGAGGTCGTGGTCGACGACCTCGCCCAGCTGGTGTGGGTGGTCAACCTGGGCTGCGTCGACCTCAACCCCCATCCGCTGCGGGTGCCCGACCTCGCCCACCCCGACGAGCTGCGCATCGACCTCGACCCGGTGCCGGGGGTCGAGTGGGCCGACTTGCTCAAGACGGCGCTGGTCGCGCGGGAGGTGCTGGACGACCACGGCCTGACCGCCTGGCCGAAGACGTCGGGTTCGCGTGGCTTTCATGTCTATGCCCGGATCGAGCCGCGATGGCCGTTCGCCAAGGTGCGCACGGCGGCCGAGGCGGTGGCCCGCGAGGTCGAGCGCCGGGCTCCCGACCTGGCCACCAGCCGGTGGTGGAAGGAGGAGCGGCACGGCGTCTTCGTCGACTTCAACCAGAACGCCTACGACCGCACCGTGGCCTCCGCCTACTCCGTCCGCGCCGTGCCCGACGCCCGCGTGTCCACGCCGCTGACCTGGCGCGAGGTGCCCGGCTGCCGTCCCGAGGCGTTCACGATCGACACGGTGCCGAAGCGGCTGGCCGATGCCGGCGACCCCTGGGAGGACATGGACCTGAGCCCCGGCTCGCTCGACGGGCTCCTGGAGCTGGCCGAGTCGCTCGGCCCGGCGCCCAAGCCGCCCAAGGGCTCCGGGCGCAGGCAGCAGACCGTGCCGGTCATCGAGATCGCCAAGGCCCAGCACAAGGACGAGGCGATGGCCGGGTTCGAGCGGTGGAAGGCCCGCCATCCCGGGGTGGCGGCCCACCTGCGGCCCGCCGACGTGCTGGTCGACGGCATGCGCGGCCGCAGCAGCGTATGGTACCGGATCCGAGTCAACCTCCAGCACGTGCCTGAAGGGGAGCGGCCGCCGCAGGAGCCGCTGGAGGTCGACTTCGACCCCTGGCGCTGAACGCCTGGTCGCCGCACGTCGCCGCGCCGGCGGGTGACGTCCGTGCTGCGGCGACGCGAGAGCGGCCATCCCGCCCGGGCCGCCCGGAAGAAGCCGGCCTCCTGGCCTCGAAGGAGCCGGGAACGGGGTCAGCGGCCTGAGATGAGGTCGGCGAGGCGGGCGTACGGCGAGGTGGTGGTGCCCCGGTCGTTCTCCTGGCGGTCGGCGGCCCTGTACAGCGTGTAGATGAGCCGCACCCCCGCCCACCGCAGCGGCTCCGGCTCCCACTGGCGCACCTGGCGGCCCACCCACGGCAGCGCGGTCAGCTCGGTGTCGCGCCGCAGCACGAGGTCGCGCAGCGTGCGCCCGGCCAGGTTGGTGGTGGTCACGCCGCTGCCCACGTAGCCGCCCGCCCAGCCGAGGCCGGTCGCGTGGTCGAGGTGGACGGTCGAGCACCAGTCGCGGGGAACGCCGAGCACCCCGCACCACGAGTGCTGAACGCGCGCGTCGGCCGCGGCCGGGAACAGCTTGACCAGCATCCGCCAGAGCAGCGCCACCGTGGCCGCCTGGGTGGCGCCCCGGTCGTCGGTGCGCGAGCCGTAGCGGTAGGGGACGCCGCGCCCGCCGATCGCGATCCGGTCGTCGGCGGTGCGCTGGGCGTAGATGTAGGCGTGGGCCTGGTCGCCGAGCAGCTCGCCGCCCGCCCAGCCGATGTGCTTCCAGACCTCGGCGGGCAGCGGCTCGGTGACGATCATCGAGCTGTTCATCGGGAGCCACTGGCGGCGCTGCCCGGCCAGGCCCGAGGTGAAGCCCTCGGTGGCGCGGATGACGTACTCGGCGGTGACGACGCCGCGCGTGGTGACGGCCGCCGCGGGGCCGCCGCCGCGGGCTCCGCGGGGGCGGATCTCGGTCACGGCGGTGTTCTCGAAGATGTCCACGCCGAGCCCCGCCACCGCGCGGGCGAGGCCGACGGCGAGCTTGGCGGGCTGGACGCGGGCGCAGTGGGGGGAGTAGGCGGCCTCCAGGCCGCCCGCCACCTGCAGGCGTTCGCGCTGCTCGTCGCGGCCCAGCAGCCGCATGTCGTCCTCGCCGTATCCCCAGGCGCGCAGATCGGCGACCTCGGCGCGCAGGCGGCGGCGCTGCGCCGGGTTGGTGGCGACGTGCAGCACGCCGCCCTTGTGCACGTCGGCCTCGATGCCCTCCTCGCGGGTCACCCCGATGACCTCGTCCACCGCGCCGAACATCGCGTGCTGGAGGTCGATCATGGCCTGCCGGCCCCGGGCCTTGGCGTGCCGCTCGCGCGACCCGGCGAACTCGGCCGACAGCCAGCCGCCGTTGCGCCCCGACGCGCCGAACCCGGCGAACTCCTTCTCCAGCACTGCGATCCGCAGCCCCGGCTCCGCCTTCTTCAGGTAGTAGGCGGTCCACAGGCCGGTGTAACCGCCGCCGACGATGGCCACGTCGTACGAGCGCGGGCCGGGCAGCGCCGCCCGCCGGTCCGGCAGGCCGGTCTGCCGGTACCAGAAGGAGACGCCGCCGTTGGCGAAGTCCCCGCTGAGCGGGATGCCTGGTATCACGTGAGGAACCTTCCACATCGGACTCGTCGGAAAAAGCGTACGAAATCGGGCGTATGCCCATGGGGTGGGGTTCATGCCGACGGCGTCGGCGGGCTCACCACCCACAGCACCTCGGCCGGCTCGCCGCCGTCGTTGACCACCCGGTGGGGGACCGACGTGCGGAACTCGACGCTGTCGCCCGGCCCGAGCACATGCGCGACGGCCTCCGGCGCGGGCCCGAGCCAGAGCACGACCTCGCCGCGCAGCACGAGGAAGAACTCCTGCGAGTCGCCGTGCGTGTACGGGTCGTCCCCGGTGGACGCGCCCGGGTCGAACTCGCCGGCGTACATCTCCACGTTCTGCAGCGGGCGCTGGGAGATGAGGTACTTGCGCGCGCCCGGCCCGGTGGGCAGGGCGGGACGCTCCGCACGGCGCACGACCCGGTGCCCCACCTCGTCGTCCTCGCTGAACAGCTCGGCGACCGTGAGCCCGAGCGCCTGGGCGATCCGGCGCAGCATCCCGACGCTCGCGCTGGTCTGCCCGCGTTCGAGCTGGCTGATGAAGCTGGGGCTGGCCTGGGCCTCGCCGGCGAGGGCGCGCACGGTCATCTGACGCATGGTCCGGTACGCCCGGATGCGGGCGCCCAGGTGTGCGGTCTCCGACGCGGCCATCGAACCTCTTGATCAGCTTCACTGAACGGAATGTTCAGTGAGACCGTACTGCCACTGCCAGGGGGCCGCAACAGTCGGAGGTTCCTCGAAACGACGGGCCTGTGTCCGCTCACGATCCGCACCCACCGCGCCTGAGCCCACCGACGGTGCGCGAGTCCGCCGAGGGCGCGCGAGCCCGCCGACGGTGTGCGAGCCGAACGGGCCTAGACCGTGCCGCTGGACGCCGCCGCGTACGCCCGCGCGATCTGGTCGGCCGCGTCGCGCAGCGGCTCCACCAGGCGGTGCAGCTCGCGGGCGCGGCGGGAGGACAGCACGATGCCGAGCGCGGCGACCGGGCGGCCGTCCACCAGCACCGGCACCGCGGCCGAGCACGAGCCGAGCGACATCTCCTCGAACGTCAGCGCGTGGCCCTGGGCCCGCACGGCCGCCAGCTCCCGGGCCAGCCTGCCCGGCTCGGTGATCGTGTGCGCGGTGGGCCGCTCCAGCTTGCGCGCCAGGTACGCCTGCACGAACCAGTCGGGCTCGTACGCCAGCAGCGCCTTGCCCACGCCGGTGGGATGCATCGGCAGCCGCCCGCCCGTCCTGGACACGATCGGCACGGCCCTCCTGCCGTGCACCTTGTCCACGTACAGCACCTCCAGGCCGTCGCGCACGGCCAGGTGGACGTTCTCGCCGGTCCTCGCGAACACCTCCTGCAGCCACGGATGGGCCAGGTCCTGCAGCCTGGCCGGCGCGAGCTGCCCCAGCTCCCACAGGCGCATCCCGATCCGCAGCCGCCCGTCGGGCGCGCGGCTGAGCGCCCGCCACTGCTCCAGCTCGCCCGCCAGCCGGTGGACGGTGCTCAGCGGCAGCCCGCTCCGCCTGGCCAGGTCGGTCAGCGTGAGCTGCGGATGCGCCGA
The DNA here is from genome assembly GCF_003313395.1 of Nonomuraea lactucae. Taxonomy (GTDB): domain Bacteria; phylum Actinomycetota; class Actinomycetes; order Streptosporangiales; family Streptosporangiaceae; genus Nonomuraea; species Nonomuraea lactucae. The sequence goes on along the minus strand of NZ_QNFZ01000952.1, from coordinate 2,227 downwards.
GTCGAACGCGCCGAGGATGGCGAGCACCTTGGACGTCACCGAGCGCCCGGCCTCCCGCGAACCGCCTGCCATGCGCGAAATCCTGCATCAAGATTCCGCTCAGCGGAAGAGACGGCTCGGCGGAGCGGCGGTTCGGCGGAATGCTTGCCCCATGCGAACACAGGTCGGGATCATCGGCGCCGGCCCCGCGGGACTCCTCCTGTCCCACCTGCTCCACCAGCGCGGCATCTCCTCCGTGGTGCTGGAGAAGCGCGGTCGCGCCCACGTGGAGAGCCGCGTGCGCGCGGGAGTGCTGGAGCAGGGCACGGTGGACACGCTGGTCGCGGCGGGCGTCGGCGAGCGGCTGCTGCGCGAGGGCCTGCCGCACCAGGGCATCGAGCTCAGGTACGGCGAGCGGGGCCACCGCATCGCGTTCGAGAAGCTGGTGCCGGGCAGGTCCATCACCGTGTACGGCCAGCAGGAGGTCGTCAAGGACCTCATCGCCGCCCGGCTCGAGGCCGGCGGCGACGTGCGCTTCGAGGTCGAGGACGTGGCGCCGCACTCGCCGGAGGCCGGGCCGTACCTCACGTTCGGCGGCGAGCGGCTCGACTGCGACGTCATCGCCGGCTGCGACGGGTTCCACGGTGTGTCCAGGGCGTCCATCCCCGAAGGGGTCCTGCGCCTCCACGAGCGCGAGTACCCCTTCGCCTGGCTCGGCGTCCTGGCCAGGGTGGCGCCCTCGTCGAAGGAGCTCATCTACGCCAGGAACGAGCGCGGCTTCGCCCTGCACAGCATGCGCTCGCCCGAGATCAGCCGCTTCTACCTGCAGGTGCCGCCCGACGCCGACGACGGCGACTGGCCGGACGAGCGGATCTGGGCGGAGCTGAAGCAGCGGCTGGAGACGGTGCCCGGCTTCACGCTCGCCACCGGCGAGATCATCGAGAGGTCCGTCACGCCGATGCGGAGCTTCGTCGCCGAGCCCATGCAGTACGGCAGGCTCTTCCTCGCCGGCGACGCCGCCCACATCGTGCCGCCCACCGGCGCGAAGGGGCTCAACCTGGCCGTCGCCGACGTGCGGGTGCTGACCGAGGCGCTCGACCTGTTCTTCTCGACGGGCTCGGCCGACCTGCTCGACGGCTACTCGCGGGCGTGCCTGAAGCGGGTGTGGCGGGCCCAGCACTTCTCCTGGTGGATGACGAACCTGCTGCACACCTTCGACTCCGACGACGACTACGGCAGACGGCTGCAGCTCTCGTACCTGGACTACGTCACCTCCTCGGAGGCGGCGGCCACGACGCTGGCGGAGAACTACGTGGGGCTGCCGTGGTGAACTCCGACATCCCCCTGAACAAGCCGAGGACCACCATGATCCACCCGCCCTACCTGAGCCCCGGCTACCGCAGCACCATCCTGCGGGCCCCGCGGCGCCCGCCCGTGCCGTTCGAGGCGGACCCCGACACGATCGAGCTGAGCGGCCCCGTCTTCGGGCACGAGGAGATCGGCCCGCTCGACCACGACCTGACGCGGCAGCACGCGGGCGAGCCGATCGGCGAGCGCGTCATCGTCACGGGCCGTGTCCTCGACGGCTCCGGCCGTCCCGTCCGCGGCACGCTGGTCGAGCTCTGGCAGGCCAACGCCGCCGGCCGGTACGCGCACGACGGGGACCGGCACCCCGCGCCGCTCGACCCCAACTTCACCGGCGCGGGCCGCTGCCTCACCGACGGGGACGGCCGATACCGGTTCGTCACGATCAAGCCCGGGGCCTACCCCTGGCGCAACCACCCCAACGCCTGGCGGCCAGCCCATCTCCACTTCTCCGTCTTCGGGCGGGCGTTCACCCAGCGGCTCGTCACCCAGATGTACTTCCCCGGCGACCCGCTGATGCCGTTCGACCCGGTCCTGCAGTCCGTTCCCGACCCCGCCGGCCGGGAACGGCTGGTCTCCGCCTTCTCCCTGGACGTCACCGAACCGGAATGGGCCCTCGGGTACACCTTCGACATCGTGCTCGGCAGCACCCCGATGGAGACGCCATGACCGTCACGCCGTCGCAGACCGTCGGCCCGTTCTTCGCCCACGCGCTGCCGTACCCGCACGACTGGGAGCTGGTGCCGCCGGGCCACCCCGGCGCCGTCACCCTCGAAGGGCGGGTGCTGGACGGGGCGGGCGGACCGGTGCCCGACGCGCTGCTGGAACTCTGGCTCGGCCGGCCGGGCGACCGCGGCGCGCTGAGCCGCGGCGGCGGGCGGGT
>NZ_QNFZ01000951.1 GCF_003313395.1 Nonomuraea lactucae | reverse complement strand
CCGCCAGGCAGGCCGCGTACGACCAGGCCACCCAGCCGGCGGCGGGCCGCCCGGCCGTCAGGCCGTGCAGGACCGCCACCGGCCAGGCCAGGTAGGCCCCGCCGTGCAGCAGCCGCCACATCCACGGCCGGCCGGTCACCGCGAACCGGCCGCGGATGACGCCCGTCGCGATGACCATGATCATCAGGTTGCAGGCGATGGCGCCGAGGCCCACCCAGATCCCGGCCGTGGGGAGCACGAGCGCGGTCACGGGCACGTGGCCGAGGGTCATCATGAGGGTCACGTGGGTGGCCAGGTAGCCCAGGCCGATGACCGCGGTGGCCCGGTGCGCGAGCTGGGCCCTGACGCGATTGGCGGGGGAGAGGAAGACCCGCTCTGTGGTGAGCAGGCCGAGCCCGACGGTCGCGGTGAACAGCACGAGCGCGAACACGCCCGCGTAGAACTCGAGGAAGGCCACTCCCCGGGCCACCATGGCCATGCCACGCTCGGTCCTGGCCAGGGCGAACAAGGACAGTGCCACCGCCGCGACGGCCGCGCTCGCGACGAGTCTGAACCTGCGCGTGTCCAGCCTGGTGGGGGCATGACGGGGGGTTCGTCTGTGGAGCATCGATTCGGTTCCCTCCAAGGTCGGTTGAGGGTGCGACTCGGAAGGGGTCAGGCTTGCCTCTGCCGCCCGTCCTGATCGCCCGCCCGATCCCGCCCCCCGCCCCGATGCGGCGGGACGGTGGGCGGTTGGGCGGTGTGACCGGGGCGGGCGGCCGGATCGGCGCGGAGTCAGGTCAGCAGCGGCGGCCCCGGTTGATGCAGTCGACCACGAAGCGCATCAGCCGGTTGGGCATGACGTTGGCGAAGTCCGCGTGGTCGGTGATCGGGTTGTGCAGCTGTTCGGGGAACGCGTCCAGAGCGAACGACGGACCCTGTGGTACGGAGTACGTGAGTGTCATCCGAAGCTGCGGGATCGCCCTGGTGCCCTGGGGACAGCCGCCGCCCTGGTCAGGGAAGACCACGTGCGTCCGGTGATTGGCGCTGTCGGTGTTCTGGCCGTCCCAGCAGCTTGGGAAGTCCAGGATACGCACCACCTGACTGGAGCGCGGGCAAAGCGGGTATTTGGTGGTGATCCGGTTGGTAAAGCCGGTGCACGTCCACGCGGCGCGGGCGTTGCCGCCGCCGTTCGTGGCCGCCTTGGCGTCACCGGTGATCAGCCTCAGGAACCTCGGCATCGGGCTCACCCTGGAGTTCGAGTTGCCCCGGAACTCGAGCGACACGGACCGGGCCCGCAGCACGCGCCCGACGTTGCCGTCCGGGTCCTGGATGTTGTCGTCCACCTTGCGGTCCCGCAGGACCGGCCAGAAGTAGGTCGACTGGTCGTTCAGCCGGCAGGTGGTGCCGGCCGCGGCCAGGCTCTGGTCGGTCGAGAAGGCGTCCGTCGAGACGTTGCCGACGTAGTCGTGCAGGTGGTGGGCGCCGTTGGACACGCCGGGGGCGACGATGAAGTTGTCCGGGTTGTTGTGGCCGTTCTGGTTCGTGCCGCAGCGCGAGACGAACGAGCCGCGGGCGCCGCCCCTGCCACGCTGCTGCGCGTCGAGCGAGTTGGGCTGGACCTGACGGATGTCGACGAAGTCCTTGAGGAACGGGCCGAGGTCGGCGCAGTCGTTCTCGCCCTCACCGGCGGTGTTGGTGGGCGACGGGCTGGCGCTGGGGCTCTGGTTGTTCCCGCCGCGGCGGCGCTGCCGCTGGTTCTGCGCGTTCGGGTCCTGCGCGTCCGGGTCCTGCGCGTCCTGGCCGTCGGGGTCCTGGTTCTGGTTCCTGTTGTTCTGGTTCTGGTTCTGGTCGCCGTTGTCCTGGTTCTGGTCCTGGTTGTTCGGGTCCTGCTGGCCGTTATCCTGGTTCCGGTTGTTGCGGTTCGGGTTCTGGTTCTGCTGGTCCTGGTTGTCGGGGTTCTGGTTGTTCGGGTCCTGGGCCGGGTCCTGCGCGAGGGTGCCGCCGCCGGAGAGCTGCTGGTCGCCTCCCTGCCGCTGGCCGTCGTCCTGGTTCCGGTTGCGGTCCTGGTTCTGGTTCTGGCCGTCGTCCTGGTTTCGGTTGCCGTCCTGGTTCTGGTTCTGGTCGTTCTGATTCCTGTTGTTCTGGTCTTGGTTCTGGTTGCCGTTGTCCTGGTTCTGGTCCTGGTTGTTCGGGTCCTGGTTCTGGTTGTCCTGCCCGTCGGGGTTCTGCTGGCCTTGGTCGTCCTGTCCGTTGGGATCCTGCTGGTCCTGCCCGCGCTGCCGGCGCTCGGGCTGCTCCTGCTGTTGCTGACCCTGGCCGGGTTCGCAGTGATCCGCGATCGCCGGGCCGACGCTGATGACGGCCGCGGACACCAGGCCCCCGGCCACCACGGCCAGGGCCGAAAAGGCCGCGGCCAGGCGTCTCGAACTACTCATGGTTGTCTCCTTGGATCGACCGCCGCGGGGGCGGGTGGAGTGGCCGAGGGAGTCGGGGGTTCGGGCAGTTCGTCGTAGTCGACCAGCCCGGTGGACTCGAGCAGCGTCATGTGCTTCATGACCACGCCCAACCCGTGCTGGGCGAACCTCCTGATCTCGCTGTTGCGGGTGCCGGCCCGCACGTCCGCCACGACGGAGAAGACCTTGCCGTGGGCGGCGCGCAGCAGTTGCGCGAAGTCCTTGTCGAACGCGGAGCCGGTCTGGGCGCCGAGCTGGGCCATCCAGCTCTGCTGATCCGGACTCGGGACGTCGGGCAGCGGCACGCCGAGCCGGGCGGCGTACTGGCGGGTGACCAGATCGAGCTTGGTATGGTCCTCCACCAGATGCATCCCGACTTCCTTGACGCGCTGGGAATCGGCGCGATCCTGAGCCAGGCGGCCCATCGGGATCTCCCACAGACCCGCCTGCCGTACCTTGACCAGAAGGTCTCGGTCGGCCGGGCCCAGGGGACCGGAGGGCAGCACCGACCACTCGGCGGACACGGGCCGGGCCGCGGGTGGCATCACCAGGAGGATCGTCACCGCCGCGGCCACGGCGAAGCCGCCGAACATGAGGACCTCACCGCGAAGAAGCCTGTGCATGGTCGGAGGTACGCGGCGGCCTGGTGACCGGTTCAGTCATAGCGATGAATAGTCACAAATGACTGGAGTTATCGGAGTGGCTACCGGACTCATAACAAAGGTGTAAAGATGTGCCCCGTGCTAAGTCACCTCGACGGCAGGTTCGAGAGTGCGGATGCCGAGGCGGAGCACCGCATCGCGGTGCTCTACCAGGAGTTCGGCGGCCCTCTGCTGCGCCACATACGCAAGTCGACTGGTAACGATCTTCAATGGGCTGAAGACGTCGTGCAGGAGACGATCGTCCGCGCCTGGCGTAACTCGGCAAGACTGCAATGGGAACCGAGCCTCATCTGGGCGTGGCTGCTGACAGTGGCCCGTCGCATCGTGATTGACGGGCGCCGGCGCAAAAGTGTCCGGCCCCACGAGGTCGAACCCCCCGAAGTTGACATGCTGGCCGTCCCCGACGGGGCGGATCGGGCGTTATCGGCGATCGTGGTCGCCGACGCGCTCCGCAGCCTGTCCGAAGAACACCGCGAAGTCATTGAGCAGACCTACCTCAGGGACCGTACGATAAGTGAAGCGGCGGAAATCCTCGGGATCCCGCCGGGCACGGTGAAGTCCAGGCTCTACTACGGCATCCGGGCTCTCCGTGAACTTCTGCGGGACAAGGGGGTAGCCGGCTGATGCACGAGGAGGTGGCCGCCTACGCCCTTGGCGTCCTCGACGAAGAGGAGATCGAGGCGTTCGAGCGCCACCTCGAGACTTGCGCGTCATGCCAGCAGGAGCTCAAGGAGCTGGCCGAGGTACCCGGCCAGCTCGACGAGCTGAAGCACCAACCCTCCGCCTCCGAAGACGACCCCCCGATGTCGATGTCGCGTTGACGACTTCGCCCTTTTCGGGTGATATCGGTACGGCAAGGCGTACGTCCGGTCAGTGACGCCCGGACGAACTTGGGGGAGGTGTGTTCGGTGGGGCACAACGCCGGCGCGCCCGTCCCCCCGGACAGACGGTTCGGCGAGGAGGGCGGCAGGCTCTCCTACGGCGACTATCTCCGCCTGCCCGAGCTGCTCTCCCAGCAGCGGCCCCAGTCGAAGGCTCCGGACGAGCTGCTGTTCATCACCATCCACCAGGTCTACGAGCTCTGGTTCAAGCTGCTGCTGCACGAGCTGGAGAACGCCCGCGACGCCATGCTCGGCGGTGAGCTGTGGCAGGCGAGGCACCAGTTCAGGCGGGTGCACTCGGTGGAGAGGGTGCTGGTCCAGCAGGTCGAGGTCCTGGAGACGATGACGCCTCAGGACTTCCTGGCCTTCCGCGCCCATCTGGCTCCGGCCAGCGGGTTCCAGTCCGTGCAGTTCCGCGAGCTGGAGTTCCTGTCCGGGCTGAAGGACGACGGCTACCTCGCCCGGCTCAGGGACGCCGACGAGGCCGGACTCGCCAGGCTGCGGCGCAGGCTGGAGGAGCCCACGTTGTGGGATGCTTATGTCACCGCCCTCTCCCAGCGTGGCCTGCCGGTCTCCGACGACGAGATCATGGAGTCACTGCTGGCCGTGGCGAGGGACCGCAGGTCTTACGACGACCTGTGGCAACTGGCCGAGGATCTGCTGACACACGATGAGACCGCCGCGCAGTGGCGGACGAGACATGTCCAGATGGTCGAACGGCAGATCGGCACCAAGTCGGGCACAGGCGGCTCGACGGGCGCCCCCTATCTGCGCGGTAGGACGCGCCTGCACTACTTCCCGCTGCTGTGGGAACTAAGGGCCTGGCTATGAACATGTATGGCAAACCCTCACAAAGGAGTGAGAGCGAAATGCCGCTCGACGAGGCCAAGGACGAGTTGCTTCAACGGGCCGCGCAGCGCTGCGCGGCAGGCAGCGACCATGTGAGTCCCGAGGAGGCCCTGGCCCTGCTGCGCTTCTACTACCGGCACGTCGCCCCCGAGGACCTCCTCGACCGCAACCCGGTCGACGTCTACGGTCCGGCGATGTCGCAGAAGCAGCTGGCCGAGGTGCGCCCTCAGGGCAGGGCCGTCGTGCGGGCCTACACCCCCACGCTCGAGGAGAACGGCTGGGACCCCGGCCACTCGGTGGTGGAGGTGGTCACCGACGACATGCCGTTCCTGGTCGACTCGGTGACGATGGAGCTCGACAGGCACGACGTGGGCATCCACCTGGTGGTCCACCCGCAGATGCGGGTCCGGCGCGACATGACGGGCCGGATGCTAGGCCCCGGCCAGGAGGACGTCACCGGCCAGATGATGGCCGAGTCGTGGATGCACATCGAGATCGACAGGCAGGCCGATCCGGCGGTGCTCAAGCAGCTGGAGGAGGACCTCCAGCGGGTCCTGACCGATGTGCGGCACGCCGTCGAGGACTTCGCCAAGATGCGGGCGCTGGCCGTGCAGACCGCCGAGGACCTGTCGGTGAACCCGCCGCCGCTGCCGCCGGCGGAGGTCGAGGACAGCCTCGACCTGCTGCGCTGGCTGGCCGACGGGCACTTCACCTTCATCGGCTACCGCGAATACCGGCTGGAGACCACCGACCAGGGCGACGCGCTGCACGCGCTGCCCGGCACGGCGTTCGGCATCCTGCGCGACGACAAGATCGGCTCCGAGAGCTTCTCCGTGCTGCCGCCGGAGGTGCGGGCCAAGGCCCGCGAGAAGCAGCTGCTGATCATCACCAAGGCCAACTCCCGCGCCACCGTCCACCGGGCAGCCTACCTCGACTACATCGGGGTCAAGCTGTTCTCGCCCGAGGGCGAGGTCATCGGCGAGCGCCGCTTCCTCGGCCTGTTCACGCACGTCGCCTACAACGAGTCGATCTCCCGGATCCCGGTGCTCAGGCGCAAGCTGCCCGCCGTTCTGGAACGTGCCGGTCTCGACGCCGACAGCCACGACGGCAAGGACCTCATCGAGATCCTGGAGACGTTCCCGCGCGACGAGCTCTTCCAGACCTCGATCGACCAGCTGCTGCCCATCGCGCTCGGCGTGCTGCGGCTGCGCGAGCGCAAGCAGGTCAAGCTCTTCCTGCGCCGCGACGACTACGGGCGCTACATCTCCTGCCTGATCTACCTGCCCCGCGACCGCTACACCACGCAGGTGCGGCTGAGGATGCAGGAGGTGCTGCTCAAGGCGCTGGGCGGCACGACGCTCGACTACAGCGCGATGATCGGCGAGTCCGCGCTGGCCAGGCTGCACCTGGTCGTGCGCGGCGAGCGCGGCAGGCAGCTCCCGCCGCCGCAGGTCGACCTGGACGAGCTGGAGGGGCGGCTGGCCGCGATCACCCGGTCCTGGGAGGACGATCTGGCCGCCGCGCTGACCGAGATGAGCAGCGAGGAGGAGGCCCCCCGGCTCATCAGGCGCTACCAGTCGGCGTTCCCCGAGGGGTACAAGGCCGACTTCCCGCCCAAGATGGCCGTGGTCGACTTGCGCCGCCTGGAGCTCCTGCTCGGCTCCGGCGACGACGGGGTCGAGCTCAACCTGTACGAGCCGTACGACGCCGCGGAGGGGGAGCGGCGGCTGAAGATCTACAAGGTCGGCTCGCCCATCTCGCTGTCCAAGGCGCTCCCGCTGATCCAGCGGCTCGGCGTGGAGGTCGTGGACGAGCGCCCGTACGAGATCGACATCGACAACGACCCGTCCACCAAGAACGCCTGGATCTACGACTTCGGGCTGCGGTTCACCCCGTCGGAGGAGGTCGACAGGAACGACTTCAAGCGGCTCTTCCAGGACGGCCTGATCGCGCTGTGGAAGGGCGAGATCGAGGCCGACAACTTCAACGCGCTCATCCTGCGCGCCGGGCTGACCTACGAGCAGGCCGAGATCCTGCGGGTCTACGCCAAATACCTGCGCCAGGCGGGCAGCACCCACTCGCAGCGCTACATGGAGCGGGTGCTGACCGGCAACGTCCGGCTGGCGCGGCTGCTCGTGCGGCTCTTCGAGGCGAGGCTGGACCCGCGGCGCTCCGAGGACGTCCGCGTCGACCTGGCCGAGGCCCTCGTCGAGGAGATCCTGGGGGCACTGGACGAGGTGGCCTCGCTCGACGAGGACCGGATCCTGCGGGCCTACCTGGAGATGATCCAGGCGACGCTGCGCACCAACTACTTCCAGACGGTGGGCGGGCGGCGCAGGCCGTACATCTCGCTGAAGTTCGACCCGGAGGCGATCAGCGTGCTGCCGCTGCCGCGGCCGAAGTACGAGATCTTCGTCTACTCGCCGCGGGTCGAGGGCGTGCACCTGCGCTTCGGCAAGGTGGCCAGGGGCGGGTTGCGGTGGTCGGACCGGATGGAGGACTTCCGGACGGAGATCCTCGGCCTGGTCAAGGCGCAGATGGTGAAAAATACCGTTATCGTGCCGACTGGCTCCAAGGGCGGATTTGTCGTGAAGCGTCCGCCCGTGTCCGGGTCGCGGGAGGACGTGCTCGCCGAGGGCGTGGCCTGCTACCGGACGTTCATCTCCGGCCTGCTCGACGTCACCGACAACCTCGTCGACGGCAAGGTCGTCCCGCCGCCCGACGTGGTCCGGCACGACGGCGACGACCCCTACCTGGTGGTTGCCGCCGACAAGGGCACCGCGACGTTCTCCGACATCGCCAACAGCGTGGCCAAGGACTACGGCTTCTGGCTCGGCGACGCCTTCGCCTCCGGCGGCTCGATCGGCTACGACCACAAGGCCATGGGCATCACCGCCCGCGGCGCCTGGGAGTCCGTCAAGTACCACTTCCGCACCATGGGCGTGGACGTCCAGACCACGGACTTCACCGTCGCCGGCATCGGCGACATGTCGGGAGACGTGTTCGGCAACGGCATGCTGCTCTCGCGGCACATCCAGCTCGTCGCCGCCTTCGACCACCGCCACGTCTTCATCGACCCCACGCCCGACGCCGCGACCTCCTACGCCGAACGGCAGCGCCTGTTCGAGCTGCCGCGCAGCTCCTGGGCCGACTACTCCGCCGAGCTGATCTCCGAGGGCGGCGGCGTCTTCCCGCGCACGGCCAAGTCGATCAAGATCACCCCACAGATGCGCGAGGCGCTCGACCTGCCGGCCGGCGTCTCGTCGATGGCGCCGAACGACCTGATCAGCGCTATCCTGCGGGCCCCGGTCGACCTGCTGTGGAACGGCGGCATCGGCACCTATGTCAAGTCCGGCGGCGAGTCCAACGCCGACGTCGGAGACAAGGCCAACGACCCGCTCCGCATCGACGCGGGCCGGCTGCGCTGCAAGGTCGTCGGCGAGGGCGGCAACCTGGGCTTCACCCAGCTCGCCCGCATCGAGTTCGCGCTCAACGGCGGGCTGGTCAACACCGACTTCATCGACAACTCGGCCGGGGTGGACACCTCCGACCACGAGGTCAACATCAAGATCCTGCTCGACCAGGTCGTACGCGACGGCGAGCTGACCGACAAGCAGCGCAACCAGGTCTTCACGTCGATGACCGACGAGGTGGCCGACCTGGTGCTGCGCGACAACTACGCCCAGAACGTGGTGCTCGCCGCGGCCCGCGCCCAGGCGGTGGAGATGCTCCACATCCACGCCCGCTACCTGCGGCGGCTGGAGCGAGAGGGGCTCGTCAACCGGGAGCTGGAGTTCCTGCCGTCCGACAAGACGCTGGCGGAGCGCCGCCAGGCCAGGCTGGGCCTGACCGCGCCCGAGTTCTCCGTGCTGCTCGCCTACACCAAGCTCGTGGCCGACGCCGAGCTGCTCGGCTCCGACCTGCCCGACGACCCGTTCCTGGCCTCGTGGCTGGTGTCCTACTTCCCGTCGGCGCTGCGCCAGCGGTTCAGGCCGTACATGGACGCCCACCCGCTGCGCCGCGAGATCATCACCACCTGCGTGGTGAACGAGCTGGTCAACTCCATGGGCACGACGTTCATGTTCCGCTTCGCGGAGGAGACAGGCGCCTCGACGCCCGACACCGTCCGCGCCTACCTGGTCGCCCGCGAGGTCTTCGACCTGGCCAGCTTCTACCGGCAGGTGGAGTCGCTGGACAACATGGTCGACACGGCCACGCAGATCGCCATGCTCCTGGAGGCGCGCAAGCTCGCCGAGCGCGGCACCCGCTGGCTGCTCAGCAACCGCCGTCCGCCGCTCGACCTGGCGGGCTCGGTGGGCTTCTTCGTCAAGGGCGTGAACGGCCTGCTGTCGCACATCCCGAAGATGCTCACCGGCCCCGACCTGGTGGCCTTCGAGGAGCGCCGCGACTCGTTCGTGGCCCGGGGCGTCCCCGTGGACCTGGCCGAGCGGGTGGCGGCCATGGTGCCCGCCTACTCCACCTTCGACCTGGTGGAGATCGCGGCGGCGACGGGCCGCCCGGTCAACGAGGTGGCCGAGGTCTACTTCGACCTGGCCGACCGCCTCCAGCTGGCCCGGCTCAGGGAACGCGTCATCGCCCTGCCGCGCGACAACCGGTGGAACGCCATGGCCCGCTCGGCGCTGCGCGACGACCTCTACGCGGCCCACGCCTCCCTCACCCGCGACGTTCTGGTCAGCGGCGCGCCGGGGGTGTCGCCGGAGGAACGCCTGGCCCGCTGGAGCGAGGCCAACTCGGCCGCGGTCGGCCGCGCCAGGCAGACGCTGTCGGAGATCTGGGAGAGCGACAACTTCGACCTCGCCACGCTCTCGGTCGCCCTGCGCGCCATCCGGACCCTGGTGGCGAGCAGCAACCTGCCGCGCCTGGAGGCGTGACCTACCGGCGTCGCCCGCCTGACGGTGCCTCGGCCCGCGCCACCCGGCGCGCGGTCACCTGGCCCGCGTCACCTGGCCCGCTTCCCTGGCCCGCGTCACCTGGCCCGCTTCCCTGGCCCGCGTCACCTGGCGCGCGGTCACCTGGCCGCCCGCGTCACTCGCCGGTGGCGCGGGTCAGGGCGCCGCT
>NZ_QNFZ01000950.1 GCF_003313395.1 Nonomuraea lactucae | reverse complement strand
GTCCCGGCAGCGGGACTCGGCCGCCGCCAAGCAGGCCGCCGCCCGGGCGAACGCGCTGCGCGGCGAGGAGCCGCTGACCGCGATGCTGCTGAGCGTGGCCGCGTGGCGGATCGCCCCGGTGACCGAGGCGAAGGCCGCGATGCAGGCGGCGCTGGCCCAGCGGGAGCGCAGTGTCCTGCGCCCGCGCCTGGTGACGGGGGACGCCGCGCACGAGCTCAGCGCCGACGGGCGGACGCTGGTCGTGGTGGACGGGGGCCAGGCGGTGTTCTGGGACGTGGCGACGCGGCGCCGCACCAGGGTGATCGGCGGCGTCTCCGGCCTGGTGAGGGATGTCGCGCTCAGCGCCGACGGCCGACGCCTCGCCGTGGCGGCGGAGCGGCGCATCGCCCTGTATGACACCGAGCGGAACGTGCGGATCGCCGAGTTCGGGGAGGGAGCGCGGTGGGTGGCGTTCGGCCCCAGGCGGCTGCTGCTCGCGGCCGTCACGCCGCGCGGGCCCGGGCAGGTGTGGGATCTCACCAGTCAGACCCTCCTCCCGCTGGACGTCCCCGAGGCCGGCGACCTGGCCTTCTCCGCCGATGACGGCCTGATGGCCGCGACCGCGCCGGGCGGGCGCTACGAGCTGTGGAACTGGCAGGGGCGCCTGGCCCGGCCGGCCGGCGACGTCTTGGCGTTCAGCCCCGACGGGCGGACGCTGGCGGTGGGCACGGGCGGCGGGGTCCGATTCCGGGACCTGGCGACGGGCCGGTGGCGCGCCACCGCGCTGAAGGGCGTCAGGGCGCGGCTGCTGAGATACAGCCGGGACGGCGCCTTCCTGGCCGCCTTCGACGGAGCCCGGATCGGGTTGTGGGCCGAGGACGGCACGCGGCTGATGTGGCATCCCGTCGCCGGCGTGGTCGCCGGGCTGCGGTTCGGCCCCGACGCGGGCACGCTCGCCTACAGCCTGCTCGACGGCATGGCCGTGGTCCTGGACGTCGCGGACCTGACCCGCCCGCGCAGGCTGGCAGGCGACGTCGAGGCGGGGCTGATCGACCCGGCGACCCGCACCGCGATCCTGCGCCGGTCCAGGGTGGAGCTCTGGAGCATCGCCGGGCGCAGGAGGCTCGCCAGGCTGCCGGCCTCCCTGTCCGCCGCGACCGCGATGGCGCTCGGCCCCAGCGGCCTGCTCGCCGTGGGCACCGCCCCTCCCGCCGCGGTGACCCTGTGGGACGCGCGGACCTCGGCGAGGCGGGGCACGTTCGCGGTCGGGGACGCCACCCAGGTGGGCGGGCTCGCGTTCAGCCCCGACGGGGGAACCCTGGCGGTCGCGCCCTTCAGGGACACGGTCACCCCGCCCGCGAAGAACCGGCGGAACGTGCAGCTGTGGGAGGTGCGGCGCGGGGCCCTGACGCGCACCCTGCCGGTGAGCGGCGGCTCCGGCCTGACGTTCCGGCCCGACGGCCGTGAGCTGGCCATCGACGGCGAGGACCACGCGCTGGTGGACGTGGCGACGGGGAAGGTCGCCGGCAAGCCGTTCGGCCCGACCCCGGACGGCGTCCGGGCGATCGCGTTCAGCCCGGACGGCAAGATCATCACCACTGGCGCGCTGGCCTCGTGGGTGGGCCTCTGGGAGGCCGCCGGGCACCGGCCGCTCGGGCGCCTCTCGTTGCAGGCGAGGGAGTTCGAGGAGGTGGACCTGCTGGCGTTCGCCCCCGACAGCCGGACGCTGGCCGTGGGGGGCATGTCGGGCGTGCAGTGACTGGAGACGTCTCATCCGGGGCTCGCCGTACCGCGAGATCTGCTGAACAGGAACGAAGGAGATCCACCATGGAGGCAGCACAGCCCGTCGTCCTCGCCATCCAGGTGACGCCGGAGCCGGTCGTCCTGGACGCGAACCCCGTCGAGGTCATCGTCGAGGCGTCGACGGAGGACGCCACGTCGGCACGCGGGTGGCTGACGGCTCCGGACGGGTCGCGGACGGAGCTGGACTTCGCCGAGCAGCAGGCGCCGTGCGACCGGCGGGCCGTCCACACCTTCCGGCAGGGCGACCAGGCGGGCGACTGGAGCGTCACGGTGGACGCCGGCGGCGCGCGGGCCGCGCACGGCTTCATGGTGGAGATCCGCGGCGCCAAGCCCGCGACGCGGTTCGCGAGCTTCGAGGCCCGGCCCGCCGAGGTGACGCGCGGCGACCCGGTGACGTTCACCGGGCGGCTGGAGCGGGAGCGCGGCGGAACCTGGGCTCCGGCGGGCGGCCAGAGCGTGGTGATCACGTTCCAGGAGGAGAACACCTGCGGCTGGCGGATCTTCGCCGATGCCGTCACCGACGATCTCGGCGTGTTCCGGGCGCGGGCTCTCGCGCCGGAGAGCGGCCACTGGCGCGCGGAGTTCCGCGGCACCGCCGCGCTGATGGGCGATCCTCGTGGAGGTGGCTCGGGAACAAGGTGATCTCGGTCTTCTACCGTGCCCCCGGCGCGCCGGTGAACGCGTTCCATTCGGTCGGCAGCAGCACCGTCACCGCCAACACGCCCGTCCGGCGGGGCCGGTTCACCTCCGACGCCGGCCCCCGTGAGGGCGGCGCGTGGCGCACCGAGTTCGCGGGCGACGCCTACGCCAGGCCCTGCGTGAGCAATTCCGACTCGTCCCTCTGAGACTCCTGCCGGGGTGCGCAATCCGCTTGACGGGGTGTGTCCGGAGCGGTTAAACGACAGACATGGCCCCCCTCCTCGCGCGTCTGCGCGGCGCCCTCCCCAACCTCGACCTCGGCGTCGTACTCCTCGTCGCCGCCGCCGTGAGCGTGCTCGACCTGCTGGAGGTGCTCGAGGACGGCCAGTCCGACAAGCTCATCCTGCCGGTGCTGGCCCTGCTCGCGTTCGTGTGGATCAGGGACCGGAGCAGGTCCGGGCGCATGGCAGACCAGATCGCGGGCCTGTCGCGCACCACCGACGGCATGTGGCGGCTGCTGGCCAGCGGCGACTCGGTGAAGTCGCTCAACGGGGCGGCCATCACCCGGGTCCTGGCGGAGGCGCGGGCGGGCAGCGACCTGTGGCTGTTCAAGGGCGGCACGGGCACCTACATCAGGGCGGTCACCCTGCCCGAGTGCATCGAGCGGGCCAAGCGCGGCCGCAGCAGGCTGCGCTTCCTGCTGGAGCTGCTCGACCCGACCGACGAGGCCCTGTGCTCCTCCTACACCGAGCTGCACCGCAACCTGTCGGACGACGGCGCGGAGGAGAAGGCGTGGACCTCCCTGGGGACGCGCAAGGACGTGTACGCCACGATCCTGTCCGCCTGCTGGTACCGCCAGCGCAACAGCCAGCTGCTCGACCTCAAGATCGGTCTGTCCAACACGATCTCGCTGTTCCGCTGCGACCTCACCTCGCACCACCTGGTGATCACCCAGCGCGGCCCGGAGTTCCCCGGCCTGGCGATCCCGCGCACCAGCCCGCACTACAACCCCTGGTACGTCGAGCTGGAGAACAGTCTCAACCAGACGAGGCTGCTGCCGGTCCACGCGGCCACCCCGCTGAGCGGCATGCCGACCGTGACCGAGACGCGCGAGCTGTTCGCGGCCCTTGGCATCCCGCTCGGCGACGACTTCTCCGACGCCGACGTGACCGACATCGCCCGGAGCGCCCTCAACCGCGTCGACCCCTACCGGGGGCGGGTGCAGGTGCCCGCCGCGCGGACCGCCTCGGTGAACTGAGCGCGGCGACGGTCCTGCGGACATGGCGGCGCGCCCACCCCTGGGACGGGGTGGGCGCGCAGGGCCCATGACGGTGGCTGCCTCGCGCAGGGCCCATGACGGCCGCTACCTGAGGACGGGGTGGCGCCGGACGATCGGCAGGTCGCCGAGGCCGAGCGTGCCGCCCGCACCCGCCATGGCCAGGCCGGCCAGCACGATCGAGTAGATGATGTGGTCGTCCATGAACGGGTTGTTGGCCAGGGGCAGCTCGGCCGCCCACATGAGGAGCAGCATGAGGCTGCCGGTGGCGGCGGCGGCGCGGGTGCCCACGCCCAGGATCAGCGCGGCGCCGATGCCGAGGAGACCGGCCATGAACAGCCAGTCCACCCACGCCTGCCCGGCCAGGGCGCTGAAGAAGCCGCCGAGGGCGTTCTCTCCCGTCCCCTTGAGGAAGCCGGTGGTGGGGCTGCCGCCCTCGATCCAGGCGCGGTTCGCCGGCGTGGCGAAGCCCAGGCCGAAGGTCTTGTCCAGGAAGGCCCAGAGGAACACCCAGCCGATCGAGATCCGGGCGACGGCCCAGACGTAGAGGAAACCTTTGCCAAGCCTTGGCCGGGCAGTGCCGTACGGCCTGGCCCGCCGGGACCTTCGGCCCCGCCACGGGTGACCTCCGGCGGCTGGTTGCGATCGTGGGTAGGGGGAACAGTGGAGCTCTGGCCGGACCGAACCCCTGGAGGAACGTCGCATGGGCGTCATGGAGCACATAGACGCGTACTGGCGGGCCGCGAACTATCTGTCGGTGGGGCAGATCTACCTGCTGGACAACCCGCTGCTCAAGGAGCCGCTGCGGCCCGAGCACATCAAGCCCCGCCTGCTGGGCCACTGGGGCACCACCCCGGGGCTGAACTTCTGCTTCGCCCATCTCAACCGGATCATCCGCGAACGCGACCAGGACATGATCTACATCGTCGGCCCCGGGCACGGCGGGCCGGCCGCGGTGTCCCACGCCTGGCTGGAGGGCGCCTACACCGAGCGCTACCCCGACGTCTCCCAGGACGAGGAGGGCATGCGGCGGTTGTTCCGCCAGTTCTCCTTTCCCGGCGGCGTTCCCAGCCACGTCGCCCCGGAGACGCCCGGCTCCATCCACGAGGGCGGCGAACTCGGCTACAGCCTGGCCCACGCCTACGGCGCCGCGTTCGACAACCCCGGCCTGACCGTCGCCTGCGTCATCGGCGACGGCGAGGCCGAAACCGGGCCCCTGGCCGCGAGCTGGCATTCCGGCAAGTTCCTCGACCCGTCCCGCGACGGCGTGGTCCTGCCCATCCTGCACCTCAACGGCTACAAGATCGCCAACCCCACGGTGCTGGCCCGCATCCCTGAATCCGACCTGCTGAAGCTGATGGAGGGCCACGGCTACCGGCCGCACCTGGTGGGCCCCGACCACCAGCAGATGGCCGAGGTCCTCGACGCCGTCTTCGACGAGATGGCCGCCTACCGCGCGGGCGACACCCCCCGCCTACCCATGATCATTTTGCGTACCCCCAAGGGGTGGACCGGGCCGCGCGAGGTCGACGGCCTGCCGGTGGAGGGCACCTGGCGCGCCCACCAGGTCCCCCTCAGCGCGGTCCGTGACAACCCCGACCACCTCGCCGCGCTGGAGACCTGGATGCGCTCCTACCGGCCCGAGGAGCTGTTCACGCCTGACGGCCGCCCCCACCCGGCCGTGGCTGGCACCGTCCCCGACGGGCCGCGCCGGATGAGCGCCAACCCCCACGCCAACGGCGGCGAACTGCTCACCCCGCTGCGCATGCCCGACTTCACCGCGCACGCCGTCGAGGTCAAGGCCCCGGCCACCCACGCCAGCGAGCCCACCCGCGTCCTCGGCGGCCTGCTGCGCGACCTCATCACCGCGAACCCGCGCAACTTCCGCCTGATGGGTCCCGACGAGACCGCCTCCAACCGGCTGAGCGAGGTCTTCGCCGTCACCGACCGCGCCTGGAACGCCGCCCGCCTGCCCACGGACGAGCACCTGGCCCCCGGCGGACGCGTCATGGAGGTCCTGTCCGAGCACCTGTGCCAGGGCTGGCTGGAAGGCTACCTGCTCACCGGCCGGCACGGCCTGTTCAACTGCTACGAGGCGTTCATCCACATCGTGGACGCCATGTTCAACCAGCACGCCAAGTGGCTGGAGGCCTCCCAGAGGATCCACTGGCGCCGGCCGATCGCCTCCCTGACCTACCTGCTGAGCTCCCACGTCTGGCGGCAGGACCACAACGGCTTCAGCCACCAGGACCCCGGCTTCCTGGACGTCGTGGCCAACAAGAAGCCCTCCGTGATCCGCATCTACCTGCCCCCTGACGCCAACACCCTGCTGTCGGTCGCCGACCACTGCCTGCGCTCCCGCGACTACGTCAACGTCGTCGTCGCCGGCAAGCAGCCCGTCCTCGACCTCTTCACCGTCGACGAGGCCGTCGCGCACTGCACCCGCGGGCTGAGCATCCTGCCCTGGGCCAGCACCGACGCGGGCACCGACCCGGACGTGGTGCTCGCCTGCGCCGGCGACGTCCCCACGCTGGAGACCCTCGCCGCCGCCGACCTGCTCCGCCGGCACCTGCCCGGCCTCAAGGTCCGCGTCGTCAACGTGGTCGACCTGATGCGCCTGCAGCCGCCCTCGGAACACCCTCACGGCATGTCCGACGCCGAGTTCGACACCATGTTCACCATCGACAAGCCCGTCATCTTCAACTTCCACGGCTACCCGTCGCTGATCCACCGCCTTACCTACCGCCGCCGCGGCCACCACAACCTGCACGTGCGCGGCTACAAGGAGGAGGGGACCACCACCACCCCCTTCGACATGGCCATGCTCAACGACATCGACCGCTTCCACCTGGTCATGGACGTCATCGACCGCGTCCCCGGCCTCGCCGGCGCCCAGGCCCACCTGCGTCAGCGGATGGCCGACGCCCGCCTGAGCGCCCGCGCGCACACCCGCCGCCACGGCGAGGACGACCCCGAGATCAGCGGATGGACCTGGCCGTCATGACACCTCCCGGCGCATGACGGCCGCGCGGTGAGATCCCGGAGGGGGCCGGCGGCGAGACCTTCGGGAATGGGCCTCTTCGTGGTCTCGCCGCCGACGAGATATCCGAGTGCCGTGCGGGCGGGCCGGCGTACGGCCGCCGCCCCGCCGGGCATCGGAGCATGGGAGTCCTAGAGCTGAGGCGGGACGATGAGCAGGTCCT
This sequence comes from Nonomuraea lactucae, assembly GCF_003313395.1. Classification (GTDB taxonomy): domain Bacteria; phylum Actinomycetota; class Actinomycetes; order Streptosporangiales; family Streptosporangiaceae; genus Nonomuraea; species Nonomuraea lactucae. The sequence goes on along the minus strand of NZ_QNFZ01000950.1, from coordinate 2,834 downwards.
CCTTGTCGTCGGCCAGCACCGGGACGACGTCCACGACGCCCTCCACCTGGCGGATCGCCTCGACCAGATCGATGACCTGGGAGCTCCACTCGACGGTGCCGCGGACGGTCACCACACCCGAGTCGATCTCGACCCAGAACGCCGAGGGGGCGGGCAGCAGGGCGTTGACGTCGGCCTCCAGCTCGGCCGCCGGCCGGGTGAAGACGCGCAGCACGTCCTGCTGGTGCAACGTGCCGCTGACGCGCCCGGTCACCGGGTCGATCACGGGCAGCTGCTTGATCCGCTTGTCGCGCATGAGCCGCGCCGCGTCGCGGACCGGCGTGCCGGGGGTCACGGTGATCGCCGGAGCGGTCATGAGCTGGGCCGCGGTCACTCCCGCGGCCTTCTGGTGCTGCTGCCGCCGCCTGCGCGACTCGAAGATCTGGGCGCCGTGCCGTACCGGCTCGATCTCCTTCTGCAGCAGGTCCTCCTCCGACACGATGCCCACCGGGCGGCGGTCGGCGTCGATCACGGTGACCGCGCCGACGGCGTAGCGCTTCATCGCGTCGACGATGTCGGCGAACGACGCGTTCTCGCGGACGGTGATCGCCACCCGTCCCATGACGTCCCTGACGTTGACTGGCATTGGTGCCACCTCGCTTCCTCCTCTCACGATCCCGTTCGCGCCCCGGGAGGCGGCAGCGGCGAACGTCCCCGGGCATGCGGCCTTAGGTCCTCACCGACGGACGTCACTGACGCGGACCGCGGACCTCACCCGCGCGGATGACGGACCTCATCACCCGCGCGGATGACGGACCTCATCCGGCGCGGACGACGGCGACCGGGCCGTGGGTGTGGTGCAGGACGCCCCGGCTGACCGACCCGAGCAGCGCCGCGCCGATCGCGCCGCGGCCGTGCGAGCCCACCACGAGCAGGTCCGCCTCGGCCGAGGCCCTGGCCAGCGCCTCCACGGGGTGCGCCGTCTGAACGTCCTCGACCACCGTGACCTGCGGGTACTCCTTCTCGAACCGCTCCAGCGCCCTTCGGACGACCTGGTGCTGCGTCGCGCGGATGTCGTCCAGGTCGAAGGCGAGCTCGGGCGCGAAAGCGTGCACCGGCAGTTGCCAGGCATTCAGCGCCCGCAGCGTGGCGCCGCGCAGCGCGGCCTGCTCGAAGGCGTACGCCAGTGCGGGCTCGCACTCGGGCTCGTCGTCCACGCCTGCCACGATCTGGCCGCGCACCGGCCGCCGCTCACCGTGCACGACCACGACGGGACAGTGCGCGCGTCCGGCCACGTGGTCGCTGACCGAGCCGAGCAGCGCCCCGGCGAACCCGCCGTGCCCCCGGCTGCCGACCACGACCTCGGTGGCGCCCTCGCCCTGCTCGCACAGGACGGCGGCCGGCGAGCCCTCGATCAGCTCCGTGGTGACCTCCACGGACGGCTGGCGGTCACGGGCGAGGGCCAGCGCCTCCGCCAGGATCTTCTGCCCGCCGCGTACCAGGGGGTCGGGCCATTCGGCGGCGGGGAACTTCGCGATCTCGTACGGCGAGCGGTCCATGGCGTGCACGATGCGCAGCGGCTCGTGCATGCGGAGCGCGTCGTTGACCGCCCACTCCACCGCGGCGCGCGCGGGGACCGACCCGTCGACACCGACAACGATCATGGCTCCTCCTCCTGCGTCCGGCCTCCATCGGACCGTGGGCCCCACCGCGCCGGGCAGGGCCGGAAGTCCCGACCCGCCAGGCCGAAGGGCACCACCGGCGCGCGCCGTCCCGACGTGAGACGAGCCGGCGTGAGACGAGCCGGCGTGTCAGGCGTCCGGCCCGGCCTGGTTCGCCGGGGCCTGGTAGGCGGGCAGGCCGAGCCGGTCGCGGATGGCCTGCTGGATGGCGGCCTTGTCGCCGCGGGCGTCGACCGTCGTGACGTACTCCTTGCCACGGAACAGCTCCAGCACGGGATCGACCTTGTCGTGGTAGTCGCGCAGCCGCCTGCCCAGCGCCTCGGGGGTGTCGTCCTCGCGGGTGACCAGCTCCCCGCCGCACACGTCGCACCTGCCCTCCACCTCTGGACGGTGGGCGATGAGGTTGTAGTCCATGCCGCACCGGGAGCACAGCCGCCGCGCGAGGACGCGCCGCCACACCTCCTCGTCGGGCAGGTCCAGGTGGATGACGCCGTCGATGTCGTAGCTCTCCAGGAAGAACTCCGCCTGGCGCCGGTTGCGCGGGAAGCCGTCGATGACGAAGCCGTAGTTCCAGTCGTGCTGCTGGAGCCGGTCTCTGACGACGTCCTCGACGAGGTCGTCGCCGACCAGCTCGCCGGCCGCGACCAGGCGGCGGACCTGGGCGCCGAGCTTGGTGTGCTGCTTGACGTGCCACCGGAAGACGTCGCCGACGCTGATGTGCGTCAGGTCGAGATCGGTGGCCAGCAGCGTGGCCTGGGTGCCCTTGCCGCTCCCCTGCACCCCCATGATCACGTATTTCCGCATGCCCCATTGTCCGCCGTACGGCGTGCCGCGCGCGGGCACGGGTGGGCGGCCGCCGCATCGCGTGTCGGCCCCGCCGCGCTACGTGTTGACACAGATGACCAACCAAGCGCATGCTTGTGATGCGATGAGGGGCCCTGGCGTCCCCGCTCGCCCGTAGCCGTCGCACCCGGCGCGAGGTGCCACCGCGGTTGTTCCTCCGGCTGCCGCCGGCGGGGGCTCCGCCGTCGCAGCGCACGCTCGCGAAGGGATCGATCAAGCATGGCCGACGCACCTGGCTTCCCCACGCCCTCCTCCGGACCCGCCACCGCCACCGCCCCGGCCGGGGAGCGCCCGGGACGCCGGGCGGTGCTCCGCGGCGCCGCGCTGGCG
>NZ_QNFZ01000949.1 GCF_003313395.1 Nonomuraea lactucae | reverse complement strand
GGGGCTGCCGCGAGGGCCGGGCTCGGCGCGGTGGCCGCCCGGCCCGTCGCGATCGGCGACGTGCCGGTGGGCGACGGCGCGCCGGTGTACGTGATCGGCGAGATCGGCATCAACCACAACGGCGACCTCGACATCGCCCGCAGGCTGATCGACGTGGCGGCCGACGCGGGCTGCCAGGCGGTGAAGTTCCAGAAGCGGACGCCGTCGATCTGCGTGCCCGCCGAGCAGCGCGGCCAGATCAGGCAGACGCCCTGGGGCGAGATGACCTACCTGGAGTACAAGGAGCGGACCGAGTTCGGCCGCGACGAGTACCGGCAGATCGCCAAGTACTGCGACGAGCGGGGCCTGCACTGGTTCGCCTCGCCGTGGGACGTGCCCTCGGTGGAGTTCCTCGAGGAGATGGACGTCCTGGTGCACAAGGTGGCCTCCGCGAGCGTCGCCGACCACGAGCTGCTGCGCGCGCTCGCCCTCACCGGCAAGCCGGTCATCCTGTCCACCGGCATGTCCACGCTGTCGGAGATCGACCAGGCGGTCGAGATCCTCGGCACCGACAAGCTGATCATGATGCACGCCACCTCCACGTACCCGCTCCCGCCGGAGGAGGCGAACCTGCGTACCATCAGCACGCTGAAGGAGCGCTACGGGGTGCCTGTCGGCTACTCCGGGCACGAGCGCGGGCTGCAGATCTCGCTGGCCGCCGTGACGCTCGGCGCGGTGTGCGTCGAGCGGCACATCACGCTCGACCGCACCATGTGGGGCTCGGACCACGCCGCCTCGCTGGAGCCCGCCGGGCTGGAGCACCTGGTGCGCGACATCCGGATCATCGAGCAGGCCATGGGCGACGGCGTGAAGCGGGTCTTCCCCGGCGAGGAGGCGCCCAAGGCCCGCCTGCGGCGCGTGACGGTCTGACACCGCGTGATCGTCTGACGGGGAACGCTTTGATCACTCTCTCGGTCGTCGTGCCGGTGCGGGACTGCGAGCGCTACATCGCCGACGCGCTGTCCTCCTTGTGCCGCAACGTCCGGCACGACTTCGAGTTCATCGTCGTGGACGACGGGTCGGTGGACGCGACCGGCGACATCGCCGACGACTTCCGCGGCGACCTGCCCGGCCTGGGCGTGATCCGCAACCCGGCGCCGCTGGGGCTGGCCGACGCGCGCAACGCCGGCCTCACGGCCGCCACCGGCCGGTACGTCACGTTCATGGACGGCGACGACTGGCTCGCGCCCGGCTACCTGGGCCGGCTCGTCGATGCCATCGAGGGGCTCGGCTGCGACTTCGTGCGCACCGACCACGTCCAGGCCGAGGGGCGCAAGCGGGTGGTGCACCGCGCGCCGCTGTCGCGGCGCGGCGCGGTGCTCGCCCCCAGGGACGCGATCCTGCCGGCCGATGTGCGCACCATGGTGGACTACCCGTACGCCTGGGCCGGCGTCTACCGCCGCTCCCTCCATGACCTGCTCCACTTCCCCGGCTCGCTGCACACCGCCGAGGACCGGCCGTGGATCTGGCGGCTGCACCGGGAGGCGGCCACGTTCGCCGTGGTCTCGCTGGCCGGGCTGTTCTACCGGCGGCAGGTGGCCGGGTCGCTGACACAGGTGGGCGACGAGCGGCAGCTGCACTTCTTCGACGCCTTCCAGCTGGTGTTCAAGGACCTGGAGGAGGAGTACCTGCCCAAGGCCGTGCGCAACTTCTGCGCCCTGCTCGCCCACCACCTGGAGATCGCCGACCGGTTCACGCCCGCGCTGCGGAGCCGTTTCGAGGAGCGCGGCGCCGAGATGGTGCGCGCCCTGCCCGCCGAGATGGTGGTCGAGGCGGTGGCGCGGATGTCGGCCGAGCGCGAGGCCACGCTGCGGGTGCTGCTGCCGGACCTGCCCCCCAGCCCACATGTGCGGCTCCGGCTTCGGGCGGGCCGCGATCGGGAGGACACGTGACCGGACGGAACGAGGTCGCCGGTGGACCCGGCGCCTCGGGCTTACACCGGCGAAGGAGGTCTCATGACCGGACGAAGTGAGGTCGTCGCCGGGCACGGCACGAAGGTCTTCTACGCCTCGACGCTGTTCGGCGCGATGTCGCTGGCGGCCGGGATCGACGAGGGCCGGTTCGGCGCCGGGCGCCGCGTGCTGATCGTCTCGACGAACGCGGCGATCCCCGAGGTGGCGGTGCCGCTCGACCGGACGCCCGGGTTCGCGGTGCTGCGCTCCCGCTTCGACGAGGTCCACTCCTGGAACGAGCTGATCGCGCCGCTGCACCCGTCCGACTGGCGGGCCCGGGTGATCGAGGTGCCGATGATGGAGCGGCTGATCCGCGGCCACCTCGGCCTCGACCAGGTGGACGAGCTGGTGCTGGAGTCCATCCCGGTGCCCCCGGCGCGGACGATCGCCGGTCTGGTGCGCGACTGCCCGATCACCGTCTACTCCGACGGGCTGATGAGCTACGGCCCCACCCGCGACCCGCTGCCCGCCGAGACCTTCCGCCGCGTCGGCCGCCTGCTCCACCTCGACCTGGTGCCCGGACTGACGCCGCTGCTGCTCAGCGAGTACGGCGTGCCCTCCACGGTGCTGACGGACGAGGCGTTCCTGTCGATCGTGCGGGAGGTGTCCGCCACGGCGCCCGACATGCTCGGCGGAGAGGCGATGATCCTCGGGCAGTACCTGTCGGCGCTGGACATCGTCACCCCCGAGGAGGAGGCGGGGCTGCACGAGTCGATGCTGCGCGCGATGACCGCGCGCGGGCACGACAAGGTCGTGTTCAAGCCGCACCCGTCGGCGGGGCGCGACCACGCCAGGCGGCTGCGGGCCGCGGCCGAGCGGCTCGGCGTGCGGCTGGTCGTGGCGGGCGAGAGCGTCCCCGCCGAGGTCTGCTTCGCCGCGCTGCGCCCCCGGCTGGTCGTCGGCTGCTTCTCGACCGGCCTGGTGACCGCCTCGCGCTACTTCGGGCTGCCGGTGGCCACGTACGGGACCGAGCTGGTGCTGGAGCGGCTCGCGCCGTACGAGAACAGCAACCGGGTGCCCGTCACGATCGTGGACGCGCTGCTGCCTCGGCTGTCGGCGGACGGCGAGCTGCGCGACCCGCCCCCGGTCGACCTGGCGGCATTGGTGCGCGCGGTCGGCTACTGCATGCAGGCCGACGCGTACCCGGAGCTGCGGCCCGAGGACGTGTCCTTCGACCCGCGCTACTTCAAGCGCAAGCGCCTGGAGACGCTCGGCCTGACCGCGAAGCCGACCGCGTTGACGCGGCTGCGCCGGAAGCTCAGAGCGGCCCTCTGAGCCCGCGCCCGTAGCGGCATCCTGGGTCGGTGTGCCCAGGTAGGGGTGGCTCAGGTCAGTGTGCCCAGGTAGCGGCATCCTGCGTCGGTGTGCCCGGGTACGGGCGGCTCAGGTCAGGGTGCGCAGGTAGCGGCGCATCCGCCGTTTGGCGCGGTAGCCGGCGCGCAGCATCGTGGGCGGCACCTCCACCCGGAGCCTGGCCCGGCGCCGCGCGGCGGCGTGCTCGGGACCGTCCATCAGCGAGCGCGCGGGCACCAGCGGGCCGATCGCCATCGCGGTCAGCAGCCCCGTCCAGTCGTCGCCGCCCGCCGGATGGAAGTAGTTGGCCGCGCACCACGCCGCGTCGGCGGCCCGGAAGCCGCCCTCGGTGAGCTGGTCGAGCGTGCCCAGCAGCCCGCTGCCCTCGAACACCAGGTTGATCATCTCGGCGTTCACGCCGAAGTCGCTCAGCACCAGCGACGGCACACCCTGCGCGATGGCCTCCAGGGCGGCGGTCGAGCTCACCGTGACGAACCCGGCCGCGCGCGCGAGCTGCTCATGCATGGAGCCGGTCTCGAACGCGATCCTGCCCGGCTCGCCCAGCTCCCGCCAGAGCCGCTGGTAGTGGTGGCGCTCGTTGTGCGTCTGCCGCTCGTCCTCGCGGGCGCGCAGCTTGACCACCACGTCCAGGTCCGGCCTGCGCTCGGCCAGCCGGGCGAGGGCGAAGAGAATCCGCTCGCGCTCCTCACGCTCCCTCGGCACCTTGGCCTGGGTGGCGAACACCACGCGATCCCCCGCGAAGCCGGCGTCCCGGCCGTCCTGCCGCGGCCGCAGGAACGGCAGCCTGGCCAGGCCGACGGCCCCTCCCCCGCCGAGCCGGGCCGCGATCTCGGCGAACTCGGCCACCTCCCGCCGGCTGTGCACCACGAACAGGTCGCAGCCGCTCCGGAACTGCCAGGCCTTCTCGGTGGCGGGCACCGAGATGCCGGGCAGCCCGGTCACGAACACCGGCCGCGGGCGCAGGCCGTCGAACACCTCGGCCACCAGCACGTCCACGACAGGCCCCGTGCAGGCCACGATCACCACGTCGGGCCTGGTCCGCTCGGCCACGCGCCGCAGGGCCCGCGCCGACAGCACCGTCGGCACGGGCGGCAAGGGCCGCCCACCCGCCGCACCGGCCACCACACCGGGCGCGGCAGCACCCAGCGCACCGGCCGCAGCACCCGTCACGGCGCTCTCCACCGCGGCGGCGATCTGCTGCGGTGAGGGCGTGATCGGGGTGCGCACCACCGCCAGCTCCGTGACGCAGCCGGACGGCAGGTCGCCGAGCAGGCAGGCCGCCCATTTCAGATACGAGTCGGAGTCGGCGACCGCCAGAACCCTCACCCGGAAACTCCTGTCAGATGCGATCGCAGCGCGGGGGCCGCCCTGCTGGTCCACCAGTCCTCCGGCACGTCGACCGGCTCGACCGCGACGCCGCGCGGGCTGAGCAGCACCCGCAGCGAGGTGATGGCGGTCGACGGCAGGCTGAGCACCCTCTGCCCGGGGTCCAGGCCGCGCAGCGTCAGCTCCGCGGGCGCGCCCGCGTCGTGCACGGTGATGCCCGGCCGCTCGCGGATCAGCGCCACGTCCACGGGGTCCTCGCGCCGGTGCGGGTAGTAGGCGAGCGGCTCCTCGGCGGCCAGGTCGGTGAGCCAGCGCAGGTACTGGTCGCGGTGGACGAGACCGTTCCTGACCAGCGAGGTGCCCAGCACGACGGTGCGCTCGGCGGGACCCGGGCCGGGCGGCTGCGCGCGCAGCCAGGCGAAGTCGTGGCGTACGAGATCGACGCCGGCGCGCCGGACGGCCCGGTCGAGCTCCTCGGACACCGGCAGCGCGGTGAACACCGACACGCGGCTCGCGCGCAGCCTGATCGCGGCGGCCAGCCCCAGCACCGCGCGGAGCCGTCCGGGCTGGGCGCGCGCCCTGAGCAGCGGCTTGAACGGCCCGGCCGCGAGCAGCTCCAGCAGCCGGATCGTGGCGAGCCCGTCGTCGACCACGACGAGGCGGCCCGGGTCGGAGGTGAGCCAGCGCAGCTGCACCTTGCCGGAGAAGGCGTCGCCGGCGGCGTTGAGCCGGCGCGGCATGCGCGTGGACGGCTCGGCCAGCTCCAGTCCGCCGGGGAGCGGCATGCGGCTCAGCTCGCGGCGCGTCGCCTTGAGGGCGCGCAGCTTCGCGCGGGGCACGATGACCGTCGCGGGGCCGAGGAGCCCGGCGTGGTGGGCCTCGACGGCGCACAGCATCTGGAGCGGAGACTCCACCCAGGCGGAAGCCCGCTTGCCCACTCTGCTCCCCCCGTAGGGTGATGGCCCGTTCACGATCGCCTCAAGCTAGCCCGGCCGCCTTACGCCCCCAGAAACGCGGCGTGAACAGTTCGCCTTCATCTCCCCCGCATCGCCTGGACGGCCCCGGCCCGCGGCGCGGAGCAGGCTGAGAGCAGGGTCCAGAGCACGGTCCAGGGCACGGTCCAGGGCACGGTCCTGCGCACCTGCCAGGCGGGGCGGGACCGGCGCCCGGACGGGGCGGGATCAGGGCGGTTTGAGGTGATCAGGACCGCTACGATCCTTCTCCATGAAGGATCTCGCGTGGGGCATCGCGGCGACCGGCGGCATCGCGAGGACCGTGGGAGCGGTCATCGCCGCGGAGCCGGGGATGCGGGTGGCCGCGGTCGGCTCGCGCGAACTCGCCAGGGCCCAGGCGCTGGCCTCCGCCCTGGACGCCGAGTCGGCCTACGGCTCGTACGCGGAGCTGTGCGCCGACCCGGCCGTGGACGCCGTCTACGTGGCGACCCCGCACGCCCAGCACCTGGAGGTGGCCGAGGCGGCCATCGCGGCGGGCAAGGCGGTGCTGTGCGAGAAGCCGCTGGCGGCCTCGGTGGCCGACGCCGAACGCATGGTGCTGCTGGCCCGCGAGGCCGGGGTGTTCCTGATGGAAGCGATGTGGATGAGGTTCAACCCGCTGATCCGTCGGGTAGCGGCCGATCCGCGTTTCGGCGAGATCCGCTCGGTGCACGCCTCGTTCGGCTTCGCGCTGCCGTACGATCCGCTGCACCGGCTGTGGGCGCCGGAGCTGGGCGGCGGGGCCCTGCTCGACCTGGGGGTCTACCCGTTCGGGCTGGCTCAGCTCCTGCTCGGGATGCCGTCGCGGGTGTGCGTGACGGGCTCGCTGGCGCCGTCCGGTGTGGACGCGGAGGCGGCGGGGGTGCTCGTCTATCCGGGCGGCAGGCGGGCGCTGGTGGAGGTCTCGCTGCTCGGCGGGTTCCCCAACAGCGCGTACGTGGTGGGCACCGGGATGCGGGCCGACATCCAGGCGCCGTTCTGGGCGCCGGAGCGGGTGGTGTTCAGCGGGCCGTCGATGGAGCCAGAGGCGTACGAGCTCGATCCGGCCGACAACGGCTACGCCGGAGAGCTGCGCGAGGTCCGGGCGGCATTGGCCGAGGGAAGGACCGAGAGCGAGGTCATGCCCCTTGACGAGAGCCTGGCCATGATGGGGCTGCTGGCCGACGCTCAGCAAAGTTTGACCTGACTCGCCCTTTGTCCTGTTGTCAGTCACTTGCCGTTTGTATTACCTTATGGGGCATTCGCGGTAAACGCCCGGTTTCGACCGGTTCGTTGCCAGACCATCGTACAAGATCGATCACAGGCCCCCCCTGTGACCGCTGAATCCGCCTCGCACGGAACCGGGGACCCACGTCCTTTTGGGGTGAATCGGCACGCCAGTGCCATAGGGCAGCTTCCACGCCCGAACCCGTCAGCTAACCCGGTAAGCGGCATGGAAGCAAGGAGTATCCCCGCTCGATGGCCCTGCACACCCTGACCCGCCCGCCGAGGACCACCCTCCTCCGCGCCGCCCTCGGCGCCACCATCGCCCTCTCGGCCGTGTCGAGCGCCGTCTCCCCCGCCAGCGCCGACGTCCCCGAGAAGGCCGTACCCGCGTCGGCGTCGCAGGAGCGGCGCCCGGACAAGATCAACGTGACCGCCGCGCAGGTCATCGACCTGGCCCGGGCCCAGGTCGGCACCTCGGAGAACGCCTACGGCGGCGGCACCAAGTTCCAGAGGTGGTACGCCGGCTCGCAGCGCGCCCTGGAGACCATCCGGCGCGACGGCGGCGCCCGGGCGGACTACCTCAACGCCGCCTGGTGCGCCATGTTCGTGTCCTGGGTGGGCGAGCAGCTCGGCGCCCGCCCGCAGGTCGGCTGGGACGCCTGGACGGTGGCGCACGCCAGGTGGTTCCACGCCAACAGGCGCTGGGGCGACGAGCCCAAGCCCGGCGCCGTGGTCTTCTTCTCGTGGAGCGGGGGCAAGACCATCAGGTCCATCAGGCACGTCGGCTTCGTCGTCAAGGACAACGGCGACGGCACCATCTCCACCATCGAGGGCAACACCGGCAACGGCCGGGTCGAAGAGCGGGTGCGGCCCAAGGGGCAGGTCGTCGGCTACGGCTATCCCGAGTACGCCGGCTGACCCCCGCCGGCAACGGCCCCCCACGGCGAGCGCGCGTCCATCCGGGCGCGCGCTCGCCGTTTCCAAAACGAGATCATCCGGCACAATGGCGCCATGAACCGACCGACTCTTGAGGCAGTCGCGGCTCGGGCCGGGGTCGGCCGGGGCACGGTGTCGAGAGTCATCAACGGGTCGCCCCACGTGAGCGACAAGGCGCGCGAGGCGGTGCGGCAGGCCATCCGGGAGCTGGGCTACGTGCCCAACCGGGCCGCCAGGGCGCTGGTCACCCGGCGCACCGACACCGTGGCGCTGGTGGTGTCGGAGTCCGAGGTGCGGGTGTTCGACGAGCCATGCTTCGCGGGCACCATCCGCGGCATCGGCTCCGCGCTGGCCGAGACCGGGCTGCAGCTCATCCTCGCGATGGCCCAGTCGCGCGAGGAGCACCAGCGGCTGGAGGACTACCTGACGGGACAGCACGTCGACGGGGTGCTGCTCCTGTCGCTGCACGGCGCCGACCCGCTGCCGGGGCGGCTGGAGGCGATGGGCGTGCCGACCGTGCTCGGCGGCAGGCCCGTCGGCCCGTCCCCCTGCTGCTACGTCGACATGGACAACCGCGAGGGCGCCCGGCAGGCGGTCACGCACCTGCTGGGGCTCGGCCGCCGGGCCGTCGCCGCCATCGCCGGCCCCCAGGACATGGGCGTCGGCGTCGACCGCCTGGCCGGCTACCACGACGCCCTGCTCGCCTCCGGCCTGCCGCGGATCGTCGCGTACGGTGACTTCTCGGAGGAGAGCGGCGCGGCGGCGATGCGCGAGCTGCTGGAACGGCAGCCGCGCCTCGACGCGGTGTTCGCCGCCTCCGACCTGATGGCGGTCGGCGCGATGCGGGAGCTCAAGGCCGCCGGCCGGGCCGTCCCGCTCGATGTGGCCGTGGTCGGCTTCGAGGACTCCAAGGCCGCCCTCCACACCGACCCGCCGCTGACCACGGTCCACCAGCCGGCCGAGGAGATGGGCAGGCAGATGGCCCGGCTGCTGGTGGCCCGCATCAACGGCGAGGAGCTGTGCCGGCCCGTGGTCATCCTCGACACCCACCTGGTGATCCGCGCCTCCGCCTGACGTCCGCCCGCCCCCAGGCCGGGGAGAGGTCGGCCCCAGGCCGGGGAGAGGTCGGCCCTAGGCCGGGGGGAGGTCGGCGAGGAGCACGGGTCTGGTGGTCGGCTTCCTGGAGCCGCCCGCCGGTTCGACCGTGAGACCGACGCGCTGGTCGCCGTCCAGCGGCCGGAGCAGCACCGGCCCGCTCGGGCCGCCTGCCCGCCGGTCGAGCAGGCCTGCCGGGCGGGCGCCGTCCGGGCCCATCAGCCACAGCTCGTACACGCGCGCATCCGGCAGCCGGGGCAGCCCAGTGGTGGTGAAGACCATGCCGCCACGGGCCCGTGAGATCGTCACGGTGCCCGAACCTCCAGAGGTGACGCGCAGGCGTACCATGCGCGCGTCCGGAGCCGAGAGCACGGCCGCCACCTCGCGTTCCCGGAGCTGAAGATCGCCCAGGTCGCGCCGGGCGTCGAACGCCACGACCCCGAGCGCGATCGCGGCCGCGGAGGCGATCGCGGCGACCCCCGCCAGCGCTCTCGCCCGGCTGCTTCGCAGCGCGACGACCTCTCCCTGACCGGCGGACGCTGCCCGGGCCACCGGTTCTGGCCGCTCGATCCACACCGTCTCCGAGTCCGGCCCCGGAGCCCAACCCGGAGCCGGACCCGGAGCCGGACTCGGAGCCGGACTCGGAGCCGGACTCGGAGAGTGGTGTGGATCCGGGTGCGGAGTCTCGGCGGACGTGGGCCGGCCGGACGACGCGCCGGACCTGTGCCGCCCCCCGGTCTGTCCCATGGGCGCGGCCGGCGGGTCCGCCGGGGACGACGGGCCGGGCGCCTGGGTGAGGGGTGGAGGTGCGGGGCGGCGTGAGCGGGCGAGCTCGGCCAGCAGGCGCGAG
>NZ_QNFZ01000948.1 GCF_003313395.1 Nonomuraea lactucae | reverse complement strand
TGGCGGCGGCGTGCGGCATGCGGGTCGCCGCGGGAAGCCGGCTCACCGGGGTCGCGGTGCTCGCCGGGCCCCGCGTCCGGGTGGTGCACGGCGAGAGCCACCTGCTGCGCTTCTACGCCGGCCTGCAGCCGCGCGGGCTGGCGATCGCCGTCGTCGAGGTGGACGGCGCGCGGCTCGCCGTCGGCTCGACCCACCTCGACCTGAACGACGCGGCCAGGGTGCGCCACGCGGGCGAGGCCATGGAGCTGATGCGGCGCGCCTCGGCCGGGTTCGGGGCCGCGACCGTGCTGGGCGGCGACTTCAACGAACGGCCCCACCAGCCGGCCTGGCGCTACCTGGCCGATCAACTCGTCGACTGCTACCCGGCCGCGCCCGTCGGCGACGGGTTCACGTTCACCGCCCGGAACCCCCGGGCCCGCATCGACGCGGTGTTCGCCGCGCGCGGGACGCGGGTCGTGTCGTGCGGGGGAGCCGACGCCCCGACCGCCGATCTGGCCGGGGCTTCCGATCATCTCCCCGTGGTCGCCGAGCTGGGAGTTGGGGGCTGAAGGCCGGGAACCGGGACGCGAAGCCGTAGCATTTGCTCATGACCCGTCGCTCTCAGCGGCGTGCGCTCTCCTTGATCCTGGCGACGTCCGTGGTCTGGTCGCAGGTCACGCCCGCCGCGCATGCCGATCCGCGTCCCGCCTCCGCCGAGGGGTGGCAGCGTTCGACCAGCGCCCGCCTCGTCGCCGACGGTTCGCTCTCCGACGTGCTCGCGCTCTCCTCCGGCGACGTGTGGGCGGTCGGCCAGCAGCAGATCTGGGACGTGTGGAAGAACCGCGGCACGATCCGCCACTGGAACGGCACGCGCTGGGGCGAGGTGCCGATCCGCGACGCCGGCACGGTCAACCTGCGCGGCGTCGCCGCCGGCTCCTCCTCCGACGTGTGGGCCGTGGGCGACGGCGTCGACGGCCTGCCCTACCTCGCCCACGGCGACGCGGGCGGCTTCTCCCGCGTGCGGGTCGACGGGCTGTGGGCCGGCGACTGGCTCGGCGGCGTCGACGCCCGCTCCGGGCAGGTGGTGGCCGTCGGCAGCGGCAAGAGCCGCGACCCGAGGAGGAACGAGGTCGTCGGGCTCATCGTGACCGGCGAGCACGGCCGGTGGACGGTCCAGGAGACCGAGGCCCAGGGCGCCCTCTACGCGGTCGCCGACGGGTTCGCCGTCGGCGACACCGGCACCCGGCCGCTGATCGCGCACGAGTCGGACGGCCAGTGGAAGGCCATGCCGGTGCCCGACATCCCGGGCGGCTACCTGCGCGACGTCCAGGTCGACAGCGCCAGGCGCGCCGTCGCCGTCGGCGGCGTCTACCACGGGCCCGACGACGTCGAGCCGCTCGTGCTGTCCTGGAACGGCAAGCGCTGGAAGCGCGAGAGGGTGCCCGGCGGCGAGTCGCGCCTGTACGGGGTGACCGGCGACGGCAAGGGACGCTACTGGGTCTCCGGCTACGACCCGTCGCGCGCCGCGGAGGCGTTCATGCTCCGCCACGAGAAGGGCGACTGGGAGATCATCAGGGGCGGCACGACCCGGGGCAGGGACACCGTGCGGCTGCAGGCCGTCACCTACCTCGCGGGCAAGGGCGCGGTGTGGGCGGTCGGACACGCCATCGACAGCGCCGAGCGCTACACCGACGTGGTGGAGTCCTTCGGGCCCGGCAGCCAGCCCCCGAAGGACTCATGACGCGCCGCCACCCGTGGCGTGCGGCTGATCGGTCCGGGCGCGCGGCTACAGCACCGCGCCGTCGTCCCAGCCCGAGTCGTTGGGCGGGCCGTCGCCCATGCGCACCACCAGCGCGACGAAACCGCCGATGAACGCCGCCACCGCGGTGAACAGCGCCCAGCCCTCCATCTGCCAGTCGGCCATCGCCGCCACCAGCAGGTAGGCGGGGCCGCCGAACAGGGCCACCCAGGCGACCTTGGTGACCATGTCCAGCTTGGGCAGCGGGGGAGGGGGCGGCGGCTCGAAGTGGCCCTCGTCGTCGGCCTCGCCGTCCGCGTCGTCCCGCTCGCCGGGTATGACGGTCTCGTGGCGCTCCTCGTCGTCCTCCGGCTCGGGCGGTCTCACCACGCGGCGCGCCGGCTCCACCGGGACGTTCTCGCTGTCCGGCCATGGCTGGTCGGCCGAGTCGCGCTCGGCTGTCTCGTTGAAGGACGCGACGATCTGCCGCCAGACCTCGTCCTCGTCACTCTGGGGCGTCACCTAGATGGGCCTCTCCGCAGCGATCGCGACTTCCCCCTGGGTGCGATCAGTCCCTCTGCAAGGGTACCGAGGCATGTGTACGGATGAAGTCGAGGCTTCCGGCAAAGATCCTGTCGGCATCGTTGTCCAGCGTCGCAACATGGTAGCTATCGGTAAGCTCCTCGATAGTGGCCTGTGGGACCTTCTGGCGAATGATCGCCACGCTCGTCGGTTTCACCACGTGGTCGTCGGCGCTGTGGAAGACCAGCAGCGGCTGCACCACCTCGGGCAGGTCGGCCTGCACCAGCGACCAGAGCCCCGGCAGCGAGGCGGCCGCCTTCACCGGGGTGCGCGTGTAGGCCAGCTCCGTCACCCCGGGCTTCTTCACGTCGTTGGCCACCCCGGGCACCGACGGCACGAACCACTTGAGCACCGGGGCCAGCCTGAGCAGCGGCACGTCGTTCGCGATCGACGGGTTGACCAGCACCACGCCCCGGATCGCGGCGCCGTGCACCTCGGCCAGCCGCAGCGCCAGGCAGCCGCCCAGTGACAGCCCGGCCACGAACACCTCCGCGCAGCGGCCCTGGAGGTCCGCGAACGCCTTCTCCACCTCGGCGTACCAGTCCTCCCAGCGGGTGCGGTTCATCTCCCGCCAGGTCGTGCCGTGGCCCGGCTGGCGGGGCAGCGAGACGCTCAGGCCGTGGCCGGCCAGATACTCGGCCCACGGCCGCAGGGACTGCGGCGTGCCCGTGAACCCGTGACAGAGCAGCACGCCGACCTGGCCTGCTTCGTGATGGTAGGGCTCCGCGCCTGGCATGAGCGGCATAACAGCTCCTCGTTGGGATTTCATCCCGGAATTGCCCGATCGTCGCACGATCGAGGGCCTTTGTGCGAGAGCTGGTGTATGAGCATCGCGCCTGAGATGCGAAGATGACTCTGGCTTTCAGGCATCGCTCTGGGGAAGAGGTGGCCGGGTGTTGTACTGGGTGGTCAAGGTCATCTTGGGGCCGATTCTCCACATCGTCTTCAGGCCGTGGGCCGAGGGAGCGGACAACGTGCCCAGGCACGGTCCGGCGATCCTGGCCGGAAACCACCTGTCGTTCGCCGACCACTTCATCGGCCCGCTGCATCTGCGCCGCAAGGTCATCTCGCTGGGCAAGTCCGACTACTTCACCGGCAGCGGGATCAAAGGCTTCTTCACCAGGCTGTTCTTCAGCGGCGTCGGGACCCTGCCGATCGACCGCTCCGGCGGCAAGGCGAGCGAGGCCGCCCTGCGCACCGGCCTTCGCGTGCTGCGCGAGGGCAGCGTCCTCGGCATCTACCCGGAGGGCACCCGCTCGCCCGACGGCCGCCTCTACAAGGGCAAGACCGGCGTGGCCCGGCTGGCGCTGGAGGCGCGCGCGCCCGTCATCCCGTGGGCGATGATCAACACGTTCGAGATGATGCCGCCCGGTCGGCCGCTGCCCAGGCTGGGCATCCGGCCGGGCGTCAGGTTCGGCAAGCCGCTCGACTTCTCCCGCTACTACGGCATGGAGGACGACCGGCTGGTGCTGCGGGCCGTGACGGACGAGATCATGTACGCGCTCATGGAGCTGTCGGAGCAGGAGTACGTCGACAAGTACGCCGCGAGCGCCAAGCTGGAGATCGAGCGCGCCGCCCGCGCCGCCAAGGCCTGAGTCCCGGCATCGCGCGTCCGGCCCGCCGCGGCGGGCCCCTCAGCCTCTGAGCGCCTGCTCGGTCCTGCGCATGGCCGTGGTCATCACCTCGAGCTCGTCGCGGGTGAGCCGGTCGATCAGGTAGGCCCGCACCACCTCCACGTGGCCCGGCGCCACCTGTTCCAGGCAGCGCATCCCCGCCCCGGTGAGCACGGCCAGCACCCCCCTGTCGTCCGACGGGCAGGTGGTGCGCTCGACCAGGCCGGCCTTCTCCAGTTGGGTGATCTGGTAGGTCAGCGCGCTCTTGGACGCGACCACGCCCCTGGCCAGCTCCGTCATGCGCATCCGGTGGCCGGGCTGGGCCGACAGCCGTACGAGGATCTCGTACTGCGGGTGCGTCAGGCCCGCGGACGCCTTGAGCTGCTCCTCGATGCGCCGTTCGAGCAGGTGGGAGGTCGCCAGGAAGGCCCGCCAGGCCGCCATCTCCGTCTCGTCGAGCCACCGGGTGTCCGTCACGAGGCCAAGTGTACTTGTTGTTCAGATTTGAACATGCCGCTACAGTGATGGTTCAAATCTGAACGACCAAAGGAGAGAGACATGCTCGTTCAGGCCCGTTCCATCGTGCTCCTGCTCGCCCGCGTGGCCGTCGGCGCGATCTTCCTCGTGCACGGCTACCAGAAGTTCGCCACGATGGGCGTGGCGGGGACGGCGAAGTTCTTCGAGTCGGTCGGGATCCCGCTCGCCGGCGTGGCGGCTCCCGTGGTCATGACGGTGGAGGTCGTCGGCGGGCTGGCGCTGATCCTCGGCGCGGCGCTCCCCGTGGCCGGCACGGTGCTGGCGCTGGACATGGTGGGCGCGATGGTGTTCGTGCACCTGGCGAACGGGTTCGCCGTGGACAAGGGCGGCTACGAGTTCGTGCTGGCGCTCGCCGCCGGCGCGCTGGCCGTCGGCTTCACCGGGGGAGGCGTGCTCGCCGTGGACGGCCTCCTGCAGCGCCGCCGGACCCCGGCCGTCCACTCGGCCTGACCCCCGGCCCGGGCCCGCCTCCCTCCAGGGCGGGGGGCGGTCAGGGCAGGTGGGCGCGTACCTGCCGGATGTGGTCGGGAGTGGTGCGGCAGCAGCCGCCGATCAGCGAGGCGCCCGCGCGCTCCCACTCCTTGGCCGCCTGGCCGTACTCGACCGGATCGGCCAGGCCGAGCCACCGGTGTCGCTCGGCGTCCCACGTCTCGCCCGAGTTGGGGTAGACGACGATGGGCAGGCCGCCCGACAGCGCGGCGATGAGGCCCGGGATGTGGCGGGGCGCCGTGCAGTTGGCCCCCACGGCCACCACCCGCGGGTCGCCCGCAAACAGGGCGGCGGCCTCGCGGATCGGGGTGCCGTCGTTGATGTGTTCGCCGTCGCGGCAGGAGAAGCTCACCCACGCCTTGAGGGAGGGCGTCTCGCCGAGCAGCCTGGCCAGCGCCCGCGCCTCCGGATAGGACGGGATCGTCTCGCAGGCCAGCAGGTCGGCCCCGGCCGAGGCGAGGATCTCCCAGCGCGGCCGGTGCCAGGCGAGCAGCCCGTCCTCGTCGAGGTCGTAGTCGCCGGTGTACTCGGCGCCGTTGGCGAGGTAGGCCCCGTACGGGCCGACCGAGGCGGCCACCAGCCCGCCGCCCGCCTCGTCGCGAGCCTGCCCGGCGAGCTCCACGGAACGGCGGATGAGACTTTCGGCCTGTGCCACGTCCAGCCCGCGCCGGACGAACCCCGGAATGGACGCCTGGTAGCTGGCGGTCGTGGCCACGTGCGCCCCTGCCGCGAAGTAGTCGCCGTGGACCCGCCGGATCAGATCCGGGTCCTCCAGCAGGAGCCGTGCGGACCAGAGCTCGTCGCGCAGGTCGGCGCCGAGCGCTTCGAGGTGGGTGGCGAGGCCGCCGTCCAGGACAAGTGTGGTCACCCGTCCAGCCTATGGGCCGTGCCGCACCGAAACGGACCGCGCGCCGGCATTTCCGGATGAACGGGTGGGGTGTGCGTACGCCATTCTTGCGGAATGGCGGAGACCCATTCGGTCCGCCATTCATCGGCGAAAGCCCGGCCATTATCCGGCGTCCGGTCATTGTCGTCCGGCGAACGCCCTGATCACCTGGTCCAGCAGCATCGGGATTTCCGCGGGGGAGCCGAGGGCGAGATCGGCCCGGCGGGCCAGCTCGTCACCCGTCTCCGAGTCGGCCACCGCCACCCTGACGCCGGCGAACGCCGGATCCCGCCGCTCCCGCTCGCGCAGCGCCTCGAAGGCCCGCGCGTCGGGCAGGTCGTCGCCGAAGTACCAGGCCGTGACCAGTCCGGCGGACTCCTCGCCGACGACCGTGCCCAGGTCGCGCCGTACGGGGGGCCTGAGCTCGACCACCATCCGGCCCAGCTGTTCGGTCAGGCCCAGCCGGGCCGCCCTGGCCGACGCCCACCGCTCCACGGCGCCCCGCGCGCCCGGCGCCGCCCTGTAGTGCAGCGCCACCATCAGCCCCCGGTCCTCGACCTGCACCCCCCGGGGCAGCTCGCGCGCGGCCTCCTCGGCCAGCCGCCGCATGACCGGCGCCCACGGCTCGGCCTCCCGGTCGGTCCGGATCTCACCCCCGGCCACGGTCTGCAGGCCGTCCAGCCCGTACAGCCGCACGGCGGGCAACTGGGCGAACCGCTCGCACAGGAACGCCACCGGCCGGGCCGAGACCACGGCGACCCTGCCCACCAGCCTCGACAGCGCGGCCAGCCGCTCGAGCGCTCCCGCGACGGGGACGACCGCGCCCGGATCGCGTGTCACGGGCGCGAGCGTGCCGTCGAAATCGAAGAAGAAACCCGATTTCGCGGCCGCGGAAACGGTGACGGAGACCGCCTCGGCGAAGCGCAGGGGTGCGCGAGAGGTCGCCATGTACCGTGACGATAGAACAGAGGGGCGGAGTTCGACAGACGCCCGTTCGCATTTCCGGCCGATGTCGCCGGAGGGTCAGCCGAAGTTCTCTTCCACGTCAGCCACCCGCCCCCCTGCGCCACCCGACTGCCACCCGGCTCCGGGCGGCCCAGCCCATTGCCGGGCGCGCGGCCCTTGTCGTTCGTCAGCCTCTCTTCCAGAACGGGGGGCGGGGCTCGGGCGAGGGGCCGCCTCCGGTGAGCGCCGTCAGGACGTCCACGGCGTGCGACCGCAGCGCCTCCGCGTCGGCGCCGGGCTGCTCGGCGGCCTCAAGCTCGCGGGCCAGGGCCGAGAGTTCGGCGTGGCCGCCGAGGTAGGCGGACAGGGCCGCGAGGCGGGAGCCCAGGTCGGCGAGGTAGAGCGGGTCGGCCACCCGCAGGGCGCGCAGCCGGTCGAGCTCCGCCACCAGTTGCGTCCTGACCGCCTCCAGGCCGTGTGACCCGCGCCGGGCGGGCGCCGGAGGCACGGCGGGCCTGCCGAACCTCGGCCCCCGAGCCCCGCGCCCCACGGAGCCACCCACCGAGCCACCCACCGAGCCACCCTCCGATCCACCGGCCGATCCGCCTGCCGGGCCGCCCCCTCCGAGCGGGCCTTCCGCGTCGCCGGCCGGACCGCCCGCGAGGGGCGTCTCGTCCAGGGCGGAGTCGAAGGCGAGGGAACGGCTCCGGAAGCCGCCCGGGGCCGCCATCACCGCCGCCTGCGCCATGAAGCCCGTCATCGCGGGCGGCGCCGAGGGCATCTCCCAGCCGCTCGGCGGCTCCACCGGCTGGATGACGCGATGCTCCGGCGCGCCCTCGGCGACCTGCCTGGTGTCCAGCGCCACGTAGGCCGTGAACCGGCAGAGGACCCCGTTCTCCAGCGAGGTCCGTACGATCTCCGCCTCCAGCTCGTGCTCGCCCATCGCGTAGCGGTCCTCCAGCTCGCGCAGGTGCGCGCGCGCCCAGACCGCGCGGATCGCGGGGCTGTCCACGACCGTGCCGGTGACCTGCTGCTCCCACGGCGTGCCCGCCGCCAGCCCGCGTACGGTCACCGAGTCGCCGCCCCGGTGGCGGCCGTGCACGCGCAGCGGCACCCCGGGGAAGATCGAGCCCAGGTGCGTGAGGGTGCCCGGTTCCACGTCGAGGCCCTTGAGCGACAGGTCCGTCACCAGGGGGGCGCCGATGCGCCGGTGGATCTGCTCCATGGCCGCGTCGAGCCGGTCCTCCGACTCGACCAGCTCGCACCGCCCCGCGCCCAGCCCGGCCAGCCGGCCGAGGAAGCCGGCGTTCACGGCCCGGTCGACGCCGACCGCGTGGACCCGCATGGCAGACAGGGCGCCGCCCGCCTGCTCCAGGATCTGGTCCTCGTTGCCCACCTGGCCGTCGGTGACCAGCACCACGACCCGTTCCCGGCCCTCGGGCGCCCGGCCGCTGAGCAGGGACACGGCCTGGCGGAGCGGCTCCAGGAGCTCGGTGCCGCCGCGGGCGTCCACCCGGGCCAGGTGCTCGACGGCGCGGTAGCGGTTGCGGTCGGACGCCTCCACGAGCCCCTCGAACGCCTGCTCCACCACCGAGTCGAACGTGAGCACCGCGAACCTGTCGTCCGAGGTCAGCGTGTCGACGATGCGGGCCGCCGCCCGGCGGGCGGCCACCATCTTCCAGCCGCCCATGCTGCCCGACCGGTCGAGCAGGAGCACCAGGTCTCGCGGCGTGCGGGCCGCCCGCAGCGCCGGCGGCACGACCGTCAGCGAGAACGTGCCCCGGCCATCGAGCTGCAGCGCCGTGGACGCCTCGAACGCCAGCCGGAGGATGAAGTCGCGGTCCAGCCGTTCGCCCGGGCGGAGTCGGACGGTGTCGCCCTCCTCCTCGGTCACGTGCAGGCTGGAGGCCACCTCGCGCAGGTCCAGCCCGGCGGCGTCGATCGTCGCGGACAGCGACAGGCGCACCGGGTCCGGGAAGCCGGGCAGCAGCACGGGCGGGGTGATCCGGGAGGCGTCCGGCACCGCGTCGGTGTCGGGCGCCGTGCCGTCGCCCGCCGAAAGCCCGTCCACCGGCGTGCCGGGGATGTAGCGGGGTGCGACGACCAGCGGGAAGCGGAACGTGGCCGCGCCGTCCTCGTACGGCAGCGGCTGGCTCAGCGACAGCCTGACGGTGACGCGCTCGCCGGGCAGGAGGTTTCCCACTCTGATCGTGAACACGTCCGGCCGCTCCTCCTCGGCGATCGCCGCCCGGCGGCCCTCGCGCAGCGCCCGGTCGTAGTCGACCCTGGCCTGCCCGCGTTCCTTGAGCACCCCCTCGATCACGCGGTCGTCGGCCTCCATCCTGAACCCGGTCACCGCCGCCCTGTCGGGGAGCGGGAAGACGTACGTGGCCTCCAGCGTGACGTCGAACGGGTTGCGGAAGCCCTGCGTCACCTCCACGCCGGCGATGAGGCCGGAGATGGCGGCGGTCACGTCGACGCTCTCCAGGGGCAGGTTGCCCCGCTCGGTGCGCAGCGCGCCGAACCCCGCGTCAGGGACCGGCGGGCACCGGTCGGGCTCGAGCGAAGTGATCTTCATAGGAGCTTCCTCTCTTCGAGCACCGCCAGGAGCGGGCGGGCCGCTGCCAGCACCGCTTGGATGTCGTCTGTGGACGGGGTGCGGGCCACGCCGTCGAGCACCAGCGTCACCCCGGACGCGAGCCTGACCCCCGAGACCAGCCCTCCTCGCCCGTCCGGAACCCGCACCCCCTGCCCGCCGGGGTCGCGCCCGCCCGGGTCGGGACCGCTCGGGTCGGGACCGCTCGGGTCGGGACCGCTCGGGACCCCTCCGGCCGCGAGGGACGGGCTCGCGGGGTGGCCCGCCG